>NZ_JBEZMA010000002.1:0-339929 GCF_040652415.1 Streptomyces sp. NPDC048255
TAGGGGGTGTCCGGTGGATCAGGGTCGGATAGCCCGGGTCGGCTGGTGCCGTGGATTGCAAGGCGGAGGAGGGAGTCGACGCGGAGCGTCGGCGACCGACGACAACGCGGCAGGCCGCGGTGCCAGCCGACCCGGGCCCGGCCATGATCCACCGGACACCCCCTAGTACGACGAGGGACAGTGATCCCGTCATGCCGACTGGACAGGCGGGTCTCCAAGCGCGCGAGGCCCGCCTGGACGGCCGTGTGCTCCTTGTCGTGTGACCCCTTGCGCCAGACCACCGGCTTACGCCTCGGGCACGAGGGTGCTGGTGGCCGGCAGCTGGTTGGCGAACCGCGCCCGGCGCAAGTCGGTGATCGCCGCGTCGCAGGGAACCCCTGGGGCACCGAGGAGCACCGCAGCCCGGGCTCGGGCCCACCCGTCCGGGACCTGTCGGCATTCCTCATGACGCGAGGCTCTACCTGTGCCGCGCTCCAACCGTCGACGAGTGCGTCGGCCACATCTTGGTCCGGTCCTGCATCGCCGAGCCAGAAGGATGACCTGGGGCTCCGCACCGGGCGCATCAGGGAAGCAGCGCGGCATACCGGGACTTGGGGTAGCGCACGCGGACACCGGCGTCGGCGGATCGGTGGGAAGCTCACGAGCTACCTGCTGCTGTCTTGCTGTGGCCCCGCTGTACTCCCATGGGGGTTCGCCCGGCATTCCCGAGGCGCCGACCAATTGTTTCGGGCCCTGCCGGCCGCCGAGAAGCCGGATCTCCCAGGACCCACGGGCGTGCTACGCGTTCCTGCGGATGCGCAGGAGGATCGCTCCGGTGAGGCACGTCGTGACGAGGAAGGCGGCCGGCCAGGCGTAGGCCGTGCGGGTGCTGGGCTGGGGTGCGCGGCTCGGAGCGGGGGCGGCGCCGGCGAGCGCGGTCTTGGACGGTAGCGCGGGCTGCAGGGACCCGACGGGGTCGAGGTGTCCTGTGGCAGCGAATCCCCAGTCCAGCAGGGCTCGGGCTTCTTCGTACACCGCGAATCCGCCGCCGTGCTGGGGGTTCATCACCGTGACCAGGAGGGTGCGGCCGCCGCGGCGGGCGGCGGAGATCAGGGTGTGGCCGGCCTCGGAGGTGTAGCCGTTCTTGACGCCGATGATGCCCGGGTACCGTCCCACGCCGTCCTCGCCGGTGACCAGCCGGTTGGTGTTCTCGATGCCGTACGTCCAGGTGGGGCTGCCGTCGTCGTGGGTGGCGCCGGGGAACTGCGCGTCGGGGGTCGCGGCGTACTCGGCGAAGGACGGGTTCGCCAGTCCGGTGCGGCCGAAGACGGCCAGGTCGTAGGCGGAGGAGACCTGGTCGTCGGCGTCGTAGCCGTCGGGGGAGACGACGCGGGTGTCCAGCGCGCCCAGGGCGCGGGCCTTGTCCTGCATCTGCGCGGCGGTCTTCTCCCAGCCGCCGTTCATCTCGGCCAGGACGTGCACGGCGTCGTTGCCGGAGCTGAGGAAGACCCCCCGCCACAGATCCGCCACCCGGTAGGTGCGGCCCGCGTCGATCCCCACCAGGCTGCTGCCCTCGCCCACGTCCTCGAGTTCGGCTTCGGTGACCGTGTGGGTGCCCGTGCCGCGCAGGCGGGGCAGGGCGGTGAGGGCGAAGAGGGTCTTGATGGTGCTGGCCGGTGGCAGGAGGCGGTGTGCGTTGTGGGCGGCGAGCACATCTCCGGTCCGGACGTCGGCAACCAGCCAGGACAGGGCGGAGACATCTTCCGGTAGGGCCGGCGCCCCCTGCCGGGCCCGTACGTGGGTTCCGGGGCGGTGCAGCAGCTTGGTATCGACGGACGAGGCGGGGCGCGGCGGCAGCGGATCGGCTCGCGGAGCGCCCACGGCGGGCGGCGCGAGGAGGACCTCCGCAGCGACCGCGAGAGCTGCCGCACCCGAGAGGGCCTTGCGGACAGAGGATCTGATGCTCATTCAGTCAGCGTAAAAATGAATGTGCCCGACGGCAGTCCGCTGTGAGCCGACCGGCCGAATCCCGTGTCACGCGTCGATGACGACCGGGATGATGGGGGGCCTGCGGCGGTGGGTGCGAAACGCTCAGTTCGCCACCGCGCGGGCGATGAGCTGTTCGAGCTGGACCGTATCTCCGACGCCCTCTTGCGCAGCGGTGGCCAGGTCCTTCTCGATCACGGGGATGACGGGGACGAAGGTGGTGTCGTCGTGCTCGAGCCCGCGGGCAAGGAAGTCGGGGCCTCGGCCAGGGTGCCGGTGTTGGCGTCCTCGGCGATGACGACCCGGTCGGGGTCGACGCCCGTGCGGATCGTGAGGTCGGCGTCGGCACGCAGGTGCCTCCACTCGCCGTGGACGGGCATGACTTACGGGGTCTGACGATATTGCAGCGTAGACGAGCTCGCCGGCGCTGGCGTGTCCGTAGACGTGCACCTTGGCGTTGCCCTTGTGGACCACGTTCGTCGCCAACAGGCGCCAGGCTGATGCCTATGGGCTGACCCGTGATTGATTGCACGACGCCAAGGGTTTACCCGGGCAACCCCACCGGCCCACGGCTGAGTGCGGTACGACGCGGTGCCGGCGAACCCGCTCGTGCGGCGCGGGAAGGCGCGGTGCGCTCAGACCGGGCAGGAGGCCTCGCCGACGGGGGTGGCGGCGAGGCCCTGAGTAGAGGCTACGGTCTCCAGCCGAGGGGGTTCGCCATTTCTGTGAATTGCAGAAGTCTGCAATTTCATAGATGCTGTGGGTGCTGTGTCCGCAGGTAGCCGCGGGCACAGCACCAGGCGTTAGCCCCGGTGCCCCCGGGACGGTGAGAAGGGTGCGAGACCGTGCCGGTTCCGCTGTATCAGGCCAAGGCCGAGTTCTTCCGGATGCTCGGGCACCCGGTGCGGATAAGGGTTCTGGAGCTGCTGCAGGACGGGCCGATGCCGGTGCGGGACCTGCTGGCCGCGATTGAGGTCGAGCCCTCCGCCTTGTCACAGCAGCTCGCGGTGCTGCGCCGTTCGGGGATTGTCACCTCGGTGCGTGACGGCTCGACCGTGGTTTACGAACTGGCGGGCGGAGACGTCGCGCAGCTGATGCTGGCGGCGCGGCGGATCTTGACCGAGGTCCTGACAGGGCAGAGCGTGCTGCTGGAAGAACTGCGCGAGTCCGAGGTTCCGGCCTCGTGACCGTGAACACCTTCCTGACCTCCGCGCTCGGGCGGGTCCGCTCGGTGCTGCCGGCCCGCGCTGACTTCAAGGCGATGAGCCGCAGCCCCCGCCGGGACCTCTTGGCGGGGCTCACCGTGGCGATCGTCGCCCTCCCCCTCGCGCTCGGCTTCGGTGTCTCCTCCGGGCTCGGCGCCGAGGCGGGGCTGGCCACCGCCGTGGTCGCCGGCGCGCTCGCCGCACTGCTGGGCGGGTCGAATCTGCAGGTGTCCGGCCCGACCGGTGCGATGACCGTGGTCTTGGTGCCGATCGTCGCCCAGTACGGACCCGGAGGCGTCCTGACCGTCGGGCTGATGGCCGGGGTCCTCCTGATCGGTCTCGCCCTGCTGCGGGCCGGCCAGTACATGCGGTACGTGCCGGCGCCGGTGGTGGAGGGCTTCACCCTGGGGATCGCGTGCGTGATCGGCCTGCAGCAGATACCGAATGCGCTCGGGGTCGAGAAACCGGAGGGTGAGAAAGTCCTGCTCGTGGCATGGCGGGCGCTCGTGGACTTCGTGGCGTTCCCGAACTGGACCGCGATCGGCCTCTCGGCCGGGGTCGCGGCGGTGATGCTGGCGGGCGCCCGGTGGAAGCCGTCGATCCCGTTCTCGATCGTCGCGGTGATCGCCGCAACGGTGATCACACAGGTCTTCCACCTGGACGCGGCGGCCCCGATCGGGGACCTCCCCTCCGGACTCCCCGCCCCCTCCCTCGCCTTCCTGGACGCTTCGGCGTTCGGCTCGTTGTTCGCCCCGGCGGTCGCGGTGGCCGCTCTGGCCGCGCTGGAGTCCCTGCTGTCGGCGACGGTCGCGGACGGGATGACGGTGGGGCAACAGCACGACCCGGACAAGGAACTGTTCGGGCAGGGCATCGCCAACCTCGCCGCCCCGCTGTTCGGGGGCGTTCCCGCCACCGCCGCGATAGCGCGTACGGCGGTCAATGTCCGCACTGGCGCTTCATCCCGGCTGGCGGCGCTCACTCACGCCGCGGTGCTCGCGGTGATCGTGTTCGCCGCGGCTCCCCTCGTCTCGAAGATCCCCCTCGCCGCCCTGGCCGGCGTCCTGCTCGCGACCGCGATCCGGATGGTGGAGGTCGGCTCCCTGCGTGCGATGGCGAGTGCGACCCGCTCCGACGCGGCCGTGCTCGTCCTGACCGCCGCGGCGACCCTGGTCCTCGACCTCGTGTACGCGGTGATCATCGGCCTCGTTGTGGCGGGGGCCCTCGCTTTGAAGGCGGTGGCGAGCCAGGCGCGGATGGAGCAGGTCGACTTCCGCCCGGACCTGCCCGGCGAGCACAGCGACGAGGAACACGCGCTGCTGGCCGAGCACATCGTGGCCTACCGCATCGACGGCCCCCTCTTCTTCGCCGGCGCCCACCGCTTCCTCCTCGAACTCTCCGAGGTCTGCGACGTCAAGGTGGTCATCCTGCGCATGGCGAGGGTGACCACCCTGGACGCCACCGGCGCCCTCGTCCTCAAAGACGCCGTGGAAAAGCTGAACCGGCGCGGCATCGCCGTCCTGACCTCCGGCATCCGGCCCGGCCAACGCCATGCCCTGGACGCCGTCGGCGCCCTGGAACTGCTGCGCCTGGAGGGCCGCGAGTACGCCACCACCCCGGAGGCGATTGCCGGGGCCCGCAAGCACCTGGAGCAGGCGGGCATCCTGCCCCGCACGCACCACAGACCGCACCGCATCCGGAAGGCCGCACGATGACCGTCCCTGCCGACCGCCGCATGATCGAGGTCTCGGGCACCGAGGCCTTGTGGCTCCTCGAAGGCTCCGCCCAGGGCCGACTCGTATACGTCCAGCGGGAGCTGGCCGTCGTCCGCCCCGCCGCACACGTGATGGAGTACGGCCGCCTCGTCGTCCGCGCCCCCGTGCAGGCCGCGGCCGTCCCCGGCCGGGCACTGCTGACCTACCAGGTGGATGAGATCCGCGGCCCGGCCGGGACCGGCTGGACGGTCAGCGCCCACGGCCCGGCGGACGTCATCACGGACCCGGACGAGGCCGCCCACTACCGGCGCACCCTGCCCGGCTGGACCCACGGCCCCCACGACACCCTGCTGCGCCTGCACCCGCAGCAGGTGTCCGGGTTCCGCCTGGCCCGCACGGTGACGGAGGCGGGCCGGTGAGCGTCCAGGTCGAGACGATGCCCTACCGGCACGTGCTGAACGTGCCGGCCATGGGCGCGGCCGTCCGCATCGCCCGCGAGACCACCGAACTCGTCCTCGTCGAGTGCGGGGTGGGCCTTCGCCACCCGAGTGTCGGGCCGGCGCTGCTGATCCTGGCGGAGCTGGTCACCAACGCCGTCCGCCACGCCGCCGTGTCCTCCCCGACGATCACCGTCACCTACGCGCACGGGGCCGGCGCCTTCGCGTTCGCCGTCCGCGACCGCCACCCCTACCGGCCCGCCCTCTTCGGGGCCCTGTCCACCGCGCCCGGCAGCGGGCTGGCCATGGTGGTGGAGATGACGATGGAGCTCGGCGGCACCGCTGTCGTACGGGCGGATGCGGACGGTCGCGGCAAGGCCATCTGGATCACCCTTCCCCTGTGAAGCCGAGGAGCTGACGATGACGATCGAATGGCGCTACACCACCCGCCAGGACCTGTGTGTGCTGTCCCTGGCGGGCTATCTTGGCGCGGACGCCACCGACCGGTTCACCGGCGCGATCGGCTGGGCGCTCGCGCGGGGTACCGGCCCGGTCATCCTGGATCTGACCGGTCTGCTGGGCTGGTCGGCCGGCGGGCAGATCGCGGTCGCCCAGGCCGCCCGCCGCCTCGCCGAGAGCGGGCGCCGCCTCGAGCTCGCGGCGATACCCGCGGACGGATCCCTCGTCCCCGACGCCACCTGCCCGCCCGTCACCGTCCACTGCGACCTCGCCGCCGCCCTGGCCGCCCACGGTGCCCATGGCACGGTCAAGCAGTGGAGCACCGACGACTGGCCTGACCCACACCATCCGGCCACACCCGCCCTCACCCGAACACCAGCAACAGCACGATCTACGAGAACGGCAAGGACACCGGCACCATGAGCGACATCATCTTCAAGGACTCCAACGGCACCGTGCTGGAGGACGGGGACTCGGTCACGCTGATCAAGGACCTGAAGGTCAAGGGGACCTCCGAGACCCTTAAGCGCGGCACCCTGGTCAAGAACATCCGCCTTACCTCCCGCCCGGGCGAGGTCGAGTGCAACACGAAGAAGGTCAAGGGCCTGGTCCTGAGGACCGAGTTCCTCAAGAAGGCCTGACCGGCGAAAGACCCGATCTCGGGGGTCCGAACGTCACGAAGGTGGCCCTCCGGGTCCCGCGAGTTGCAGGGATCTGCAATTGTGGAGGTCACAAGGTGTGAGCAGGGGTGAAGGGATGCCCCTGCGCGGGAATGGTTCCGGGTGGATGAGATGGGCAGTCGAGGCAGAGGTACGCAGGTGAGCACGCCGCTCTACCAGCTCAAGGCTGAGTTCTTCAAAACGCTGGGGCACCCGGTCCGCATCCGTGTCCTGGAACTCCTGTCCGTACGCGAGCACGCGGTCGCCGAGATGCTGCCCGAGGTCGGGGTCGAGGCCGCGAGCCTCTCCCAGCAGCTGGCCGTCCTGCGCAAGTCCAACCTGGTGGTCACCCGCCGCGAAGGCTCCAACGTGTACTACAGCCTCACCCACCCCCAGATCGCCGAACTCCTGAAGGTCGCCCGCGGCATCCTCTCCGGCGTCCTTCAAGGGCAGGCCGAACTTCTGGCCGACCTCCGCGCCACCAGCCACACCTAGCCGGCGCACCACGGCGCAGGCCTCACCGGGCCCGCGCCCCCACGCGGCGGCCGTCTTCCGTTAGTGCGGGTTCATCGCGCTTCTGACACCGGAAGACGGCCGCTCCCTCATGCCCCGAACCTGCCGCTCCATCAAGTGTGAAGGGAGAGCCTGGTCCGTCGCGGAAACTCCGTGCCGGCGGCCCAGGTCGCGGATTCAGCTCGGCAAGCGGGCGCGGTCCACCAGAAGGACCTGGTGGCCCCGGCGGGCCAGCAGCATCGCGGTCGGTGCACCCGCGCAGCGGGCCCCGACGACGATGGCGTCGTAGGTCTTGTTCGTCATGGCCTCACCTGCCGGTCGATGTTCTTCCACGCTATCCGCGGACCCAGGGCGGCGCCCCCGGGAGAAGGGGCCCGCGGTCTCGGCCGACTGTGCGGACGGGGCCGGATTCGTCTGGCGGCCGCGCGTCCGGGGGCTCCCGGCCGTGAATCATGTGTCACCGGACGATCACCATCCGTGCCGAGCGTCCCGTGGGGCGGCCTCTCCGTCCGTCGCCGGAGATGGCGGAGGTGCGTAGGCTTGATGTGACGTCCCGCCGGTGCCAGAGGGCTCCCTCCGCCGGGGCAGTGGGGTGTTACGCAACGGTGGTCCGCGCCCGTCGATGACCGGTGCTGAACCGCCTGCGACCAGCGCGGGCGAGCCTGGTCGGGCACGCGGAGCCTCCGGAGGAGGCTGTCTTCATGACGACCTCTGTCAGTCGCGCCGATGTCGAAGCGGACATCAGGGAAACCCTGGGCCTGGTGCCGCACTTCTTCCAGAGCATTCCGACCGAGCTGCTGGGCCCGGAGTGGGAGATCTTCAAGCGGATCGAACTCGGCGAGACGCTGATCCCGAACAAGTACAAGGAGCTGATCGGCGTGGGGCTGCACGCCGAGACCAAGTGCCGGTACTGCAGCCTGTTCCACGCCGAGGCGGCCAAGCTGTTCGATGCCACGGACGAGGAGATCCAGGAAGCCGTGCACTACGCGAAGGCGAGTCTGGGCTGGAGTGCCTACATCAACGGCATGCAGGAGGACTACGACCAGTTCGCCTCCGAACTGGGCCAGGTCGTCGAGTACGTACGTTCCAAGGGCTGACCGATGCTGCTGGAGAGGCTGCGCCCGGCGGTACTTCGAGGCACGTTCCACGTGTACGAACCGTCCGCACTGGTCACGGCGGCCCGTTACGTCGTGGAGTCCGCTCCGGCCGACGTGCCGGCCGAGTCGCTGGACCATCTCCGTCAGCTGCTCGACGATTACGACCGGCAGGTGCAAGACCTGCCGGCCGCGGCCGCCGAGCCGACACGAGGCGGCCCTGCGGCAACGTGAACGGCAGAGATGCCACCCGTGTCCCCGCTGCCCCGTCCATCCCCGTGCCGGGAGTCAGCGGCACAGGACGGGGACTCGCTGGACGGCGTTGTTGCCGAAGCCGCCACGGTTCCATGGCTGTTCGAGGGGCTGGGTGCGGCCCGAGGCGTCCGTGGCCCGGACCGTCAGGGTGTGACTGCCGGGGGTGGCCGTCCACTCCGTGTGCCAGGCCTGCCAGGCCGCCGGATGCGGCCCGGGCGGCTCGACCTCGGTCTCGGTCCACGTCAGCCCTCCGTCAGGACTGAACCCGACCCGTACGACCGGCCCGTGCCCCGACCAGGCACGGCCCTCCAACCGTACGGGCCCTGGGTGCACGACGCGGGTGCGGGACATGAAGTCCGGGAATCCGGGCGGTACGAGCAGGGCGCGCGGCGCGATCCGGGTGACTGGTTCGCCGGGCTCCTCCGGGGTCTGCCGGTAACGGTAGGCGACCGTCTGCTGGAAGCCGGTGAACGGGCGGTCGACGAGAGTGATGTCGCGCAGCCATTTCACGTGGGCCATGCCGTACCAGCCGGGGACGACCAGACGGACCGGGTACCCGTGTTGCGGGGGCAGTGGCGTGCCGTTCATGGCGTAGGCGATCAGTACGTCCTCGCCGACGGGCAGTGGAAGACTGCGCTGGTAGTCCTGCTCGACGCCCCGCTCCACGCCGTGGTCGGCGCCGGTGAACACGGCTTCGACGGCATCGGGCCCTACCCCGGCCGCGTCGAGCACCGCCTGCAGCGGCACGCCCGTCCAGTCGGCGCTGCCCACGGCCTCGACCAGCCAGGGCTGGCTGACGGGCCTGGGCGAGAGCCGGGCCCGGCCGTTGCCCGCGCACTCCATGGTGACCCGGGTCGTGACGGCCGGGAGCGCGCGGAGGGCGGCCAGGCCCAGCCTGAGCGGCGTGCGGACCGCCCCGCCGACGGTCAGCCGCCACTCGTCGTCGTTCGCCACGGGGATGTCGTAGTGGACCAGCACGTAGTGCAGCCCCGCCGGTGTGACCTCGTAGCGCAGCGCCTCCAGCGGCATCCCGTGGTTGCGCGCAGCGAGCGCCAGCTCGTCCGCGCCGATGCCTTCACCGGCATCCGCCACGCGACCGGGGCTGCTGATATCGCTCAGGGACGGCGGTTCCATGCCTCCATGGTCGCGCGCGGCACTCCGCCCGGCACGTCACGGGGTTCCGCGGGAGAGTGGGCGTATGACGTACGACGAAGGTCTGGCCCAGCGGATCAGGGAGCAGCTTCGCGAGCGGCCGGACATCACCGAGAAGCGGATGTTCGGCGGCCTGTCCTTCCTTCTGTGCGGGCACATGAGCGTGGGCGTGGTCGGCGACGAGCTCATCGCCCAGGTGGGTCCGGACCGGGCCGAGGAGGCGCTCGCCCGGCCGGAGGCCCGGCCCATGGACTTCACCGGGCGCCCGATGCGCGGCTGGGTGACGGTCGGAGGCCCTGCCCTCGCGGAGGACTCCGTCCTGCGGCACTGGGTGACGACGGCGGTGGCCTTCGCCTGCACGCTTCCCCGGAAGTAGTGCAGCCGACGGGTGCACGCGCCTGCTTACCCGAGGGTTTCGCGAGCTCCGGGTGCGAGCCAGTGAAGGCGGTTGCCATGATGCGGCCTTCTCCCGTGGGTTGTTGCGGTTACCGCTCGTCGGCGGGGGTTGCGAGGTAACGCTCGGCGTCGAGGGCGGCGGCGCAGCCGGTGCCGGCGGCCGTGACGGCCTGGCGGTAGGTGTGGTCGACGACGTCGCCGACGGCGAAGACGCCGGGAAGGTTGGTGCGCGTGGACGGGGAGTGAACCTTGAGGTAGCCCTCGGCGTCCAGGTCGAGCTGCCCGGTGAAGAGCTCGGTGCGCGGGACGTGGCCGATCGCGATGAACAGGCCGGTCACATCGAGGTGCTGGGCCTCTTCCGTGATGACGTTGCGGACCGTGAGGCTGGAGAGCTTGCCGTCCTTGTCCTCCAGTTCGGTGATCTCACTGTCGAAGAGGAACGAGATCTTGTCGTCCGAGAACGCGCGGTTCTGCATGACCTGGGAGGCCCGCAGGGTCGAGCGGCGGTGGACGACGGTCACGGACTTCGCGAAGCGCGTGAGGAAGGTGGCCTCTTCTATGGCGGTGTCGCCGCCGCCGACCACGACGATGTCGCGGTCGCGGAAGAAGAAGCCGTCGCAGGTCGCGCACCAGGACACGCCGCGGCCGGAGAGCTCTTCCTCCTTGGGGAGGCCGAGCTTGCGGTAGCCGGAGCCGGTCGCGATGATCACCGCCTTCGCGCGGTGGACCGTGCCCTCGGAGTCGGTGACGGTCTTGATGTCGTCGGTCAGGTCGACGGAGGTGATGTCGTCGTCGATCATCTCGGCGCCGAACCGTTCGGCTTGGGCCCGCATGTTCTCCATGAGGACCGGGCCGTCGACCCCCTCGGGGAAGCCGGGGAAGTTCTCGACCTCGGTGGTCGTCGTCAGCGAGCCGCCGACGAAGATCGCACCGCCGAAGACGAGCGGCGCAGGGTTGGCGCGCGCCGCGTAGAGGGCTGCGGTGTACCCGGCGGGGCCGGAGCCTATGACGATGACGTTGCGTATGTCGTCGGTTTCGGTCATGGCGGTCACGCCTGCTGCTTGGCGTCGATCTCGGCGATCAGGCCCTCTGTTGGGGACCACACGATGTGGGCGCTGGGGGTCAAGGGGTCGCAGGTTCAAATCCTGTCGTCCCGACCATTGCGGAAACGCAGGTCGGAGGCCGTTCTCTCATCCATGAGAGGGCGGCCTTTCGTGCGTCCGGGGCCGTGGTGGTCGCAATGTGGTCGCACCTCCGGTGTGTGGCCGGTCGGCCGTGGCGCTGAAGCCGGGGACTGCGGGGGAGCGGAGTCGGCGGAGGGCTTCGCGGAGCCGCTGGATGTGGTCGCGTGGTGGTCGCAGCCACGCCGTGTGCTCCGGCTGATGGCTGGCGTTCTCGGCAGAAGCCCGGCGAACGGATCGTCAGGATCGCCGCGGGTTCGAGGCACGGTTTGTGTGCGGTGCTGGAGGGGTGATGACGAGGTGGTTGTTGTCGATGGCGGAGAGGGTGCAGCTTACGTAGAGGACGCCCTGGTCGAGGTGGACGTTGTCCCAGTGGAGGCCGAGGGCTTCGCCCTTGCGCAGGCCGGTGCCGATGAGGAACTCGAACAGGTCGGCCATCTCGGGGTCGGCGTGGTGGCAGTGGGCGAGGAAGCGGGCGGCCTTGTCCGCTGTCCAGATGCGACGCTCCGGCGATGGTGGTCGGTGCAGGACCGGGGGACGGGCCGGGTTGTGTGGGAGGCGGTGTTGGCGGACGGCGTCGCCGAGGGCGCTGGAGAGGGTGGTCAGGCACCGGTAGAGGGTGGTCCGGCCGCGGCCGGCGGCGAGCTCGCTGATGACGAAGGCCGCGATGTGCCGGTGCCCGAGCTCGTCCAGCTTGAGGGCGCCGAAGGCGGGCGCGAGATCGTTGTGGACGTAGTCCCGGTATCGCGCGATGGTGGTCGGCTTGAGCACGAGCGCCTTGGCGGCCAGCCAGGTACTCAGGTAGGCGTCGACGCTCTGGTTCGGGTCGGCGTTGAACCCGCCGGCCTCGCCCTCCAGGAACCTCCGCAGCGCCTCCTCGGCCGCGTCGTGGCTGCCGAATCCGCCACGGCGGACGGTCGTCCGACGGTGGCGCGGTGCCGGGACGTCGACCGCGAACGCCCACGTCCCGTGGTCACTGTCGGTGAGCAGGTGTGGGCAGTGCGCTCCGAGCTGGTGACGCAGGGTGTCGCGGCAGCCGCACGTACGTCGCAGGAGCCGTCGTCCTCGCCGCGGTGGGTGCCAGAGTGTGGCTGCCATGGCGGACGGATCGACTGATCCGGGGCAGCGATAGCCAGTGGCGGCACGAGGAGGCCGCGAAAATCGGCCAGCGCACGTGGACGTGACGACTGCCGGGGAGTTCGCGGACGTCGTCCTGGGTGAAGTTTGCACGGGAACCCGAACGAAGGGCAGGCAGGGGCATCATGCCGTTCCTGTTCGCCGCCTAACGCCGGGCCGGTCGCGAACTCGGCTCAGCCAGCGCGGTCGCCGACTCCAAACAAACCCTGCTGTGTACCTATCTCTCCGCAGTCGTCCTGGTCGGTCCGGTACTCAATGCCACCCTCGGCTGGTCCTGGGCCGACCCGGCCGCCGCGCTGGTCATCGCCGCTGTCACGATCAAGGAAGGCCGTGATGCGTGGCGGGGCGAGGACTGGTGCGCTCCCGACCCGGCTGCTGCGCCGAGGAGTGAGGCAGGTGGGTGCGACTGCCGGCCAGACGGGACTGCTGCACCTGATCTCACCGATAGGTTGCAGAACTGGGCCTCTATCGAAGGCGGATGACGGGAATCGACCCCGCGCCCTCAGCTTGGGAATGCGGTTGTACGCACGTCCGAACTGCCCGGGAACTGGGTCAAAGGGGTCGGGTCTGGGTGACGCGCCACAATCGGCGCGGCAGTTCGCCTTCGTCGAAGCCATGGACTTCGTTCAGGGTCCAGCCGTCGGACAGCGCTTCGACCAGGTCGCGCGAGAAGAAGTGCACGGCGAAGCCGCCGTGTTCGTAGATGTCGTCGCCGTGCGGGGTGCCGGTGCCGTAGTGGCTGTCGCCGGTGTGCCGGACGGTGTAGAGGAACACCCCGCCCGGCCGCAGTACTCGGCGGACCTCGTGCACCAGGGCGTGGATCTCCGGGCTGGACAGGGCCATGCACAGCAGCATGTGCGCGAAGACCGCGTCCACCGAGGCGTCCGGCAGTGGCAGTGGCTCGCGGACGTCGTGCATGGTGGTGCTGACTCGATCTGCGACGCCCTGGATGCGGGCGGCATCCTGTAGCTGCTGGAGTCCGGTGCTGCTGAAGTCGGTGGCCTGGACGGTGAAGCCCTCACGGGCGAAGTACAGGGCGTCGCGGCCATGCCCGGACCCCAGCTCCAGCACATCGTTGGCTCCGGCCGCGCCGAGGACGGCTGCGGCGTGGACTGCGGGGGTGGAGGGCTGCTCGCCGTACATGCCCGGGTGGGCGAAGTAGGTGTTCTGCCAGTGGCGCCGCTGCGCGTCGGCCAGGTCCTGCTCGTGGGGGCGGCCAGTCAGCGCCTGGCGTAGCTGGCCGAGGCCGGGGAGACCCGAAAGGCCATCCGGTGTCTGGTACACCCGGCACGCCAGCCCCGCCGGGCGACCGGCCTCGGCGAACGGGTCGCGTCCGTCGATCAGGAAGGTCGGGGACCCGGTGAAGCCGCGCTCTTCGGCCTCGCCCTGGCCAGTGACCACACGCGTGGTGACCGTGGCGCCGTGCAGGCCGACGTCGTCAAGCGCCTGCCGCAGCAGCTCGGCCGCGGGCTCGCTGTGCGGACAGTCGGGTACGACGAGGATCTCGATCTCCATGGCCTCAGCATCGCAGGTCGTCCACGGTCGGCATCACCGTCTGAGGAGCGACTCGGGGCACCTGCGGTGACCACCACTACCTGTGGCTTCTGCGGAACGGCTGCCCTTGGTCAGGGCCTGTCCAGTCGAAGGTGATGTGCTTGCTGGACTGGCCCTCCCGGCTCCAGTGGAAGCCGAAGGCGTCGGCGCGGTCCGCCGTGGAGCGGCCCCAGGTCGCGACCTGTCCCGGCCCGGTCTCCGAGCCCGGCAGGTTGGTCGACTGGACCCGCGCACCCTCCGGTGTGGTCGGTCCGGTGAGCGCCACGGCCGTCGCCTCGACGCGGCCGGGGATCGTGGCTCGCCAGCCGCCGAGGTCCTCGTCGACCTCGATCTCGATAGGGGTGAAGTCCATGCCCCGCATCTCGGCGTCCATCATGCTCACCATTTCGGCCGGCCAGCTGCCGGCCTGGCCGCCGAAGATCATCTGCAGGGCTTCACGCTGTGCGTCGTCGGCTCGCTCGTCGAGGAATACTGCCGCGTAGGAGTCGGTGTGCTCGGCCCACACATTGCCGACGAAGGAGCCGAGCATCAGGACATTGAGTCCGTCCAGCGGTACATCACCGTAGTTACCCTCGCGTATGTGCCAGGCCAGGACACCGTCGCATTCACCGAAGGTGGGCAGCTGGGCGAACGAGCAGGGGCAGGGGACATTGCACCTGCACGTATCGAACCAGTCACCGGCCGCGTGCCATCTCGGAACAGCCGCTGTCGTCTCAGACATCTCGGCGCCTCCTCGTGGCCCGCACGGGCGGGAATCACCGTCGGCGATGCCCTGCCGGACGTCAACACAGGCGCTCGGTGGCACGGGTCGTCATCAATTCTCCTCCCGCTGCCACGTGGGCAAAAGCCGGGCTGCCCGCGAGCGCGGCCATCGGGGCGGCACCGGTCAAGGCGTGCGGTGTCTGTACTCTCTCGGAGTGCACGCCTAGCCTTGAAGGAGAGGAACTCCCGTCAGGCGAGAACAACCGGTTTCGTTGGAACGCGGGAGGATGACCGCCGTACAGGGCTCTTCCCGTACGGCCCACGGCGACCGTTCATCCTGCCCAGCCGGTCATCTGGTCCATGGGTGGAGCGGATGTCTCCAGGCCGGGCAGCAGCCAGTCCTGGAACGGGGCGAGTACGGCCAGGACGAGGAACGCGAAGCCGACGGCCCAGGTCAGCCAGGGTCCCTGCCGCCAGAGTTTCTCCAGGAAGATCACGGCCGCCAGTCCTGCCATCGCGGCCACGTTCATGAGGCCGAGCGGGATCAGGACGATCATCAGGCCCCAGCAGCATCCGACGCAGTAGAGCCCGTGGTGCGCCCCGACCCGCAGGTCCTTCGCCCAGGGCCGGTAACGCGAGTACTGGAGCAGCTGGAACATCGGGTTCCGGCAGTGCCGCAGGCAGACCCGCTTCAGTGGCCCGAACTGCTGAGCTGCCGCGAGGAGGAATGCGGCGGCGCCGATCCAGCGGCCCGTCCCGGGGTTGCGGTCCACGAGGTGGCCAGTCGCGCCCAGGGCGCCGTACGCGAGTAGCCCGAAGGCGGTCCAGGCGAGGAGATAGCCGCTGACGAATTCGGCGATCCGCAGGGCGCGGGCAGGGCCGGTCGAGCGGCGGCTGATCCCGCGTACCCACGTGATGGCTACCGGTGCCACCGAGGGCAGCATCATCGCCGCCATCATGACCACCCACAGCAGCAGGAAGAGGGGCAGCGCCAAGCCCATGTTGCCGGGTTGCATCCCCGTGTGGCGGGACTGGCCGATGGTGAGCACCCAGGCCAGGGCGGCCAGCAGCACCATCAGGAACCATGCGACTGCCAGATCACGCGCGGGCAACAGGACTCCGGGCCGAGTAGGTGCCGGCGGAGCCAGGCGCAGGTGCGGCATGGAACGCCTCCCCAGGACGCGAGCTGCCTGCCGCCTCAGACACCCGTTCCGCACCGAAGGCGGTAGTACACCCACGCATGGCCGAGACGGGTCTGACGACACCCCCAGCCGATCACTGTCGCTGAGCGTGCGAGCGCTGACCTACCGGCTGGAGCGGATCCACAGCCTGACCGGCGCCGACCCGGCCGACCCGGTGAACCGCTACACGCTCCAGACGGCGGTCATCGGCGCCCGCCTGCTGAGCTGGCCCGACACGGAGGCCTGAGCGCACACCTCAGGGGGTGCGGGGAGGGGCTGGTCGGTTCCTACGCCAGGGCGAAGTAGCGCAGCCACAGGTAGAGGGCGGAGACGGCGACGGTGACGGCGGTGAGGATGAGGCCGTACTGGGTGAACTGCCAGAAGGTGATGGGGTGGCGGTTGCGTTCGGCGATGCCGAGGACGACGACGTTGGCGGAGGCGCCGATGGCGGTTGCGTTGCCGCCGAGGTCCGCGCCGAGGGCGAGGGCCCACCACATGACGTGGTCGGGGTCGCCGCCCATGTCGGTGACGAGCTCGCTGGTGACGGGGGCCATGGTGGCGACGTAGGGGATGAGCACCAAGACGCCTGTCAGTACCGCGGCCAGCGGGGCGAGGTGCACCAGGAAGTCGTTGAAGGTGAGGCCGGCCCGGCTGGCGATGATGATGTTGGGCGGGTCGCCGACGAGCGTGGCGGTGCCGCCGATGTTGGAGGCGAACACTTCGGCGAGCAGGAACGGAATGGGTGACAACTTCATGCGGTCGCAGACCAGGAGCGTCACGGGGGCGACCAGCAGTACGGTGGTGACGTTGTCCAGCAGCGCGGAGGCCACCGCGGTGATGACCACCAGCATGGCCATCACCCGGAACGGTCTGGCCCTGGCCTTCTTCACCGACCAGATCGCCAGGTACTCGAAGAGACCGGTCCGCTTCAGCACGCCGACGATCATCATCATGCCGAGCAGCAGGAAGATGACGTTCCAGTCGATGCCGGTCTCATCCGAGTGGAAGGCCGAGACGTCGTCGGTGGCGCCGATGGCCAGCATCAAGGCGGCGCCGCCAAGGGCGGCGGCGACGCGGTGGATCCACTCCGTGATGATCAGGACGTAGACGCCCGCGAATACGGCGATGGCTGCCCAGCTCTGCCAGCCGCTCACGCCTGCCCGCCCGCCTGCAGCAGGTGGCGCATCAGGGAGGCGGCCGAGACCACTCCGAGAAGGCGGCCCTGGGTGCCGTCGCGTTCGATGACCGCGACGAGGGGGACGTGGGTGCGGGCCATGGCGGCCGGGCGTACACGCTGATCGCCGTCTGCCTGCACCGCGGCCGGTCTCCTGTTCAGTGCGGCGGCCGTCGCCTGCCTTGTCCGGGCGGTTTGGTTCTCCCGCCGCCCGACACGGACCGGGGTCTGATCTGCCATGTCCGGCACCCGCGCTGCGACGCAGTGTGGTCGCACGTCCGGTCTGTGGCTGGTCGGCCGTGGCGCTGAAGCCGGGGACTGCGGGGGAGCGGAGTCGGCGCACAACCTCGCGGATCTGGTGATGTGGTCGCGTGGTGGTCGCAGCCACTCCGTGCGGCCCGTGTCGTGGCTGGACTTCTCGGCTCCGGTGAGGGTGTGGTCGATGGTGTCGACGGCTTCTCGGGCTGTGACGCCGAATGACGGCTCGCCGGTCCGTGGGTGGTCCGGATCTTGGTCCGTGCTTATGAGACGGCCGCCGCCCTCCAATGCGATGGACGTCGGACTCGCAGGGCGGCGAGGCGAGACGCCCTATCGCCTTTCGTCGACCGGTGCGGTGGCTGCCACGGCCGGTACGGCCGCCTGGTCCCTGGCGGTACGCCGTCGGATCACGGTCATCACGAGGACGAGGGCGGTCGCCGCGCCGTAGGCGAGGCTGCTCAGGGTCGCCCCGTAGTCGTACGTCGGTCCGAGGACGTACACGGCCGCGCCCGCGAATGAGATGCCGAGCCATTCCCAGCGTCCGTCCAAGGCCACGAGGGCGATCAGGATGAGCGTGTACCAGGAGTAGCCGGGCGTGAGGAGGACGAACGCCCAGCCGGTGACCAGGAGAGCTCCGTTCCAGGGGCGTCGAGGGTCCCCGCGCCACATCACGTACAGGGACACGCCCGCGACGACGGCGAGCAGTACGGGGAATGCCCAGGTGTCGGGCAGGACCAGGCGCAGGAGCGAGTAGCGGGATCCTGCCGAGGGGTCGTCGTAGCCCTCTTCCTCCACGTAGCCGCCGAGGTAGCCGAAAACCGAGCCGTGCGAGAGGAGGACGTACGGGAGGTAGGCGAGTACGACGAAGGCCGCGGCGGGCAGGAGTACGACGGCCGCGTCGCGGACGCGGCGGACCCCGGACAGCGCGCCGGGGAGAACGACGGCCGGCATCAGCTTCGTGGCGATGGCGGCGCCGATCAGCACCCCGCCCGCCGCCCGCCGGGTCAGGGCCCGGGAGGCGACGAGGCCGAGTCCGGTCACCATGAGGAGCACGCCCAAGACGTCGACGTGGGCGTTGTTGACGGCCTCGATGGGGACGGCCGGGCACCAGGCCCAGTACGCGGCCTTGTCGAGGTCTTCGCCGCGCCGTAGCAGGATCAGGAGGAGTGCGCCCGTGACTCCGAGGGAGATCAGGGCAGCGCCGATCTGGAGCGGCTTGTGCCGGGCGCCGGCGGGGGAGAGGCCGTCGACGGCGATGAAGTACGCCTCGGCGACGGGCGGGTAGATGGTGTGGACGGCGGGCCTGTTGACGCGGGTGCAGTGGGGCGCGCTGCCGGTGTGGGGGACGGGTGCGAGGTCGGGGCTCTTGCAGGCGGCGCCGGTGGGGAAGAGCCAGGGGTCGCGCAGCCGGGCGAGCGCCGGGTCCTGTGGGGTGTGGTCGTACGGGGAGATGCCGGCGGACTGGACCCTGCCGTCCCAGGCGTAGCGGTAGGAGTCGGTGCTGGTCCGCGGTGGTCCCATCAGTCCTGTCACCGTGACGGCGACGGCCCCCGCGGCGATCAGCCACGCGACGTGGCGGGCCGGGACCCGGCGCAGAGCGAGCAGAGCGACGGTGAAGAGCACCCAGCAGGCCGCGTACCACCAGAACAGCCCGACGGGGTCGCTGAAGTTGCCCCCGTACATGAGGGTGAGGACGAGGACCGTCGTGAGTGCGGCGAGGGCGAGTGCGGTGGTCACGAGCGCGGCGCGAGGGCTGAGGGCGGCGAGGGGCTTCACCTGCGGAAGCGTTTCAGGAATCGGCCCTTCCGTGGGCCGTGCCACCGCGGATGTCCGTGTTTCGTAAGGTGTTCCGGCAGCCTGGGCGGGCCTCGTCGGGGGTGTGATGGGGGCATGCGTTCCATCCTGTCTCCGGGGCCGCCCGTTACCTTCAAGGCGCGCCTGCACGATGCCCGCACCGCGACCGCGATCGGCCGCTGGCTTGGCCTGGCCATGGCCGTCTGCTTCGCGACCGGTGTACTGAGCCACTACCTCCAGCACCCGCCGGGTTGGCTGGCCGACTCGCTGCCGAGCCGCCCGTACTGGGGTTACCGGCTCGCCCAGGGGCTGCACGTGGCGTCCGGGATCGCCGCGATCCCGTTGCTGCTCGCGAAGCTGTGGGCGGTCTACCCGCGGCTGTTCGCCTGGCCTCCGGTGCGATCGGTACTCCATGCACTGGAGCGGACCTCGGTGGCCGTGCTCGTCGCTGCCGGATTGTTCGAGCTGTTCACCGGGCTGCTGAACACATTCCAGTGGTACCCGTGGTCCTTCAACTTCGTTCCCGTGCACTACGCGGTCGCCTGGCTCCTCCTCGGCTCGCTGCTCCTGCACCTCGCCGTCCAGTGGCCGAAGATCCGGGACCACTTCACGCGCCGCTCCCCCGGAACCCTGGCGCTGCCCGAGGCCGACGGGCCCGACCGCCGACAGCTGCTTCTTGGCGTCACAGCCGCTGTCGGAGCCGTCACGCTCACCACGGTCGGACAGTCCGTCACCGGGCTCGGTGCACTGGCGCTGTTCGGCCCGCGCAGCCCCGCCCACGGGGTCCAAGGGCTGCCCGTGAACCGTACGGCAGCCGCCGCGCGGGTCATTGAGGCCTCCTTGGCCGACTGGCGGCTGACCGTGGACGGGCCGCGTCCGTACACCCTCACGCTGGAGGAGTTGCGCGCCATGCCGCAGCATGACGTCACCCTGCCCATCGCCTGCGTCGAGGGCTGGAGCAAGTCCGCGCACTGGACCGGGGTACGGGTGCGGGACCTCCTGGAGCGGGCGGGTGGCGGCCCGGGGGCGCGGGCCCGAGTGGTTTCCCTGGAAGCGGCGGGAGCCTACCGGGTGATGGAGATGGGACGTCTCTACGCACAGGACCCGCTCACGTTGCTGGCACTGCGGTTGAACGGCGAGGTGCTGGCACCGGACCATGGCTACCCGGCGCGGATCATCGCCCCGAACCGGCCCGGTGTCCTGCAGACCAAGTGGGTCGGCCGACTGGAGGTCGTGTGAGGGGCTTTCGCCACGTCGTGGGTGGATTCGGGCTGATGTGCGCGACCTGGGGCGGATGGCTGCTGCTCCAGCAGCCGGAGCCGTGGCGGATCGCCGGGTGGCTCGGGGGAGCGGTCGTGGTGCACGACGGGTTCATCGTGCCCCTCGTGATGGCGATCGCCGCCCTCCTTGCTGTCGCGGGCCTGCGCCTGCGCGGGGTGGTGCGTGGAGCCTTGATCGTCGGAGGCTCCCTTACCGCGATCGCCCTTCCCCCTCTGCTGCGTCCTGCGGGCGTGGCCAACCCCACCGTGCTGCCGCTCGACTACCTGCGCAACTGGCTGCTCGCCGTGGCGGCCATCGCATTGCTCACCTTGGCGTACGTCGGTGCGCGTGCCGTGATGCGCCGGGTGAGCCGGGTGAGCCGGCGAGTCTGACGGGGCGCGGCTGCGGGCAGGGTGACGGGTGCATGTTCTTGAGTGGTCGCTCATGAATTTTCTTCTCATGCCCAGACCGCGAGAGTTCGAGCCCGACGCCGTTCTGAACGTGGCCTGGAGGACGACCCGTCCGGTGAACTCCCCGCAGGGACCAGGGTGGTGGCGATGCTCGGCGGCATGGGGCGGACCCGAAACGGAAGCTGTGCGGAGCTGGTGACCGTGCCGACGACCAACGTGGTGGCCGTGCGCACGTCCCTGGACTGGGCCGATCTTGCGGCGGTGCCCGAGGTGTACGCGACGGCGTGGAGCGGCCTTTTCGGCAATCTGGACCTACGGCCGCGCGAGACCGTCCTGGTGAGGGGAGCGACCTCCTCGCTCGGCCGGGCCGCCCTCAACCTGGCGGTCGACCACGGCGCGACCGTCCTCGCCACGACCCGGGACGCGCAGCGGGCGCCACTGCTGTAGAGAACTCGGGGCCGCCGACGTGCTCATCGACGACGGCGCGCTCGCCACCCACGTCGCGGAGCGGGAGGTCGGCGTCGACGCGGTGTTCGACGTCGTCGGCAACAGCGTCCTGCGCGACTCGCTGGCCCCGGTCCGGCCACGCGGCCGGGTCTGCCAGCTCGGCTTCCCGGCGGATTCGAACCGGTACGGGACTTCGACCCGATCGCCGATCTCCCCAGCGGTGTCCGGCGCAGCTTCTTCGGCAGCGCTTTCGTCCTGGGCACCCCCGCATTCCCGCTCACCAGCGTACCGTTGGACGAGATCTACGCCAAGGCCGACGCCGGTGCCCTGCGGGCCCGTCCCACTCGGGTCTTCCGGTTCGACGAGATCGTCGAGGCCCATCGGACCATGGAGGCAGGAGAAGCCCTCGGGAAGATGGTCGTCACCGTCGGCTGAATCGCCAGACCTTCCGTCAGCCCCCTGAGGGCCCCTTGTCGAAAGTCAGCGGCTCCGGGGTGGGATCCGCACTGCTGCGGATCCCACCCCGGCGGTTCTCCGCGCGTACGCGTTCAGCGGGTGAGGCGTACGAAGTGCCGGCCCGCCGCCTGCCAGGTGCCCGAGGGGGTCCAGCCCGCGTCCCCCGCGCTGGTGCACAGGGCGCGGGTGCCCAGTCGGGCCCACCGGAAGGACTCTCCGCGGCCGCCGTTCCCGTCCTCGACGTGTACCTCGACCCGTTCGTCGACGTCTGAGGCGGCCACCTCTACCAGCAGGGAGCCGCCGGGAGCGGTGAGCTCGGCGGTGCGGCGCAACATGGCGGTGGGGTTTCCGCCGATGCCGATGTTGCCGTCGATGAGCAGGACCGTGCGCCAGCCGCCTTCGCCGGGCAGCGGGTCGAACACCGACCGGCACAGGGCGCTGCCGCCCGCCCGCACGGTACGGGCCACCGCCTCGGGGGTGATGTCCACGCCGAGTGCTGCGTGCCCGAGGTGGGCGAGGGCGGCGACGATCCGGCCCGGTCCGCAGCCGATGTCGAGGACCGGTCCGGTGCAGCGGCTCAGAACGGTGTGGTCGGCCACGTCGGGTTCGGCGCACCAGCGCTCGACCTCCAGCGGCAGCAGCCAGCCGTCGCGACGGCGCAGGTACAGCGGGCCCTGCCCGGTGCGCAGGGCGTCGGTGTACGGGTCGGCCTGCCAGGTGCGCGTGGTCGGCTCCGTGAGCTGGGCGGTCATCGGGTCGCCGCGCAAAGTCCGGAGTGCAGGGCGGCGAAGCGGGTGCGCGGAGCCGCTTCCGCCACGCGTTCCGCGTCGGCGGGGGTGTCCACGTCGCACAGCTCGGGCAGATCGCGCACGGCCAGCCCCGCGTCGGTCAGCCGGCGCCGCTGCGCCTTCCCCGTCTCCGGTACGGACATGGGTACGCCGAGCAGCAGGGCCGGGTCGGGTTCCGCCAGGCCCAGGGCCCAGAACCCGCCGTCGTCAGCGGGGCCGAACCAGGCGTCGGTCCCGGTGAAGTCGAGCCCCGGCGTCAGGAGGCCGGGGGTGACCTGGGGCGTGTCCATGCCGATGAGCAGGGCCGGTCCGTCGGCCAAGGCGAAGGCCGCGGCCAGCCGTGCGTCGAGCCCGCCCGCGCACTGCGGGACGACCTCGATTCCGTCCGGGAGCCAGGGCCCCACCTGCCCGTCGAGGACCAGGACACGGCGCCGGGCAGGGGTGGCGAGGATCGCCGCGAGCGTGTCCCGGAGCGCGGCGCGGGCCAGGTCGGCAGCCTGCTCGGGCGTGAACCGCGGGGTCAACCGGGTCTTGACGCGGCCGGCGACCGGGGCCTTGGCGATGACGAGGAGGGTGCTCATGCGGAGGCTCCCTCGGCCGGTGCGGTCCGGGTGTCCGGCGGCTCGGTGAGAACGCGGCGCATGTCCCGCACGGCGTGCCAGGTGCCCGACCAGGTCCCGGTGACCTTGGACTTCCCGGAGCGGGGCAGGTAGGGGACGTCGGTCTCGGCCACCCGCCAGCCCGCATCGGCGGCCCGTACGACCATCTGGAGCGGGTAGCCGCTGCGCCGGTCCGTCAGGTCCAGGCCGAGCAGCGCCTCACGGCGGGCCACCCGCATCGGCCCGAGGTCGTGCAGCCGCAGGCCGGTACGGCGGCGCAGCATCCGGGCCAGGGCGATGTTTCCGGCGCGTGCGTGCGCGGGCCATGCGCCCCGGTCCTGCGGGCGGCGCCGGCCGAGCAGCAGGTCCGCCTCGCCGGCCGCGACCCGGGCGGCCATCGGGGCGAGCAGGCCGGGGTCCATGGAGGCGTCGCAGTCGCAGAAGCAGACGAACTCGGCCCGCGCGGCGAGCAGCCCGGCATGGCAGGCGGCGCCGAAGCCGCGGCGGCTCTCGTGCACGACGGTGGCGCCGAGGGAGCGGGCGATGTCCGCCGAGCCGTCGGTGGAGCCGTTGTCGACGACGATCGCCCGCCACCCGGCCGGCACCCGCGCCAGTACCCAGGGCAGGGCCTCCGCCTCGTCGAGGCAGGGCAGTACGAGGTCCGCGACAGGCGGACGACATGCAGAAGGAGTCACCCTCCACACCGTAGGAACCGGAGGGCGAAGAAAGTGGCCGGAAGACCTTACGAAACGCGGACACCGTGCCGGAACCGCAGGGCCCAGGTCCGCCGGGGCGGGCCGCGGTGCCACTCTGATGGCATGGAATCCAGCAACGATCGGACCACCGGCGGGGGCGCGGGCAGCGACCGCGCCCCCGCCGCCGACGGCGTCACGGCCGCCCGCGTCCTCGTGGTGGACGACGACCCGACCGTCTCGGAGGTCGTGTCCGGCTATCTGGAACGAGCCGGATTCACCGTGCACCGCGCCGCCGACGGCCCGTCCGCCCTGGAGGCCGCGGCCCGGCACCGGCCGCACTTGGTCGTCCTCGACCTGATGCTGCCCGGCATGGACGGCCTGGAGGTCTGCCGCCGGCTGCGTGCGCGCGAGAACGGAAACCCCGCCGTGGCGGTGGTCATGCTCACCGCGCACGGGGACGAGGAGGAGCGGATCCTGGGCCTGGAAGTCGGTGCGGACGACTACGTGACCAAACCCTTCAGCCCGCGCGAGTTGGTCCTGCGGGTGCGCTCGGTCCTGCGCCGGGCCTCCTCGGCCGTTCCGGCCGACGAGCCCCTGCTGGTGGCGGCCGGCCTGGCGGTCGACCCGGCCGGCCGCCGGGCGACGAAGGGCGGTGCGGAACTGGCTCTCACACTGAGGGAGTTCGACCTCCTCGCCTACTTCCTGCGACACGCTGGTCAGGTCTGCGGCCGGGAGCGGCTGATGCGCGAGGTCTGGGGCTGGGATTTCGGAGACCTTTCCACGGTCACCGTCCACGTCCGCAGGCTCCGGGCCAAGATCGAGGAGGATCCGGCCGATCCGCAGCTGATCCGGACTGTGTGGGGCGCCGGATACCGGTTCGAAGCAGCCCCGGACCCGACCCGCCGCGCCGGGGCCGCGGCAGGCGCCCAGACGGAGGCCGGTCATGCGTGACGTTCTGCTGATCGCCCTGTACGCCTTCCTCGGCGCGGGCGGAGCCGGGCTGCTCGGCGCCGTGGCGCTGCGGATACTGCGCCGGCGCAGCGTCGCCGTGTCCCTCGCGGTCGTCGCGGCCGTCGCCGTCTGCGCGATGCTCGCCGGGACGCTCGCGGTGGCCTGGGCGATGTTCCTCTCCTCCCACGACCTCGCCGTGGTGACCACGCTCGTCGCGATGGCCGCCGGCGTGTCCCTGGGCACCGCGCTGCTGCTGGGCCGCCAGGTCGTGCGGCGCTGCCGGGAACTCGTCGGCGCGGCACGCGACTTCGGGGAGGAGGGCACCTTCACCGCTCCCGCCGTGCCCGCCCCCGCCGAACTCACCGCGCTCAGCCGCGAACTGGCCCTCACCAGCGAACGCCTCGCCGCGTCACGTGAACGCGAGCGAGCCCTGGAGACCTCACGGCGCGAGCTCGTGGCCTGGATCTCTCACGACCTGCGCACCCCGCTGGCCGGTCTGCGCGCGATGTCGGAGGCCCTCGAAGACGGCATGGCGGCCGACCCGGCCCGCTACCACCAGCAGTTGCGCGCCGAGGTGGACCGCCTCAACTCCATGGTCACCGACCTCTTCGAGCTGTCCCGTATCCACGCGGGCGCCCTCTCCCTCAGCCCCACCCGGATCTCCCTCTACGACCTGGTCGGCGACGCACTCGCGGGCGCGGACGCCCTGGCCCGCGAACACGGCGTGCACCTGGCCGGCGGTGGCGTCGCCCCGCTTCCCGTGGAGGTCGACGGCAAGGAGATGACCCGGGTGCTGTCCAACCTGCTGGTCAACGCCATCCGCCACACCCCGGCCGACGGCACCGTCGCCATCGCCGCCGAACGTCGCGCCGACGGGGTGGTGCTGTCCGTCACCGACGCCTGTGGCGGCATCCCCGACGAGGACCTGCCCCGCGTCTTCGACACCGGCTGGCGCGGCAGCCAGGCCCGTACCCCTCCCTCGGGCGCGGGCCTGGGCCTGGCGATCGTACGGGGCATCATCGAAGCCCACTCCGGGCACGCCGACGTCCACAACGTACCGGGCGGCTGCCGCTTCGAACTCACCCTCCCGGCACCCGCGTAGGGCCTGCCCCGGCCTTCCGCCCGGGCCTGCCCGATGGTCGCGCGGACACGACGAGGGCCCACCGGCGTGTCCTGCCCATGGTCCCTCGCGAGGCCGGTGCCGAGGCGGGGCGGATCAGCCGACGGCCCCCGCCGACGCGCGCTGGCCGGCGCGGGCGAACTCGGTCATGCCCTGCGCGAAGCCGACCTCCGGGCGCCAGCCCAGTTCTTCGCGCAGCCGGGTGGAGTCGGCGGTGATGTGGCGTACGTCGCCGAGGCGGAACTCGCCCGTGACCACCGGGTGCGGACCCCCGTACGCCGCCGCCAGCGCGGACGCCATCTCGCCGACCGTGTGCGGATCGCCGCTGCCAGTGTTGAACGCCGTCAGCGTCCCGGCGGACAGCCCGCCCACGGCCTCCAGGGCCACCGCGTTCGCCGAGGCCACGTCCCCGACGTGGACGAAGTCCCGCCGCTGGGCGCCGTCCTCGAAGACCTGAGGGGCCTCGCCGAGGGCCAGCGAGGAGCGGAAGAAGGAAGCCACTCCGGCGTAGGGCGTGTCGCGAGGCATCCCCGGCCCGTACACGTTGTGGTAGCGCAGGGACACGGCGCGGCCCTCCGTGCACCGGGCCCACGAGGCCGCCAGGTGCTCCTGGGCCAGCTTCGTCGTCGCGTACACGTTCCGGGGATCCGTCGGCGCGTCCTCGCCGACCAGACCCGGCGCGAGTTCTTCCCCGCAGTCGGGGCAACGGGGCTCGAACCGGCCCGCCATCAGGTCCTCGGTCCGCCGCGGCCCGGGGCGCACCGTTCCGTGCCGTTCGCACGTGTACCGGCCCTCCCCGTAGACCACCATCGACCCGGCGAGGACGAGTTCCCGTACTCCGGCGGCCGCCGTCTCCGCCAGCAGCACCGCCGTCCCGAGGTCGTTGCAGCCCACGTAGTCCGGGGCGTCAGCGAAGTTCTTCCCGAGGCCGACCATGGCTGCCTGGTGGCAGACCGCGTCCATCCCGCGCAGCGCCGACCGGACCGCGTCCGCGTCCCGCACGTCGGCCCGAACGAACTCGGCGTCGGGCAGGGGTGGTGTGCCGGGGTGGGCGGCGGGCAACAGGGCGTCGAGCACGACGGGGTCGTGGCCGCGGTCCTTGAGGGCGTTGACGATGTGGGAGCCGATGAACCCGGCTCCTCCGGTGACGAGTACACGCATGACGGCGACGTTACGCAGCAGGCCGCGTCGGCGGAGTCTCCCACGCGTGCACGTAAGACTTCCGTCATGCGGTGCGGGGAGCGTGCCGACCCGGCCGTCAGTGGTGGCCGAGGTGTGCGTTGTCCTTCCAGATGCCGTCGCCGGGCATGTCGAGGTGGGCGGTGACGGTTGACGGCGGTCGGATGCGGTGTGATCGCGGAGGTGTGGCGTGACTGACCTCGAGGTCCCACCTGCCGACGAAGAACGCGCTGCTCACCGCGTTTCGCGGCGTGCCGGCGGACCCGCCCCGCCCCCGTTTCTGGGTCAGGAAGGCGGGCCGTCCCGACGCGTATCGTGCGCACCAGCGACCTCACGGGACACGCGGCGGTCACCATGCCGGCCGAACAGGCTGTCGACCCTTCGTCAAGCAGCACCCCCGCCGCGAATGGTGCTCGGCCGGCTGCGGCAACCGTGCCCGCGTCGCCCGCCACTACAAGCGCCACCGGAACGTCAAGGCCGACCCCGAGCGCTGAGGCGGACGCCCTCTGTGAAGCTTGAGATCCTGTAGCCAAGCTCCGTTCCCGCCGTCCGGGAGGCTCCGATGAAGGTCGACGTCCTGACCGAGGCCGTGATCGCCGCCCCGTGTGATCAGGTCGCTTCGTACGCGGCCGACCCCACGAACGCGCCCGTATGGTACGCCAACATCACTTCCGTCGAATACCGGACCCCACCACCGGTGCAGATCGGCTCGAAGGTCGCGTTCGTCGCCCGCTTTCTCGGCAGGCGGCTCGCCTACACGTACGAGATCACGGCGTACGAGCCCGGCCGCCGGATGGTGATGCGGACGGAGCAGGGTCCGTTCCCCATGGAGACCACCTACACATGGGAGCCGTACGGGCTGTACGCGGACCGCACCCGCATGACCCTGCGCAACCGGGGTGAGCCCAGCGGATTCGCCTCGCTCGGAGCCACCGTGATCGCGGCCGCCATGCGCCGCGCCCAGCGCAAGGACCTGGCGGCGCTCAGGGCGCTGCTGGAGGCACGTTGAGTACGGACGGCTACTTGGGCGGAAGTGTGGCGGCGAAAGCCGTCGCCGTCGTGATCCAGTGGTCCAGGACGGCGTCCTCCGCCAGAGAGGGCCCGCCGACGGTCACCCAGCCGCGCATCGGACGTCCGGTGAAGTCCATGGGCCGGGCCTCGGGGCGGGCGAGGGCCCGCTCGGTCCCCTCCGGACCCACGCGGGCGATGAGCTCGTCGCCGGCCACGCCCACCGTCATGTTGCCGTGCAGCAGGAAGGTGAGGCCCCCGAACATCCGTTTCTCCGTGAGGTCGGGCCGCTCACCGAGCCGCTCCCGGACCCGCTGGGCCAGCCCTTCGTCGTACGTCACGCTTCCACTGTCCTGCGCAGAGCGCCCGCCCGCACGCCGGCCACCCGGCCGGTGTGCGGCGCGAGGCCGTTCGGGGGAATCAGCGGCCCTGGAGGGGGCCACGGCCGGGGTGCGTGGCGAGACATGAGAAGTGACCGCTCACGAACACCAGGCCTGGAGCAGCGGCTTCTACGCGCGGGCGATCCACACCCCGCAGCGCACCCTGTCCCTGTGCGACGCGGAGGGCTGGTGCTTCCCGCTGGACCTGGAACGGTGGTGCGCCCGGGCGGACGGGGCCGACCGGACGGTGCTGCGCCGGTGCACCGGCCGGGTGCTGGACATCGGATGTGGCGCCGGCCGGCTGGTCGAGGCGTTGACGGGGCGGGGCAGCCAGGTCCTCGGCATCGACGTCTGTCCCTCCGCCGTGATCACGACCGTGTGCCGGGGCGGCTCCGCCCTGAGCCGGTCCGTCTTCGATCCGCTCCCCGACGAGGGCCAGTGGGGAACGGCGCTGCTGATCGACGGGAACATCGGCATCGGCGGTGACCCCCGGCGGCTGCTGCGCCGGGTCCGAGACCTCGTACACCGGGAAGGCCTCCTCCTGGTGGAGACCGCCTCCACTGACGTGGACGAGCGCCGCCGCGTCCGGATCCACGCCGGGCAACGGCCCGTGAGCGCCGTCTTCCCGTGGGCCCTGGTCGGCACCGCCGCCCTGAGCCGCCACGCGGCCTCGTCGGGATGGACCGAGGCCGAGCGGTGGACCACCGTCGGAGGCCGTCACTTCGTCGCGCTGCGCGCCTGCCGCTGAGCCCGGCTCCGGTTCCATGTTCGAACGATGAGTACCGCTGCGGAGGCCGCGAACAGCGCGGCCGTGATCAGCAGCCACCGCGACAGGAAGCCGTCCGCGGGAAGGGCGGTCGCGGCGGTGTAGTACCCCACCCGGCCCAGGACCAGCGGCCACCAGACCAGCAGCAGGACACCGGAGACGAAGGCGGGCACGCGGACGTAGTTCACGCTCACCCGCGGCGCGGGCCGCTCGTCGCCCCGGCCCCGGGCGAACAGGACCTGCATCGCGCGGTCGGTCACCGAATACAGGGGGAGCAGTACGAGGTCGTGCAGGAGGGCCGCACCGACGAACCACACGGCCACGCCGACGGTGTCCCCCTCGAACAGGCGCAGTCCGGCGTAGACCGCGAGCGCGAAGGAGGCCAGGACGAGCAGCAGGTGCAGCGGGGAGGCGCCGTAGCGGCGCCGGAAGGCCGTCGCGGCGCTCATTCCGGCTCTCCGAACGCCAGGCGGGTGACCCACTTGGTGTTGTGCACGCCCGGTGCCCCGGGGACGATGATCCGCGCCGGATAGCCGTGGTCGGGGGAGAGGACCGCTCCGTTGACCCGGAGGGCCAGGAGCGACCGGCTGTCGCGGACCTGGTTGTCGCGCAGCACCGCCGAACGGAACGAGCCCCCGCGCTGCACCGACTCCACCAGGACCTCGGGCGTGCGTACACCGAGCCCCACGAGGGCGGCCAGATCGGTGAGCCGGACTCCGGTCCACTGCTGGTCGGTGGTGGACCAGCCTTCCACACAGGCGATCGGCAGGGCAGCCTCGCGTTGCGGCATGGCCAGCAGCTGCTGGTACGTCAGGTCGACCTGTCGGCCGGCGCCGCGTACGGTCAGCCGCCAGGCGGGGCCCGTGTCACTGGGCCGGATGCCGACCGAGACGGCGGTCTTGTTGATCTGGAAGCCGTTCGGGCCCGCGCCCGGATCCCGGCCGTGCGGCGCGAGCAGTGCGGTCCGCCGCCACCACCCGCCGATGCTCTGCCCCGCCGTGACTACCAGCAGCACCGCCGACCCGAGGCCGACCATGGCGAGGGCGCCCCGGCGCGAGATGGTCGGGGTCGCGGGCCGCGGGGAGATCAGCCCGGCCGCCTCCTCGGTACCCGCGGCGGGCCCCCCGAGCCGGTGCCGGACCGCGCGCAGGGCTCGGGGTAGCCGGAAGGACACGTGCACCACGAAGGCGCCGATGAACACCCAGGCCCCGTAGAAGTGCAGTGTGTAGAAGGAGCCGGGGAAGATGTAGTGCAACTGGACGTTGAGGATCCCGGTGACGAACTCGAATCCGGCGCCGCCGACCAGCAGGAGCAGGGACAGCCGGTCGAGGGCGTGGCTCACCGAGCGGATCGGGGGCCATGCGAACAGCTTCGGAATGACCGACCACAGCTTCGCCAGGAGCACCGGCACGAGCACGATCCCGAGCGTTACGTGCACCCCCTGAGTGACCCGGTAGAGCCAGTACGGGGACGTCGGCCAGGAGAAGAGGTAGAAGCCGAGCCATCCCTTGTCCGGGGTCTGGTCGTTGACCGCCGCCAGATCCGGGTTGTACGCCGCGTACGACAGCAGGCCGGTCACGAACAGCACCGTGATCCCGAACAGCAGGACCAGCCCGAACACCGCGGTCAGCCTCGGACCGCGCAGGGGACTGCGCCAGAACTCCGGACGCGCCGGCCCCGGTGGAGGCCCCGCCCCCACGGCCGAAGCCATGGCCTTCCGCAAGCGAGCCAGCGGCCCGGGCCCGGATTTCCGACCGGTGGGCTGCCCGGTTCCCGGACCTCGACGGGGCGGGGCCCCGGCCGCCGGTGCCGGCACGCCGTCCGGCCGATCCGGCCCGATGCCGCTCACACCCATCGACACCTCCACGTAGCGGGATACCGGCCGTCGGAGAGAACATGCCGCACCGTGGATGCGACCGGTCCGGCGACACGCCAGACGCGGACCACCATGTGCATTCGGGCGACCCCTGCCCCATGAGGGGGCAGGCCTCCCGGCCCTCTTCGCGGTCGCTCCTGACGGGCCCGACGATGTACTGCCGGCTTGACCGAGTGTCAGGACAACCGAGTTGCTCCGGGTACCCGAGGCCACTCGGAGGGACGTCGGACGGTTCGGGGCCGCCTGGACTTCGTACCCATCCGGATCGACGTCGGTGTTCTCCTGGTCGGGCAGGTGAACACGTGTGAAACGCGGGCTCATCACCACTGGGCGATGAGTGGGGTGTCCGGTCCGTGCTGCCGCCAGGCTTCGGTGAGGCGGACGAGGCGGGTGGGGGCGGCGATCCCGGCGCCCCGATTCCTGACAGGAACTGGATGTGGCGTGGGCCACAGAATGGCAGGGGTATGGGCCGGGCCGGCCGGCTGTCTGATCCTGGCCTTCGCCCGCCCGTCTCCTCGGTTCTCTCCGGTGCCGCTGTGCTGGCCGTCGGCGCCGTCGCCTACGGCATCCGCCGTACGACCACCGCGCGCCGGGAACCGTAGCCCGGCGGCGCGCCACACCGGACACACGCAGAGCCGCCGACGCCCGTCTGCCTCGCGGGACTACGGCGCCAACCGCCTCAGTGGGTTCGGGGCGCAGCATGGAGGAGAGCCTGCAGCTGGCGCGCGCTGCACGATCCGAGGCGACCAGGGGACGACCCAGCACCCCCACGTATCGGTATCGCCCGTCCGCCGGGCGCTGGCATGGCAACGGCAGCACGGCCGTCCTGCGGCTGGCCGGCGGCGGTCAGCGTGAGGGCCATGCCGAGGCCGTAGCCGACGACGAGCAGGACGCCGAAGAATGTCCGGCTCAGCGCGATGGCACCCAGCAGGACGACGAGGGCCGACGGGCTGGGCACCAGACCGGCCGCGAGTCCTACGCCGAGGAGCGCGGGGAGGCCGGTGCGGCGCGGCCTCTTCGCCTCATGGGAGTCGGTCTCGTGCGCGTGGTCGCCAAGGCCGTGGCCGTGTGAGTGGTCGGTCGCGTGGCGGTGTTCATGACCGTGGGGGTGGTCATGACGGTGACCGTGCGCGTGAGTGTGTTCCCGTGTCTCGCTGTGTGCGTGCCCATGGCTGTGTCCGTGGTGCCATGGGGCCGGGGGCCGTCCCGTCCGCAAGGCCCGTACCGCCGTCACCGCCAGCACCGCCCCCAGCACCGCGATCACCGCACCGCTGACCGTCCCCAGCCATCCCAGCAGTTGCTCCCCGACGAATCCGCCGCGTGTGGATCTCGTACCGCGCACCCGTCGCGAACGGGAAGTCCACCAGCGCGTTGGCCGCGGTGCCGGGCACTTGGAAGGGGCGGACGTTCGCGATGAGCGTGACCATGTCCGCGTTGTCCGGGCTGGTGAAGGCCTACACGTCGGTCAGGTCCGCCGGGGAGTCGAGCACGGTCGACGGGGCGTCGATGTGCCCGCCCGCCTCGCTGGTGCCCGTGAACTGCCCGGACAGGGCGGCGGCGGTGAGCGCCAACCGGAAGGCCAGGCCACGCGCGGCCCCGCGCCACGGCTCCTGGCTGCTCGGGCTCCGGCAGCTGCCGCCCCGCCGAGTGGCTCGGCGGGGCGGAGTGGGACCGCGGTCCGGGTGCGCTCAGCGCGGAGGCTGATCCAGCAGGTTGGTGATCAGTTTTCGCAGCCGGCCCTCGCGTACGGTCTCTACCCCGTGAACGAGCTGTGCCCCGTACACGATGGCGGTTCCGGCGGATGGTGCGCTGGTCCAGCGGGTGCGGGGGACATCCCGCAGCGCCGCGACGGCTTCCGGTCCCGCGTGGTGGGAGATCTCGCGTGCAAAGCGGGTGCCGGGTGCGAACGCGCTCCTCTCACCGGCGGTGCGGCCGGTCCACAGGGCGTCGGAGGAGCTGGTGTCGACGTAGAACTCGCCCCCGAGGTCTGCTTCCTGAAGGTGGAAGGCCACGCGTGCGACACGCTGTGGTCGCTCGTCGGGGTCGCCGACGCCGTGCAGGTGCGGGTCGATCCGGTCGCCGGGGCCGAGGTCGTGGTAGTCCCAGGGGGTCGCGCCGGCAACCGACGGGAAGGTGCGGCGGATGGCGGGGAGGGCCCGCTGCAGGGCGGTGGCCAGGATCTCCTGGATTTCCCCGGGTGGGGTGATGCCGTCGCTGGGCCGCGCCGGAGTCCACCCGGCTGTCGTGAGATGGTCGTCCAGGAGCTTGGTGAGCTGGGAGATCTCCTCGCGGTCTAGGAAGCCCTCGACCGTGTGTACGGCCAGTGTCTCGGTCATGTGGATCACGCGATGACTCACTCCTTCTGGTAGCCGTTGTGCCGAACGGAGTGCTGTGCGTACACCGCATTCCAGTGCAGCACGTCCCCTGTGCCAAGCCCGGAGGCACGAGGTCCAGGAGCACGAGGGCGCGCATGTGGGGGCGCATGGCCGTTGAGCGGCCCTCGCGCCCAGATGCCGGATCGCTTCGGCAACGGCGTCGTGGACCGGACCGGACCGGCGGTCCCCTGGGTCTCTCCCCTTCCCTCGCCCCAGCGCACGACTGCAGTGCGTGCGCCGGTGTGAGCGTCGCATGCGCCTGGTGGTCCCTCGACGTTGCTGACCGACGGTCTTGGCTTCTGCATTCCGCCGCCCTCCAATGAACGAGCGGAATGCGCTGCGAAAGGAACCGAGAAGTGATCAATACCTCTGAGACCTTGGCTGTGCAGACGATCGAGAACTTTCTCACCCCTGAGGAGACCATGCAGGTCACCAAGATCGTGGACGACCAGCTGGCCGCCACCGGCTGGGTGCCCGCCAGGCCGGCCGAGGGTCTGACGCCCCCCGAGGCGGCGCAGGAGATCCTTGATGGCGCGATCGAGCGGGCCATGCCCGTCATCCGCCGCGCCTTCCCGTCCGCCGCCTCCGTCGCCCCGTGGCTCTACCACGACCTCAAGCCCGGAGACAGGATCCGCTCGCACGTCCACGGCATGGGTGACCCCGACGCGCGCCCCGTCCTCCTGGCCCGTGTGGTGTTCAACCTGCAGGACGCCGAAGAGGGAGGCGAGTTCTACCTCGACACCAGTGCCTGTGAGGAACTGTGGAGCGATCGCCGTGCCGGCCCTGGCGGCGCGTTCGCGCCCGGCACGCGGTTCGTGCACGAGGTCACCGCTCGGTCGGGCCCCGTCGACCTCGGTGCCATCGACTCCACCCGCTGGGTCTGCCGGCCGCCGGCCGGCACCACCCTCGTGTACGGGGCGCAGCTGATCCACGGCGTCATGCCGGTGACCGTCGGGCGTGTGCGCAAGCTGATCACGGATCTGTGTGCCTGAACAGGCGCCAGTCTTGAGGTCACCGCGCGGTGCTTGAGGTCGAGGCGAGCACGTCGTCGGTCAGGGTCGCCATGCCGCAGGACTGGCCTACGTATCGCAGTGCCTGCCAATGTCGTTCGTGGTCGAAGTCGGCCGTCGCGTCGGCGATGAGGAAGGGACGGATGCCGTTGGCGAAGGCGTCAGTGGCCGTCAGCATGCAGCCCAGGTGTGCGTATACGCCGGTGATGAGTATGTGGTCGCGGCCTTGCTCCTCGAGCAGAGCACGCAGCCCGGTGCCGTGGAACGCGCTGTAGCGGTGCTTGGTGATGACGGTGTCGCCGTCGGCCGGTGCGAGGGGCCCTGCGATCCGGTCGTCGTCGGGCCTTCCTCCCAAGCCAGGCCCCCAGAAGTCACTCAGGAGGCCCCGTGTGGCTAGCGACTGTCGTGGCGGCTGAGTCGTGTAGAGCACGGGGATTCGGGCGGTGCGGCATGCCGTGAGCAGCCGACGGACGTTGGCGGTCACCGCAGGCAAGGGGCCGGGGGGAGTGAAGGGACGCAGGAAATAGTTCTGCATGTCGTGCACCAGTAACGCCGTTCTCGTGGGATCGGGCGCCCATCCGACACGATTGAGAGTGAGACAGCGTGCGTCGGGCAGTTCGTAGGGTTCGATTCGGGGCAAGGGCATCCATCACTCCCGGTACGAGGTGCTCTCAGGTCTTCAGCCGCGGCGACGTCGCCAGCGGATTCTGCTCGTACCCGGCGGCCGGCTCCCACGGCGCGTACCGGGCGCACGGGAGCCCGCCATGCGTCTGACGGGTCTGCGTGGCATCACCGCGGTCGTGACCGGTGCTTCGGGAGGCATCGGAAGCCAGGTGGTCGCTCATCTGGTCAACGAGGGAGCTGCGGTTGCCGCCGTGGACATCACCCATCCGGCAGTCGCAGGCCGCTGGTCCGGGCCGGAGCCTGCTGTCGCCTCCCGAGTTACGCGCCATACGGCGCACGTCGCTGACGCGGCGGCAGCCGAGCGGATCCTTGACCGGGTGGAGGCAGCGCACGGGCCCGTCGGGCTGCTGGTGAACGTCGCGGGCGTCCTGCACACAGGGCCTCTGGACTCCCTCAGCGACACAGCATGGCAAGAGCTGCTGGCCGTCAACACGACGGGGGTGCTCGTATGGTCCACGGCAGTGGCACGCCGCATGACACCGCACCGGCGCGGGAGCATCATCACCGTGGCGTCCAACAGCGCCGGCACCCCGCGCGCCGGTATGGCCGCCTATGCCGCTTCCAAGGCAGCAGCCGTCTCTCTTACCCTGGGCCTCGGCCTGGAGGTCTCATCACTGGGCATCCGGTGCAACGTGGTCTGTCCGGGCTCCACCGACACACCGATGCTCCGCCGCATGGCCCCCGACCCAGCAGCCGTGGACGCTGTCCTGCACGGCGATCCTTCGGCCTTCCGTATCGGCATCCCCCTGGGCCGCCTCGCCGAACCCGGGGACATCGCAGCCGCTGTCCTGTTCCTCGCCTCCGAGCAGGCCCGGCACATCACCCTGCACAGCCTTTACGTGGACGGTGGCGCCGCACTGCACGGCTGACCCGCAGCACCCACAGCACCGCAGCACCTTGGGAGGTACTCACCGCATGCCCTCACACCCGGACATCGGGACCACCCCAGTTGTCGGCTGGCTGCTGTCGACGCCCAGGCTCACCCTCACCTCCGCCGAAGGCGATCCCTTGCCCGTGCAGAGGGGAGCCGGTCAGTTCGCTGCTCTGGCCCACGCAGCGGAATCGGCCTTGCGGCAGAGCCCTGAAGGCACCGCGGTCGTCGGCGCCCTGCCCTTCGACGAAGCAGTCCCCGCGCACCTCTGGCTGACGCGCCTGGAACACCACCGGCATCCGCCGGCAGAACGGGCCGCCACGGTGGGTTCTCTGTCGTACGCCAAGGCAGTCCCGGACGGGGCTGAGCCGAACGCCCGGCACTCTGCGTGGGTGACGACGCCGAAGCCGGAGCCGCAGCCCTCGGCCTACCGTGCCGCAGTGCGTGCCGTTCTGGCCGAGATCGAGGCCGGGACGATCCGCAAAGCGGTCTTGGCGCGCTCTCTGTATGCCCCGCTCAACGCAGTCGGCCACTGGGCCCTGGTGCCGGCACTCATCACGGCTCTCGCCCGCCGCGAGACCGCCGCCCACCTCTTCGCGGTGACCCTGCCGACAACCGGTGTGCACGGCGCACCACCGACGCTCCTGGGCGCGTCACCGGAGACACTGCTGCGGCGTACCGGCGACCTCCTCACCTTGCGGCCACTCGCCGGGACCGCTGCCCGCCACCAGGACCCCGCCGTCGACCACGCCCGGGCGACGGCGCTGCTGCGGTCGGGCAAGGACCAGGCCGAGCACCGGCACGTCGTGGACGACCTCGGCCGCCGACTGCGCCCCTGGTGCCAGTCACTGGACATCCCCGCCCGGCCCCGGCTCCACGCCACCGGCCGCCTGTGGCATTTGACCACCCCCATTCACGCGCGGTTGCGCCACCCCGCTCCCTCCGCGCTCACGCTCGCGTCCGCCCTCCACCCGACGCCCGCCGTGTGCGGTACTCCCACACCTGCGGCCGCCGCTCTCATCCGGACGCTGGAAGCGGTGCCCCGGCGCTACTTCTCCGGCCTGGTCGGCTGGATGGACAAGACCGGCGACGGTCACTGGGTGATCTCCCTGCGGTGCGGCGAACTGGATGCGGACGGGCTGCGCCTGCATGCGGGAGCCGGGATCGTCCGCGCCTCCCGGCCGGAGTCGGAACTTGCCGAAACGGAGGCCAAGTTCGCCACGATGCTCGCCGCACTTGAAGATGCCCGCAGGAGCACCCCGCGGGCCCGGCCGACAGCGGCCGCGGCCCTCACTGCACGGCGGACGGGAGAGATCCGGTGAACAGCTCATCCTTCGACGGGGTCAAAGGCGCTCCGATCACCCGCGACCTGTACGCCTATCTCCTGGAGCAGGCGGAGCCGCCTTCGGAACTCCAGCAGCGGCTGATCACACGGACACGGGCTCTCGGTTCACCGTCGGTGATGCAGGTCCCGCACGAACAGGCGGTGCTGCTCGCGCTCTTGGCACGGCTGGCGGACGCGCGCAAGATCGTCGAGGTGGGTACCTTCACCGGCTATTCCGCCCTCGCGCTCGCCGGGGCGCTGGCACCGGGCGGAACGCTGATCACCTGCGACATCTCCACCGAATGGACTGCCATCGCCCGCGAGGCATGGCAGGAAGCCGGAGTCGATCACCTCATCGATCTCCGGCTCGGCCCCGCTCTCCAGACCATCGCCGGCCTTCCCCTGTCCAGCGACATCGACCTCGTCTTCCTCGATGCCGACAAGCCCCGGTACTGCCGGTACTGGGAGGAGCTCGTCCCCCGGGTGCGACCAGGCGGTCTCCTCCTTGCCGACAACGTGCTGCAGCAAGGCCGCATCCACCTCCCCGATGTCACCGGCACGACGCTCGCCGTCCGCGAGTTCAACGCACGCGTCCGCGCCGACCCTCGTGTCGAGTCGCTGATCCTGCCCGTCGCGGACGGGCTCACACTCGCACGCAAGCTCGCTCCAGGAGAACCGCGTGCACAGGGACACTGACGTGCTGGTCGTCGGCGCCGGACCCACGGGCCTGCTGCTCGCTGCCGAACTGGCACTGGCCGGCGTACGGACCCTCGTCGTGGAACGCCGATGCGAACCGCAACCCAACTCCCGCGCCCTCAATCTCCACCCGCGCAGCCTCGAGATCCTTGACCAGCGCGGACTGGCGGACCGCTTCCTGGCTCTGGGCAGGACCGTCCCCGGATGGCAATTCGCCTCCACCCTCACCACCCCGCTCGACTTCTCCGTCTTGAACTCGGCGCATCCCCATGCGCTGCTCCTGAGCCAGGCCCGCACCGAAGCACTCCTGGAACAACGGGCTGCTGAACTGGGCGCCGAGATCCGCCGCGGGCACACGGTGACCGACCTGTGGCAGGACGTCGGGGGCATAAGCGCAGACGTGGCGGGCCCTGACGGGCATACGACGGTCCGGGCTGAGTTCGCAGTGGGATGCGACGGGGCCCGCAGCCTGGTCCGCCGGGCTGCCGGCATCGCCTTCCCCGGAACGCGGGAGACGTTCACCGCCATGGTCGGTGACTTCGCCGACGCCGATCACGGCGATCTCCAACGACCCAGGCGGCACGGCGTCCTCGTCTCGCGGCTCGAACGCGGCCTGACCCGGTTCGTGGTCATGGACCCGGCACGCATGAGGACCCCGTCCGCCGAACCGGTCACGCTCGAAGAGTTCCGTACGGCGCTGCTGCGCGCCTGCGGCACTGACTGCGGGGTGGCGCGGCCGCGCTGGCTCTCACGGTTCGGCAACGCCACCCGGCTCGCGGAGCGCTATCGCTCCGGCCGTCTGCTCCTGGCCGGGGACGCCGCCCACATCCACTTCCCCGTCGGCGCCCAGGGCTTGAACACCGGTCTCCAGGACGCGATGAACCTCGGATGGAAACTGGCCGCGGAAGTCCAGGGCTGGGCCGCGCCGGGGCTGCTGGACACCTACCACGGCGAACGCCATCCGGTAGGGGAGGAGGTCACCGCCCGCACCGAAGCACAGGCACTCCTCGTCGAACTACCCCAGGTCGAGCAGTACCGCCGGCCCGCCCGGCTTCTGTGCGAGCTCCTCGATGCCCTCCTCGGTCTGGACCAGGTCAACCGGTACCTCGCCGGGCTGCTCTCCGCCCTCGATACCGCCTACCCTCCACAGGACGCCGCAGCCCACCCCCTGACAGGCAGGCGCATCCCGGACATCCCCCTGACCCTCCCGGCCGACGGCCGCCGCACACGCGTCCACAGCCTCCTGCACGACGGCACGATGCTTCTGCTGAGCCTGGCCGGCGCACCGGACGCGTCTCCCTGTCTGCCGAGTCCTGCCGTCCGGCCTCTTCTGGTACGCGCGGTGACGGCCACGGCGCACGGCGACGAGGACGCCCTCCTGGGCGTCACCGAGGTCCTTGTGCGTCCCGACGGCCACGTTGCCTGGGCCACAGAGACGAAAGACCCCCGCGAGTTGCATGCCGAACGCACGCATGCCCTGAATTCCTGGATCTGCACGGCCCAATGACTACGTCGGGCATGGTCGGTGGCCGATGGTCGAATCGAGAAGGGGCGGGTCATGAAGGTCGTCGTACTGGGTGAATTCCGAGCCGACCGGCTCGTCCCCTCGCTGCGGCGGGCCGGCGCCGACATCGTCGTCCTCGGCTTCGTCGAACTGGAGACGTTCCTCGGGCCCGACATCGTCTGCGGAATCCTCCCGGCCGACCTGACCGACGAGGGTCTGCGCTCGATCCTCGACCACTACAACGCCGACATCGCCATCCCGAACGCAGGGCTCATCGGCCAAGAGCGGATGCTCCCGGTATACGCGCGGGTGGCTCGCGGCCACAACGCCGCAGGCAGGCACTTTCCGGTCCACTCACCCGAGTTCGCCGTGCTGGTGACCGACAAGGTGGGGCTTCACCGCACCGCCGGCCGACGCGGATGGCCGGTCCCGGCCGGCGCGGTTTGCGAGGAACCGCCCTGTCTGCTCGACGCTTCCGTTCTCGGGCTGCCCGCCCTGGTCAAAGAGGCCCGCAGCGAGTCCCATGCCGGACGGTACTACGTGACCGACGAGGAAGACCTACAGCGGGTTGCCCGTGCAGTCGCCTATCCAGTCCTCTTTCAGCAGGCGGTGTCAGGCCAGGAGTTCGGCGTCGAACTGTTCTCCGGGCCCACCCACACCACGGCCTGGCCCGTAGCCTCCCTCGGCCCCCTCGACAGCGGCTGCAACCCCGGCCGCCGGATCCGGGTCGCACCGGCGACACTGCCCGACCGGGCCCGTTCCGCACTGGGCACGGCCATTCGCGACATCGCGGCCGCCTACCGGCCCGCCGGCCCATGGCAGATCGACTTCGCCGTCTCCCCTCACGGACACCTTCATCTCATCGAGGTAAACGGACGATTCGGCGGCGTGTCCAACATGAGCTGGGCCAGCACCGACGTCGACCCCCACGCTGTGCACGTGGCCGCCGCCATGGGCAGCTTCCCCCGTCGGTCACCGCTCGCCAAGCGGGTCGCACTCGAACTGCCGGTAGCCAACGACATCTCGCTTCCTGCCCCGCCGGCAGGCATCGGACTGAAAGCGTTCCGTGGCAACCCCGCCAACCGCGGACCGTGCACATCAGGATTCCACCGCGCGGTGCTGCAGGTCCCCGAGGAGCGGGCACAAGCCGCACAGTCATGGCTGCTCGCACTTCCCGACGACGCCTTGCACGAGAAGACAACGGCGGCCGCGCAGCTGGCCATCGGCATCAGCGCCCTCACACGCGGCCAGAACCTGCTTCCCTGACCAGACGCCGGCGTCCCCGTGACGGAGGACGACGCGCGACTCACGCCATGGCGACCTCGTACCAGGCCCCGCCGGCGACCGGATCCGGATCGAAATCGAAACGCGGCCCCGACTCCCGACCGAGCGCGACCAGGGCGACCGATGTCGTCGACCACCACCTGCCCCGCCGCACCTCGCCCGCCTGCACCAGGCAGGAGGAGCTCGTGGCAGGTGCGGCGTCCGCACCGGCCACAGCCAGCCAGGCGCCCCAGGCCGCGGCCGTCCAACCGGCTACGGGTTCCGGGCGCGGCACAGCCGCCAGACGGCGGCGGGCATGCTCAACGCGAGCCAGCGACCGCTCGCTCCCGGCTGACAGCACCGCAGTACGACCACCCAGGCCGACCAGGCCGTCCTCCGCGACCGCATGCAATCCGGACGTGAGCTCGTACGTCGTCAGCAACTGCCCGGACCAGCTCATCACCCGTGCCCCCGCCCGGTCCGCGCACACGAGGTGAAAGGGGTCGTAGCGCTCCAGATCAAGACCTTCGAGGCTTCCCGTTCTCGTCATCGCGAGGGGCACGTCGCCCCGGGACCTGCGTGAAGCTTCAGGAGCAGGCACCCCTGCCCCATTGAGCAGACAAGCCAGGCGCTGCCCACGCCCCTCACCCTGCGCGGCGCCGACCGGGGTACCCCGGTCCAGCGCAAGCCACGTACCCCCCGCCAACAGGTCCAGGCCGCCCAAAACCGCACGCTGTGAAGGCCAGTGCGCTCCTGGCAGTCGCCACGCCCGGTCGCGGTACCCGTCTCTGACAAACAGAACCAGAACCGGCCAACGCGACGACGGCTTCAGGCTGATGAACGCGATGCACACCTGGGCCCCTCAAGAAGATTGGTGCGACCGATAGCGGTAGGGAAGGCCGGACCTTCCACATCCTGTTGGGCGAACGGGCTCCTCCAGCCTTCCGCTGTCTACGCACAGACTGCCCGAGACCTGATCACATCCGCATGGCGATGAGCTGATGACCCGGAGGGCCCGCGCCTGCGGTGGCCTACCGCCAGGGTGAGGTTGCTTCGGCTCGGCGGACACCGCCTGGATGTTGGGCCCAGAGGAGGTACTGGGCTGGCCACGACCCGCGTTGTGCAGTTGATCGACCAGCCTGGCCACCCACGGCTCATCTTGTAGATCGCGCTTGATTTCGCGCGCCAAGGCGTCGTGGGCGCGTGCCGTTCCGGAGTCCGGGGGCTGCCGGCGTTGCCCCAACCCGTTTCCCGACTACTGCACGCGGGCCCGTCGTCTGATCTCACGCGCGTGATGACCTCGCTGAACCGTCGAAGGCGGCGCGCTGGGAGCGTACGGAGGTTGCCCAGTCCGTCGCGTCGGGCAGGCCGGTTGCCGGACCCGGTTGACCAGCCCAAATGAAGGACCCTCCCGGTCCTGGGAGCCCGGTGGGCACGAGGACTGCGACTGGGACGGCTCCTGGCGTTGGCATGAGGGCATCCGCGACCTGCGACGCCGAGCCGAACGGACGCGGCGTCACCTCGCTCCCTGAGCCGCCTTCACCTGGCACCCGTCTGTGGCGACGGGCGGGTTCCAGGCCCAGGTGGCGCCCCTTGGGGACCAGTTGGGGACCAGCGCCCATGTTGATGGGCGCACAGCACGTATGGATGTGCACGCTGTGCGCCCACACATTGAGGCATATGCCATGAATTTCCCCCCGACCCATCGCTGGGGGTCAAGGGGTCGCAGGTTCAAATCCTGTCGTCCCGACCATGCTCTATGCAGGTCGGAGGCCGTTCTCTCACACATGAGAGGGCGGCCTTTTCCATGCCTGGAATCCTGGTGGTCGCAGTGTGGTCGCACGCCCGCTTTGGGGCTGGTTGGCGGTGGGGTGGAAGCCGGTCGGGGCGGGGGAGCGGAGCCGTTTGAGTGCCTTCCTCCTAACCGTCAGCCCGGTACGAGTGGTGGTTCTGTGGGTGTGAATGAACATCCGGCCGTCCTCTTGTTCTCGGATAGGGGCGGGCCGCTGGTTTCCTGGCATGGCTGGTGAACGGGTACGCGAGCGGCGGCTGGGTTTGCGCTGGTCGCAGGAGGAGTTGGCGGCTGCTTCGGGTGTGTCGCGGCAGTCGGTCGCGGCGGTGGAGTCCGGGCGGCAGGTTCCTTCGGTGACGGCGGCGCTCGGGCTCGCCGCGGCGTTGGGCTGCTCGGTGGAGGAGCTGTTCGCTCCGTCCGGCGGGGACGTGTTCGTCCCGGTGCTGGCCGATGAAGGCCGGCCGGAGGTGGGCACGCCGCTGGCGGTGGCCCGGGTCGGAACTACCGGCGGTGCCTGAGGGTGTGGCGCGGTGGGAGCTGGCGCGCTGGCCGGTCGGTCTCGCCCATGACGGGACCGCGCCCACCCTGTCCGCGATCGGCACCGGCCGGGTGCCGGTCGCGCTTCGCGGGTCCGGGTGCGCGGTAGCGTCCGCTGTGAGTCCAATCGAGGAAGGGACGGTCACTGGATGCCGCACAGCTGACCTTGGACCGGATCGGCCTGCCCGCCGAGCGGTGCGTGTTCGTGGACGATCACGCTGTGAACCTTCCGCCGGCCGCCGAGCTGGGCGTCACGACCGTCCATGCCAAAGATGAGGACGCGGCTGTGGCGGAGCTCGAGGCCCTTCTGGGAGTCAGTGCGGTCCTCGCGGCGTGACGGCAACTTGCGGCTGATCAAGGGCGGCCTGTCGGCATTGGCGTGAGCGACCGCGGCCTTCTGGGAGTCGAGCGGCTCCCAGAAGGCCTGCGTGGCATCAGCGCAGACGGAGGCGGCGCAGCGCCATCACGGTGCCGTCGGGGTGCAAGGAGACGGGGCCGCGCCACTTCGCGTCCCAGGGGTCGGCGGGCCAGGAGGAGCGGAGTGCGTGTGCCTCGTGGCGGTACTGTTCGACCCTGCCTTCTCGTAGGTGCTCGAAGAGGTCCTCGGCGAGTCCCGAGAAGGCCTCGACACGGATCCCGTTGAGGCGGAAGACGTGATCGGTGCCGACGAAGTTCTTGCCGTGGATGGTGTGGGTGACGTCTTGGACGATGCCGGTGCCGGCGTGGGTGAAGGTCTCGAAGTGCCGCTTGCCCTGGCGTTTGGTGAGGTAGCGGGCTGTCGGTTCACCGCCGCCGGTGAACGCCATCAGACCTGCGGCATCGGCCTGGGCGAGAACGCGGCCGAACCAGCCGTGTTCCTCCGGCTGGAGGTGGTATCCGGGCAGGACGACCGGCTTCTCGTCCGGCTCGGTGGGCACGTGGATGCCGGGGACGATGGCGCGGTCCTCGACCGGAGGGTCGAGGGTCACGGTCGCCGGCAGCTGCAGGGTGCCGTCGCCGGGGGCCTGGAGCAGGTAGACGGTGATGTTCTCGCTCTTCTTGGGGAGCGTCGTACCGAAGATCAGGGATGGAGTCCCGTTGTACGGGCCGATGTGGATGCCCTCCACGTCGGCGGAGGCGGTGGCGAGCTGCTTGTGTACCTGGGACACGTTGCCGTGGGTGCCCTTGCAGGTGACCGGGATGACCCGGGACGGCTCACCTGGCTTCCAGACCTCCAGGAAGAAGTTCGGTCGCCTTGGGGCGCTGCTGCGCCCGGCCTCCTTGCCGGTCAGCTCCCAGCTGGCCCGCATGGCTATCTCGGCGTCGATGACCGAGACCGAGTGATCCGGATACAGCGCGGAGAGCACGTGCTGGGCGAGCGCGAGGGCGAAGCCGATGCTCAGCTCGCCCGACTGGGTGGCAGCGTAGTGGGAGCGACAGGCCGAGCGGCTTCACGGGTAAGGGGCGGAGTTCCGGCTTGCGGCGCAGGGGCGCATGAAGGGCGTACGCGCGCACATGATGAGGGTGGCCCCCGCGCGGGGTGGGGGCCACCCGATCAGGCCTTGGCAGGCTCCAGTTCAGCTTCTGTGCTGTTCCCGTCGCCGAGCGCGGCGAGGTAGCGCTCGGCGTCGAGGGCCGCGGTGCAGCCGGTGCCGGCTGCCGTGATGGCCTGGCGGTACGTGTGGTCGACCACGTCGCCAGCGGCGAAGACGCCGGAGATGTTCGTCCGGGTCGACGGCGAGGCGGTCTGGATGTAGCCCTCGTCGTCCAGGTCGAGCTGTCCGGTGAACAGCTCGGTGCGCGGGTCGTGCCCGATCGCGATGAACAGGCCGGTGACGTCAAGGTCGCGGAGCTTGCCGGTGAAGGTGTCGCGCAGGACGACACCGGAGAGCATGCCGTCCTTGTCCTTGATCTCGGCGATTTCGCTGTCGAAGGCGAAGGTGATCTTGTCGTCGGTGAAGGCCCGGTTCTGCATGACCTTGGAGGCGCGCAGGGTGGAGCGGCGGTGGACGACGGTGACCGAGCGGGCGAAGCGGGTGAGGAAGGTGGCTTCCTCCATGGCGGTGTCGCCGCCGCCGACCACGACGATGTCCCGGTCGCGGAAGAAGAACCCGTCGCAGGTGGCGCACCAGGACACGCCGCGCCCGGACAGCTCGTCTTCCTTGGGCAGACCCAGCTTGCGGTAGCCGGATCCGGTCGCCACGATCACCGTCTTGGCGCGGTGGACAGTGCCCTCGGAGTCGGTGACTTCCTTGATCGCGCCGGTGAGGTCGACGGAGACGATGTCGTCGTCGATCATCTCGGCGCCGAACTTCTCGGCCTGGGCCCGCATGTTCGCCATGAGGTCCGGGCCGTCGACCCCGTCGGGGAAGCCGGGGAAGTTCTCCACCTCGGTCGTGGTGGTCAGCGACCCGCCGACGAAGATGGAGCTGCCGAACAGCAACGGCTTCAGCTGGGCTCGGGCGGTGTAGAGGGCGGCGGTGTATCCGGCGGGGCCGGAGCCGATGATGATGACGTTGCGTATGCCGTCGTCGGCGGTGGTCGCGTCGGTCACGGGATCAGCCCTGCTTCTTGGCGTCGATCTCGGCGATCAGGCCCTCGATGAGGACCTTGATCTCGTCGCGGATGGGGCGGACGGCCTCGACGCCCTGGCCGGCCGGGTCCTCGAGCTGCCAGTCGAGGTAGGTCTTGCCGGGAAAGTACGGGCAGGCGTCCCCGCAGCCCATCGTGATGATGTAGTCGGAGGCCTGGGCGGCCTCGGGGGTGAGGACCTTCGGCTTCTGGTCGGAGATGTCGATGCCCAGCTCGGCCATGGCGGCGACGGCCGAGGGGTTGATCTGCTCGCCGGGCACGGAACCGGCGGAGCGGACCTCGACGCGGTCGCCGGCGAGGTGGCGCAGGAACCCGGCCGCCATCTGGGAGCGGCCCGCGTTGTGGATGCAGACGAACAGGACGGACGCGGCAGGAGCGGAGGACATCTGTTCTTCCTTGGGGTGAGGCGACTGCGGTGGGGATCTGTGGGGCTTCAGGGGGCGAGCTGGGTGAGCAGCTCGGTGATGTGGGCGTCGATGGCGTCCCGGACATCGCGGACGACGGCGATCGGCGCTCCGTCAGGGTCGGCCACGGGCCAGTCGAGGTAGCGGCGGCCGGGCATGACGGGGCAGACGTCGCCGCAGCCCATCGTGATCACGACGTCGGCGGCCTGGACGACCTCTTGGGTCAGCGGCTTGGGATAGGCATCGGCCAGGTCCACGTCGGCCTCGGTGAGGGCCTGAGCGATGTGCGGCTCCACTGCGTCGGCGGGGTGGGTGCCCGCGGAGGAGACGGTGACCCGCTCGCCTGCCCGGTGCGCCAGGAGAGCGGCGGCCATCTGGGAGCGGCCGGCGTTCTGGCTGCACACGAACAGCACTCGGGTCGGCCCGCTCATCAGCCCCTGGGTGTGGGCGAGGGCGTCCAGGCGTTCGGCGGTAAGCCGTTCCGCCGGCACGACCAGGTGCGTGCGGATCCGTGCCTGTTCGGCAAGACGTGCGTAGGAGTCGGCGAGCAGGCTCAGCACGGTTTCCGGCGCGAAGTGGCCGGCGTACCGGGAGGCGAGACGGGCAGCCCCCGCAGCCAGGCGTTCGTCCGGCAGAAGGGGCGATGAGGACGTGGACATGGCGTTCCCGTTCAAAGGAGCCAATAAGGTCAGCTTGGACTGGTGTCAGCCCCAGCTGATGTGACAGTATCAGCACATGATGACGTCAGTCGACACTGATCTGATCCGGGTCCTGGCCGACCCTCTCAGGCTCCGGATCGTGACCCTCCTCGCCAAGGAGACGCTCTGCACCACCCACCTCGTGGAGGAGACGGGTGCCAAGCAGACGAACCTCTCCAACCACCTGAAGGTGCTGCGCGAGGCCGGGGTCGTGGATACGGAGCCATGCGGACGGTACATCTACTACCGCCTGCGCCCGGAAGTCATCGAAGCCCTCGCCGGTCAGTTCGCCGACCTCGCCACGACCGCGCGTGCCACCGCCGAAGCGAACCTCAAGCGGTCCTGCCCATAGCCCGCTCTGCCTCACCTGCCCGAGGAGAACCCGTCTTGACCGCCACCGAGCCCGTCGCCGTCCCCGCAGCGGAGAGCGACATAGCCGCTGACACGTCGCCGCAGCCCGCCCCTGGCGCGACCCCGCCCCGCACCCCGCTGATCGCCCGCGCCGCCGCCGAGCTCGTCGGCACCGCTGCCCTCGTCGCGGTAGTCGTCGGCTCGGGCATCCAGGCCACGCAGCTCACCCAGGACGTGGCCCTGCAACTGCTGGCCAACTCCAGCGCCACGGTCTTCGGGCTCGGCGTCCTCATCGCCCTCCTCGGCCCGGTCTCCGGGGCGCACTTCAACCCGGCTGTGACGCTCGCCGAGTGGTGGACCGCCCGCCGCGGCGGCGCCGGCGTCAGCGCCCGCGAGCTGGCCGTCTACGTGCCCTCGCAGATCGTCGGCGCCATCGCCGGTGCGATCCTGGCGGACGCGATGTTCGGCGAGCCGCTGGTGAAGTGGTCCACGCACGACCGCTCCGCCGGGAACCTCCTCCTCGGGGAGGTCGTCGCCACCGCCGGCCTGATCCTGCTGATCTTCGGCCTGGCCCGCACCGACCGGCTCCGCTTCGCGCCCGTCGCGGTGGCCTCGTACATCGGCGCCGCGTACTGGTTCACCTCCTCCACCTCCTTCGCCAACCCGGCCGTCACCATCGGCCGCGCCTTCACCGACACCTTCGCCGGCATCGCCCCAGCCTCCGTGGCCGGCTTCATCGGCATGCAACTGATCGGCGCGATCGTGGGCCTGGCGCTCGTGGCGGTCATCTTCATGCGCGGCAGGAACGACACGGAGCAGCCCGCGGCATGACGCAGCGCACTGACGTGGTGGTGATCGGCGGCGGACAAGCAGGTCTCGCCGCCGGCTACCACCTGCGCCGCCTGGGCGTCGAGCACGTCATCCTCGACGCCGAGGCCGCGCCCGGCGGGGCCTGGCAGCACACCTGGGACTCCCTTCATCTGTTCTCGCCGGCCGCCTACTCCTCGCTGCCCGGGCGGCTGATGCCGGCCCAGCCCGGCGAGACGTACCCGGCCGCGCAGCATGTCGTGGAGTACCTCGCCGACTACGAAAAGCGGTACGAGCTGCCCGTCCAGCGCGGCGTGTGGGTGGACGCGGTCCACCGCGACGGCGCCCACCTGCGGGTCGGCACCGACAGCGGCGACTGGCAAGCCCGGGCCGTCGTCAGCGCCACCGGAACGTGGACCCGCCCCTTCCTGCCCGCCATCCCCGGCCGCCGCGACTACACCGGCCGCCAGCTCCACACCGTCCAGTACACGAGCCCCGCCGCGTTCACCGGCCAGCGGGTGATCGTTGTCGGCGGCGGGAACTCCGGCGCTCAGATCGCCGCCGACCTCGCCGACACAGCCGACCTGACCTGGGTCACCCAGCGCCCGCCGCGTTACCTCGCTGACGACATCGACGGCCGCGTCCTCTTCGACCACGCCACCGCCCGCCGCCGCGCCCTCGACGAGGGGCGCACCGACAACGGCGGCGTCGCCTCCCTCGGCGACATCGTCGCCGTCCCGCCCGTACGAGCCGCCCGAGATGCCGGACTCCTCACCGCGAAGCCGATGTTCACCCGGCTCACGGCGACCGGGGTGGAGTGGGCCGACGGCACCCAGGCCGAAGCCGACGCGATCATCTGGTGCACTGGCTTCCGCCCCGCCCTCGCGCACTTCGCGTCCCTGCGCCTGCGCGGCACCCGTGGCCACATCGCCACCGAAGGCACCCGCGCCGTGGACGAGCCGCGCCTGCACCTGCTTGGCTACGGGGACTGGACCGGCCCGGCCTCCGCCACCCTCATCGGCGTCGGCCGCCCCGCCCGCGAAGCCGCCCGCGAAATCGCCGTACTCCTCGGCGCGTGAAGCCGGGTCCTCAGCGTGGCGATCGCGGCTGCGTGAGGATGGTGCAGATGTCGCCTTCCGAGCAGGTGTCGGGATCCATCGAGGCAGCCCGTCGGGCGAGCTCGCGCAGTGCGGTACGGGTCTGCCGGAGTTCGACCAGACGGCGCTCGATCTCAGCGAGGTGCTCACCGATCAGCGTGGTGACCTGGCCGCACGGGGCCTGGCCGCTGTCACGCAGGTCCAGGACCGAACGGATCTCGGCGAGACTCAGCCCGGCCGCCTGGGCGTCTCGAACGAATGCCAGCCGATTCACGACCTCCGGCCCGTAGTCGCGGTACCCACCTGCCGTGCGGGGCGGGGCGGGCAGCAGTCCGGTCTGCTCGTAGAAGCGAATGGTCTTGGCCGTCACCTGGCCGGCCGCTGCAAGGTCACCGATACGCATGGCTCCACGCTACGCCCTTGACCTTCCAGTGCACTGGAAGGTCTACGTTCGATGCACAAGCTCACCGACCTGGAAGGACAACGGGATGCGGATCGCGATCCTCACAGTGCCGGAGTGCCCGAACGTGCCCGTCGTACAGGAGCGGATCACGGAGGCACTCGACGGCCGTGCTGCCGTGATCGACTTGGTCGAGGTGTCCGACGAGGGCGCGGCGGCCCTGTGGGGCATGACCGGTTCGCCGACCGTGCTCCTCGAGGGCATCGACCCGTTCCCCATCCCCGGTGCTCCACCGTCGGTGTCGTGCCGCCTCTACCGTGACGCCGACGGCCGCACCGGCGGTGCACCGAGCGTCCAGGCTCTACGGGAGGCGTTCTCGGGAGCGCGCAGGCCCCAGGCGGCCGACGAGCAGGACTGCTGCGAGACGGGCCTGCTGGATCCGATCGGCCGGGTAGGGCGGGGCAGGCGGGCGCCTGCAGAGGGCGGCCTGCGGCTGGTCCAGCAGGCGGTCCTGCGGCACTTCGCCACTACGGGCCGTGTGCCGGAGGCCGTCCTGCTCGAACCCGTGGCGGCAGAAGCCGGGCGGACAGCCGGCGAGGTCCTGGCGGAGCTGGACCGCGAGGACTTCCTGACTCTCGACGCATCGGGCCGGATCAAGGCCGCATACCCGTTCTCGGCAGGAGAGACACGGCACCAGGTGCAGCTGGCCAACAGGGTGACCGTGTGGTCGATGTGTGCGATCGACGCCCTGGGTATCTCGGCGATGCTCGGCCAGGACGTGACCGTTTCCTCCACTGACTCCGTCGATCGCCAGCCGGTGACGGTCTCCTTCGCCAACGGCGCGGCGACGTGGGAGCCCGCCGAGGCGGTCGTATTCGTCGGGCGCCGCGAGGGCGAGGGCCCAGCCGCCGTGGTGTGCTGCGACGTCCTCAACTTCTTCGCCGGCCAGGCCTCGGCCGAGCAATGGCAGCTGGCTCACCCCGAGGTGCGCGGTGAGATCGTCAGCCAGGCCCGCGCAACCCAGATCGGGCAGCAGACGTTCGGCCCGCTCCTCCAGGACGGCTGACCGTGCACCCGCGGCCGTCGCCGTTACGCCCGGCCTGGAGCGGGAATCATTGCGACCCCGGCCGGCTCGTTGAGTACAGGCCCAGAGTTGGCAGGCCATGATGAACGCGATCGCGATGGACCGGCAGGCCGTGTACGAGGACTACGAACGAGCCCGCCGCACCTTCCACCAACTGCTGGACTCCGCCTCCGAGACGGACCTCGCCCGGCTCACCCGCGGCACCAAGTGGACCAACGAGCAGCTGCTGTGGCACATGCTCTTCGGCTACATGCTCGTCCGGGCTCTGCTGGTCCTGGTCCGTGTCTTCGGGCGGCTTCCACGCGGCGTCGGCAAGGCGTTCGCCCGGCTTCTTAACGCGGGAACCGTGCCTTTCGACTGGGTCAACTACGCAGGTCCACGAGGGGCCGTGAAGGTCTTCGGGCCGCGCCGGACGGGCGTCGCCTTCGACCGCGTCCTCGACTCCCGCCAGCGTCGGCTGGCTGCCGAGTCCGACGGCGACCGGGCCCGCGGCATGCACTTCCCCGTCCGGTGGGACCCCTTCTTCAAGGACTTCATGACGGTCGCGGACATCTACCGCTACCCGAACCTGCACTTCGACTTCCACCACCGCCAGCTCACCCTGGGCAGCGGCGACGGGCGTCAACGGGACGAGTGAGGTCAGCTGATCTTCGGGCTGCGGCGCTCGAGCAGGACCACGTCGCGCCATACGCCGTGGTGGCGGCCGATGCGCTCGCGGGTGCCGATGATCCGGAAGCCGGCCCGCTGGTGGAGGGCGAGGCTGGCACGGTTCTCGGGGAAGATGCCGGACTGGATCGTCCAGATCCCCACCGCCTCCGTCGAGCCGATCAGTGTGGTGAGGAGCTGCATGGCGACACCTCGCCCCCGGGCGGCAGGGTGGACGTAGACGGAGTGTTCGACCACGCCGGCGTACGCGCACCGGTCGGAGACCGCGCTCGCCGCCACCCAGCCCAGGACCTTGGCGTCCTCGCCGACGGCGGCGAAGCGGTGCTCCGGCAGCTTGCCCGCCTCGAACACCTGCCAGGTGGGGGCGGTGGTCTCGAAGGTGGCGTTGCCCTCGTCCATCCCCGCCTGGTAGATCGCCAGGACCTCATCCGCGTGCGCTTCGGCCAGCGGCGCGATGGTGATGCTCATGCGGCGGCCGCGCGGGTCAGGAGCTGTCCCATGGCGGCGAGCACCGCGGGCTCGACCCGGTAGTACACCCAGGTGCCGCGCCGTTCGGAGGACAGCAGCCCTGCCTCCCGCAGCTTCTTGAGGTGGTGGGAGACCGTCGGCTGGGAGACGCCCACGTCGGAGATGTCGCACACGCATGCCTCGCCGCCCTCGTGCGAGGCCACGGCGGAGAAGAGGCGCAGCCGGACCGGATCGCCGAGCGCCTTGAACATCAGCGCGGTCCGCTCGGCCTCCTCGGCCGTCAGCGGGCGCTCCGTCAGGGGCGGGCAGCACGCCGCCACGGCCTCCGGCTCCAGCAGCGGCAACACCTTCGTAGTCATGCCCCCATCATCCGAGAAATTTCGATGGATGTCTATGTTGACGAACGTCGATCCAGGGTCCATTCTTGAGGCGTCAGGACATCGACAGACGTCGAATCAACTGGGGAGCCCGCCGTGAACGCATCCACCGAAACCCTGCCCGTCGTCGTGATCGGCGCCGGCCCGATCGGACTCGCCGCGGCCGCCCGCTTCATCGAGCGGGACATCGAGCCCCTGGTCCTGGAGGCCGGACCGGCCGCCGCCTCCGCGGTGCGCGACTGGTCGCACGTACGCCTCTTCTCCACCTGGTCCGAGGTCGTCGACCCCGAGGCCGAGAAGCTCCTCGCCCCCACCGGCTGGGTGAAGCCGGACGGTGCCACCTACCCGTCCGGCGGCGACTGGGCCGAGCTCTACCTCCAGCCCCTGGCCGACGTCCTCGGCGACCGCGTCCGCTACAACGCGACCGTCACCGGCGTCTCGCGCACCGGCCGCGACCGCATCGTCGACGCCGACCGCGAGACCCAGCCCTTCGTCGTCCACCTCACCAGCCCTGAGGGCCGCGAGGAGAGGATCTTCGCCCGCGCCGTCATCGATGCCTCCGGCACCTGGTCCACCCCCAGCCCGGCCGGCGGCAGCGGCCTGCACGCGCTCGGCGAGAAGAGCGCGGCCGACCACATCACATACCGCGTCCCCGACCTCAAGGACCCTGCCGTCCGAGCCCGGTACGCCGGCAAGCGCACCGCCGTCATCGGATCCGGTGCCTCCGCCTTCACCGCGCTCGCCTACCTCGCCGACCTCGCCAAGAACGAAGAGGACGGCACCGGGACGCACGCCACCTGGATCCTCCGGCGCGGGATCAGCGGCTCCACCTTCGGCGGCGGCACCGCCGACCAACTGCCCGCCCGCGGCGCCCTCGGCCTCGCCGCCAAGGCCGCGGTCGACGGCGGCTACGCCGACGCGGTCACCGGCTTCCGCACCGACGCCATCGAGAAGACCGAGGACGGCCGCCTGGTCCTCGTCGGCGAGGACGGCCGCCGCCTGGACCCGGTCGACGAGGTCATCGTCCTCACCGGCTTCCGCCCCGACCTCACCTTCCTCGACGAGCTGCGCCTCGGCCTGGACGAGCGCCTCCAGGCCCCCGTCGAGCTCGCCCCGCTGATCGACCCCAACCAGCACTCGTGCGGCACGGTCTACCCGCACGGCGCGGGCGAGCTCTCCCACCCGGAGAGGGACGTCTACCTCGTCGGAATGAAGTCCTACGGCCGAGCCCCGACCTTCCTGGCCATGACCGGCTACGAGCAGGTCCGCTCCATTGCAGCCGCCCTCGCCGGCGACCGGGAGGCAGCCGAGCGCGTCGAACTCACCCTCCCCGAGACAGGAGTGTGCGGCGGCGCGGGCCTCTTCGACCAGCCCGAAGCCGCCGAAGAGACCGGCGGCGGCTGCTGCGCCGCCCCGGCCACCCTCACCATCGGCGCCCCCGCCTCCTCCGGCGGCTGCTGACCACCGTGCCCAACACCCAGGCCGACGTGGCCGTGACCGGAACAGGGGTCCGGTCACGGCCACGCGCCGTACTCCCAGCCCTCTGCGCCACGCAGATCACCAGCTGGGGCATCGTCTACTACGCCTTCCCCGTACTCCTCCCGCGCCTCACCGCCGACACAGGCTGGTCCGCCAACGCGACCACCGGCGCATTCTCTCTGGCCCTGCTCGTCTCCGCCCTGGTCGGAATCCCCGTCGGCCGGATACTCGACCGCCGAGGTCCCCGAGCGGTGATGACCGCCGGATCCGGCATCGGAGTCCTCGCCGTCCTGACCATCGCCGCCGCGCCGAACCTGCCCGTCTTCTTCCTCGGCTGGGTCCTGGCCGGTATCGCGATGGCGGCCACCTTCTATCCGCCCGCCTTCGCGGCGATCACCCGCTGGTGGGGACCCGACCGGGTCCGGGCCCTGACCGTCGTCACCCTGGCGGGCGGCCTGGCCTCCACGGTCTTCGCCCCGCTCACCGCCACCCTCGCGGAACACCTCAGCTGGCGGCAGACCTATGCCGTCCTCGCCCTCATCCTGGCCGCGATCACCATCCCGGCCCACGCCCTCGCCCTACGGGCCCCCTGGCCCCCGGCGCCTCCTGCCCCGCCGACCACCGACCGCACCCCAATAGCCAAGACCCGCCCCTTCGTAGTCCTGGCGGCGGCCTTCACCCTCTCCAGCTTCGCCATGTATGCCGTCGTCATCGGCCTCATCCCGCTCCTCACCGAACGCGGCGCCGACGCCACAACAGCCGCCTGGGCCCTGGGGCTCGGCGGCGCCGGCCAGACCCTCGGCCGCACCCTCTACGCGAGCCTGTCCGCGCGCACCACGGTCACCGCCCGCACCGTCACCCTCATCGCACTCGGCGGCGCCACCACGGCAGCGCTCGCCCTCATTCCAGGTCCGCTGCCCCTGCTGGTTGTCCTCGCCGTCCTGGCGGGAGTCGTCCGCGGCAACCTCACCCTGCTGCAGGCCACCGCCGTCACCGACCGGTGGGGCACCACCCACTACGGTCGCCTCTCCGGACTCCTCGGCGCCCCCGCCCACATCGCCGCCGCCCTCGCCCCCTGGGCCGGCGCCGCCCTGGCCGGCCCTCTCGGCGGCTACCCCCAGCTCTTCGGTCTGCTCACCGTGCTGTCCGGGGTGGCCGCGTGCCTCGCAGTGTGGGGACGGAGTGACGCGACATCAGCTCCGGCTGTAGATGTTGGCGGTGGTCGACAGGGTGGAGTGCCGCAGCGTCTTGGAGACGACGGTGAGCGGCACGCCGGCGGTGATGGTGATGGTGGCGGCCAGGTGACGTAGGTCGTGGACCGTGATCCTGGGGACGCCGGCTTCCGCGGAGAGCTGGCGGAGCCGGTCCAGTGCCTGGTGAGGTCCGAGCGGTCGACCGTCGGGTCGGCAGAAGACGAGACCGGCGAACGGATCGTCAGGATCTCCGCGCGTTCGGGGCGTTGTTTGTGCACAGTGCCGGAGGGCGGTGGCGACGCGGGGCGAGATGGCCACTCAGCCGCGGCTCGAGCGGGTCTTCGGCGTGGTGATGACCAGGCGGGCACCGGTAGAGAGTGGTCTCGCCGCGGCCGGCGGCGAGCTGGCTGGTGACGAAGGCCGAGACGTGCCGGTGAGCGAGCTGATCGAGCCTGAGGGTGCCGAACTCGGGGACGAGGTCGTTGTGAACGTAGTCGCGGTACCGGGCTATCGTCGTCGGCTTCAGCACGAGGGCCTTCGCGGTCAGCCAGGCGTTCAGGTAGGCGGCGACCGTCTGGTTCGGGTCCGCGTCGAACCCGCCGGCCTCGCCCTCGAGGAACTGGTCGAGCGCGGTCTCAGCGGCGTCGTGGTCGACGAAGCCGCCCCCGGCGGATGGTCGTCCGCCGACGGCCTGGGCTGGGGACGTCGACGGCGAAGGACCAGGCGCCGTGCTCACTGTCGGTGAGCAGGCGAGGGCAGCGTGGGCCGAGCTGGTGGCGGTGGGGGTCCCTGCAGCCGCAGCGGCGGAGGACACGTCCGCGGCCGACGGTGGTAGGCAGGTGGTAGGCATAGGGATCGCCTCCAAGAGCCGGAGGTGGTGGTGACCCTCTCAGCATGCTCAGGTGTGAGCGGGATACCCGCGAGACTCCGACACCGCGACTGTGGCAGCCTGCGGACATGCCATGGGAGCTGCGAGAACATGCAGGCCGTCACTACGCCGTCCTGTTCCACTACGCCTTGCCTGACGATGCCTGGTCTGTGGAGCTAAGCGAGGCTGTGCCTGCGCCGGCCAGGGGGGCCGAGAACCCCGACGCCGTGGTGACCCACCTGCCCGGCCCTGCTGTCTTGATGGCGCTCGTCCCGGACGAGGACCCGAATCTGGAACCCACTGTCCACATCCACAGCCACGACGAGTACGTCGTCCCCTACGAGATCATGCGGTGGTTCATGGAGCAGGTGACCGACCAGGTTGAACGCTGCCGCACCGCGTTCAAGCAGGCAGGACCTGAAGCAGTGGAATGATCACGCAGTGACTGGTGTGATCACGGCGTCGGAGCCCTCCTGGATAGCCCCGTTTACCGGGCTGCGCCCGCCCGTCTTTAGCAAGTTGGTGACCGCGCTGCGTCGTGAGGGTGCCGACTCCCCGGGCCGGGGCCGGCCGTGGAAGCTGTCGCTGGAGGACCGGGTGCTGCTGGTCGCCGTGTACTGGCGAACGAACTTGACGATGCGGCAACTGGCCCCGCTGTTCGGGGTGTCGAAGTCGGCCGCAGACCGAGTGATCGACGACATCGGCCCGAGGCTCGCGCTGCATCCCCGCCAGCGGTTCGCGAAGGACGCGGTGCTGATCGTGGACGGCACCTTGGTGCCCACCCGGGACCACAAGGTGGCCGAGCAGTCGAAGAACTATCGCTACTCGACGAACCACCAGGTGGTCATCGACGCCGACACCCGCCTGGTTGTGGTGGTCGGCCGGCCCCTGCCCGGCAACCGCAACGACTGCAGGGCATGGGAGGAATCCGGGGCCAAGGCCGCCGCCGGCCGGACAACCACGATCGCCGACGGCGGCTACCCCGGAACCGGCCTCTTCATCCCGAACCGCCGGCCCCGAGGCGGCGAACTGACCGACTGGCAGGCCGAACACAACCACGACCACAAACGGGTCCGAGCCCGAGTCGAGCACGTCTTCGCCCGGATGAAGACCTGGAAGATCCTGCGCGACTGCCGCCTGAGAGGCGACGGTGTGCGCCACGCGATGCACGGCGTTGCCCGCCTGCACAACCTCGCTCTCACGGGATGACTCCCGCCGCATGCGGGACCTGAGAGGTCCCCGGGAGACGGCTCCCCACCTCGCAGTCTCGGAGGAGAATCAGCCGAGGCAGAACTCGTTGCCCTCGATGTCCTGCATCGTGATGCACGACTCGTTGACGCCATCGGCGCGCTGCGTCAGCACGTGTTTCGCGCCGAGCGCCATCAGCCGTGCGCATTCGGCCTCGAGTGTGGCCAGGCGCTCGTCACCCACGAGCCCGGCGCCGGCCCGCACACAGAGATGCACCCGGTTCTTGACGACCTTGCCTTCGGGAACTCGCTGGAAGAGCAGGCGCGGGGCCACACCCGAGGGATCAGTACACGCGAAGTAGATCTCGTCCTCGGGCGGCAGCGAGCGGTGGTACTCCTCCCACGTGGCAAAGCCCTCCGGGACCGTCGGTACGACGTACCCCAGCACCTCACACCAGAAAGCGGCGAGGCGCGCAGGTTCAGCGCAGTCGAAGGTCACTTGAAACTGCTTGATCGTTGACATCGGCGCACCCTACCAAGGGTGCTCTGCTGCCCCTTTCCCCAGGTGGATCCCCATGCCGTCGAGATGTCAACCCAAACCCGCCGAAACCTGATCCAGATCGGACATCAGGTGATCAAACCGAACAGGGGGCGGTGGTCGCGGGAGCGGCGCAGGTCGGTGGTGACGTAAGTGCGTTGCAGCCAGCGGTCCGCCCCGTCGTAACGGGGGTGGAAGGCGGTGCGGCCGTGGACGGTGACGCGGTTGTCGATGACGACCAGGTCGCCGGGAGTCAGCCGCAGGGTGCGGGCGGTCGCCTCGCAGGCGCGGCCGAATTCGGTCAGCGCGGCAGCGGCCCGAGAGGTGAGCGGGGTGGTGACGAGTTGGGCCATCCGTATGTCGGGATCCTCGACTGCTCCCGACAGCACCGGTCGGGGCTTCACATCGGACCCGGTCGCGGCAGCGTCGGGGCCGAAGGAGGGTGGTGGTGTGGTGACGAACTCCGGTGCGAACAGGGTCTGGCGGCTGGCTGGGGTGAGGAGCGGCAGGGCTTGGCGGATGCCGGCGACGCGCATGCCGGCGATCTGGTCGTGGTCGGCGCGCAGGCACAGGAAGATCACGTAGTCGGGTGGGTGGGGGTGGAAGCCGTTCTCGGTGTGGAAGGACAGCGGCACCGATCCGGCGTTGCCGTGGAAGCTCTCCTGCCCGGGCACGGGCACGACGTCCTGCACGAGGGCGCCGGATTTCTCCGCCAGGTAGGCGAGGGGCTCGCCGAGCCCGCACGCCACCATGGTGAGCACCGCCGCCGAGACGGTGGCCCGGCGCTGGACCGAGCCGAGTACGGTCGGTGTCGCGGGCAGGGCCGCCTGATCGACGGGCAGGCCGCCGATCACCAGGGTGCCGTGCGGGCCGGAATGCCTTCGAAAGCGTCGCACCTCACGGCGCTGCAGTACCGGAAGCTCCTCCCAGGCGTCGCGGGCCCGCGCCACCCACTCGGGGCTGTCGACCTGGTCGTGCCCGCGGGTGCACAGGGTGCGGGCCACTCGCTCGCTCGCACGCGTCGGCGTCGGCCGGATCCAGTTCCCGGTCTGCGGCGAGGACGGTGCTTTGGGCGTTGTCGGGCGTCGTCTCGGGCATCGGGGTCTCCTGCCGGGGGCGTGGGCGGCGGACGCGCGGACTCACGAGTGGCGCAGGCCGGCCACGGCGTCGGCGATGTAGTGGTCCCCGAATCGGATCAGCGAGGCGTACTGGGCCGCGCGGCGATGCCGCATGAGGCGTAGTTCTGCGACGGCGTTGTCGGGGCCTTCGGGCTTCTGGGCGATGGAACGGCGCAGATGCACCATCGAGTACGCGAGGGTGACGTGCCGTTCACCGTCCACGATGTCGGCTTCCAGGAGCGCGCCCCGTGCCTCGGCCAGCTCCGGGGCGCGGGCCGCCAATTGCTCGTAGGAGTCGGGCACCACGGACAGCAGGTCCTTCATCGCCGCCCGGAAGAGCTTGTATCCGCGATGCTGGCGCCCGCTCAACGGGACGTCCACCGACGGGGGCGCCATGGTGTGGCGTATCGCCGCCATGTAGTAGTCGGCCGGGATCGTACTGGCGTGGGTCATGGCCGCCGGGAAGCCGCGCACGTACACCGTCGCATCTGCCAGCCGCGTCAGCGCGGCACCGTCGTCGCCGTGCCGCAGATGGCGGGTGGCGTCGGCCACGGCGACCGCGGCGCAAACGTTGAACAGGACATGGACCTGGTGACCGATGAGCCACCGAGCAGTCCACACGCTCTCCAACGACGATCCCGCACAGGCCTCGCGGACGGCCACCGGCGGGATGGAGTGAGGGTCGGCGCCCGGCGCCGCGCCGGTGAGATCGAGCACCGACTGCCGCATCCCGGCCACCTCCAGCGCGAGGTCGGAACCCGACAGTGGAGCATCACACAGATCTTCCAGACCGCGGTGGACGACCAGGACACCGTGCAGGGCAGCCTGCTGATCCGACAGCTCCACCTCACGGACCCGGAAGAACGACTGACTGGTCGACTCCGCCGGCAGTCCCTCACCGACCACGGCCGGAGCCAGATCCGACAGCGAGGCCGACAGCTCGCCGGCGACCGCGGCGGCCTGCCGCAGCGCGAGGGTGCGCTCCACAGGTCCGGCATGGCTCGACACCGCGGCCAGCACGCGCGCGGTCCGCTTCGCCTCAGCATCGACCCGCGGCCCCAACACCGGCACGGGCCGACCGCCTCGGGGCTCTCGGAAGACAGCGACAGCAGGATGACCGGCAACCGGAGATGAGCCCATGGTTGAAGTCCTTCGCCACGAACACTCCACACGAAACCTGACCCGCAAGACCATTCAGATCCGACCGGGTCAGGCCGACCAGGCCGCGAGCCGCTTCTTCCGCAAGTAGGCACTCTCTCCGTGCGTCACACGCCTTCGCTTGACGGGAGGTGATCTGCTTGCTCAAGGCAGCCGACCGCGGTCCTGCACTCGGGGGTCCCATGGACGCCCTGGGTGTTCAGGCACAAGGGGCGGCATGTTACCGAGAGGTGTGGGCCGGTGTGGGTGGCTGGTGAGACGTACGAGCCGTACGTGGGCCGGTGGAGTCGGTTGGTGGCGCACCGGTTCGTTCGCTGGATGGGTGCGGCTCCTGGCGGGAGCTGGCGCGACATCGGGTGTGGCACGGGTGCGGTGATGCAGGCCGTGCTGGATGTGGCCGCACCGGAGACGGTCGTCGGCGTCGATCCGTCCGCCGGCTACGTGGCGTACGCACGGAGGAACATCGCTGACCAGCGGGCGGGGTTCGTCCTGGCAGACGCCGTGAACCTGCCTTTCGCCGACTCCACGGCGTCGGTGGCCGTGAGCGGGCTCGTGCTCAACTTCGTATCGGACGCACCGCGGGCGGCGGCCGAGATGGCTCGTGTGGTCCGGCCCGGGGGGCTGGTGGGGGTGTACGTCTGGGACTACGGGGAGGGAGGCATGGAGGCCATCCGCGCCTTCTGGGACGCCGCGTCCGCCCTGGACCCGGACGCCCAGTACTTGGACGAGGCCGTCAGGTTCCCGTTGTGCGGCCGGGCGCCGCTGCGGGAGCTGCTGGTCGGGTCGGGGCTGGAGGACGTCGAGGCGGATGAGATCAGCGTGGCTACCCGGTTCTCGGATTTCGACGACTACTGGCAGCCGTTCCTGGGAGGGCAGGGGCCGGCGCCCGCCTACGTGGCCTCCCTGCCGGAGGAGCGCCGCGCGGAGCTGCGTGAGCGGTTGCGGTCGGCACTGCCCCGGGCAGCGGACGGCTCGATCCCGCTGCGTGCGCGGGCCTGGACCGTACGGGGCAGGCGCGGAGCATGAGCGGGCCGGGTCAGCCCTGAGTGTTGATGTCGGAGGCGGCGGCGGGGAGTTCATCTCGCCCAGGAGGAGCGGTGGTTGGGCCAGAGCCGGAGCCGGAGTGAGCCAGGCGTCGAAGCGGCTGGGGAACCGGGCGGCGGCCGCCGTGACGAGGTCCTCGGCGGTGGCCTCCCCGGTACGGATGAGCTGCGCCTGGGCGGTGGCGTCGAGCGCGGCGGGGCTTCCGCGTATCCGGGGCGCAGGGCCGTCATGACCCTCGGCCGATGGCGCGGGCCGCTGCCGCCAGCGCCGCCTCGGCTTCCCTTACGGTCCGGCGGACGATCTCGCAGGCGGGCAGGATCTCGTGCACGAGGGCGGTCGACTGGCCGGTGAAGGGGAGGTCCTCCTCGCCCCCGCCTGCCAGGATCGCGGCCATCACGCGAGGCACGGTCTCTGCGGGGTCCACCTGTCCAGGGTGCTCGCGCAGGGCGTCCACCAGGGGGTGGGAAGGCAGCGCGGCACCCCGGCACTGACGGGCGGTTGAACGGCGGCAGGATCCGCTCGCTGCCCACGGCCTTCACCGCGTCCGAGGCGACTCGACGATCCGGCTCTTCCACGCCTGCGACACGCTCATCTCCTCCGACGCGAGGAAGCGTGACCCCATCAGCACGCCCTGCGCGTCCGGTGTCAGCGCCGCGGCCAGGCCACGGCCGTCGGCGATCCCGCCGGCCGCGAGGACGGGTACCTCGCCCGCCATGTCGACGAGGTCGGGGACCGTCACCATCGTGCCGACATCCCCGCCGTGCCCGCCGGCCTCGCCGCCCTCGGCGACGATGACATCGGCTCCGGCCCGGAGAGCCCCGTCGGCCTGACCGCGGCTGGAGACCTGGTGGATCCAGAGGATGCCGGCATCGTGCACCCGGGCGATCAGGTCGGGTGCACCGCCAGGTGGAAGGAGATCGCTGCCGGCCGCTCCCCGATCGCGGCCTGGAACGCGTCCTCGTCGAGGGCACGAGCCGCCCAGCGGGCTCGCGGCAGTACTGCGGCGAGCGGCCATGGCACGTGCTTTCTCAGCCCCGTCATTCCGTACGCCGCTGCCCCGGGCTTCGTGGCCGCCTCGGCAGGTGCTCGCTCGGCCGGGCGGGGTGGGGAACCGCAGTCGGGCAGGGGTGTCAGCGCCGGGGGGCAGCCGGGCGCCGTCCGTGCAGTGTCGGCGCCCGGGATCCGACCGCGGCCCGGATCATGGCCTTGGGGTTCAGCAGTACCGATGCTCGGCATGGCGAACCGGTCGGAAGCCGCTCGGTACGCCCGGGGCAACGACGTGACGCTTTCGGGGGCCGGCCGGGGACCGGCTCTGGAAGGGCCGGGGGCCGGCTCCGGAAAGAAATGAGTGAAAAATCCCATCCATCCCGGTCTCGGGATCGAATCCCTTGTGCCACATCGTTCACGGCCCTCGCAGGATCGAGGGCGAGGAGGTGGGATTCATGTCCGCTCCTTACCGGGTCAGGCGCCTGGCGGTCGCCGTCACCGCGGCCGGAGCGCTCGCGGGCGGCGCGGCCCTCGGCGGTGCCGCTCAGGCCGCAGCCGCCCCCGCACCCCAGGCAACCGTCGCGGCATCCGTCACCCAGGACCACGGCAAGAAGTGCGTCTGGAAGAAGGGCCACTGGGAGAAGAAGTGGGTCAAGGGTCACTGGGAGAAGAAGTGGGTCCGGGGCTGGGACCGCGACCGCGACCGTGACCGGGACTGGAAGGACAACCGCGACCGCGACCGTGACCGGGACTGGAAGGACGACCGCGACGGCAACCGTGACCGGAACAGCGGATGGAACGACTCCTCCCGGGGCCACAAGGGCCACTGGAAGTGGGTGTACGTCCCCGGCCACTGGGACAAGCAGTGGGTCAAGGGCCACTGGGACTGCTCCTACAAGGACCGCTGGTAGGACGTGCTCCGCCCGCCGTGGCGGAAAGCGGCGAGGGTCCCGCAGCCGCAGGATCCCGCCGCTTTCCCCGTTCTCCGAATGCGCCGGACCCGCAACAGTGGTGGGATCGGGAGCAGGTGCACCCGAGGACACGGGACGTCTGATGGCGGACAGGGCAGACAGGGCGGACGCCGGCGAGGCGGATCCGGCGCGAGACACGAGCGGCGCGGACACCGCCGCCGCGGACGGCACGGACACCACCGCCGCCGCGGACGGTACGGACGGCCGCGGGGAGGGGGCCGGCGCACTGGACGCGCTGCTCCTCCGGGTCGCCAAGGGCGACCAGGAGGCGTTCGCCCCGATCTACGACGCGCTCTCCGCCCCCGTCATGGGCCTGGTCTGCCGGGTCCTGCGGGACGAGGCGCAGGCCGCGGAGGTGACCCAGGACGTGATGGTCGAGGTCTGGCGCACCGCCGACCGCTTCCGGCCGGAGCTCGGCACCGCGCGCGCATGGGTGCTGCTGCTGGCGCACCGCCGCGCCGTGGACCGCGTCCGCGCCGCCCGGGCCCGTACGGAGCGCGAGGAGAAGGCGGCCCTGCTGGACCGCGTGCCGCCGTACGACGAGGTGGCCGACACCGTGGAGGGCCGCGACGAGCACGCCCGCGTGCGCCGCTGCCTGGGCGAGCTGAGCCGGGACCAGCGGGAGGCCGTCCGGCTGGCCTTCTACGAGGGGATGACCTACCGGGAGACGGCGCGCACCCTGGAATCGCCCGAGGGAACCGTGAAGTCACGGCTGCGCGACGGACTGCAACGGCTGCGCGATTGTCTGGAGGCGTCCCGATGACCATCGCTCCCGACCCGCACGCCGCGCTCGCCGCGTACGTCCTGCACGCCCTCACACCCGAGGAGGACGAGGCCTTCGCCCGGCACCTCGCGGTGTGCACCCGCTGTCGCCGCGAGGCCGCCTCCCTCCGCGCGGCCGCCGCCGAGCTGGCCGAGGTGGACCCCGTGGAGCCCCCGCCCGGTCTGCGCCGCCGGGTCCTCGACGAGATCGCCGTCACCCCACAGGACTCCCTCCCGGACCGCGACGGGCCCCGGCGGCCGCACCCCGTGTCCCGCCCCGCGGCCCGCCCGGCTCGCGCCCTGCGCTGGGCGCTGGCCGCCTCCCTCGCCCTCGCCGCCGCGTTCGGCGGGGTCGCGTACCTGCAGCACCGGGCGGCCGAGGAGGCGCGCGCCCGCCTCGCCGTGGTCGGCCAGGCCCCGGCCGCCCGGCTCGCGGAGGTCCTGGCCGCGCCCGACGCCCGGATCACCGCCACGGAGTTCCCCGACGGGGCCACCGGCTGCGTGATCATCTCCCGCAGCGAGAGCCGTGCCGCCTTCATCGCCTCCGGCCTGCCGAAACTCTCCGCGGACCAGGTGTACGCCCTCTGGTACGACGACATCGGCGGGCCCCGCCCCGCCGGCACCTTCCCGGGACGCGGCAACTGGCACATCGAGCTGCTCGACGGCGCCGTCGAGCGCGCCACGGCCGTCGGCGTCACCGTCGAACCCGTCGGCGGCTCCGCCCACCCGTCCTCCGAACCCATCGGCGTGATCGAGATCCCCGCCTGACCGCTCCGCCTCCGGAAGGCGGCCTGTTGCCCAGCGCGCCCGCTCCCCTACAGTGCGTGATGCCCGCATCCGGTCCGTGACGGCGTACAGCTGTCGAACAGGAGCATCCCGTGGCCACGCACGCCCGTACCGGCTCCCACCCGAGCCCGACCCCGGCAGCCCGCAGCGTCCCCGAGCTGGAACCCGCCCTCGTCGGGCAGTGGCAGGCCGGGGGAGGGGAGCTGATCGACCTCTTCGCCCAGGCCCGCGAACGGCTCGGCGGCGTCGCCGCGTTCCGGCTCGGGCCGCGCCCCACCGTCCTGGTCACCGCCCCCCAGGCCGTGCAGCACGTGCTCGCGCTCCACGCCGACCGGTACGTGAAGCGCTCGCACCGCGCCCGGCCGCTGATCGGCGACGGCCTTCTGGCGGCGACGGGCGAGGCGTGGCAGCGGCAACGGCGGCTGCTGCAGTCCCAGTTCACCGGCCGGGGGATGCGCCGCTACGAGCAGCGGATCGCCGAGGCCGCCCGGACCACCGCGGCGCGCTGGGCCGCGTACGCGCGCACCGGGCAGGTCCTCGACGTCGGCGACGAGATGCGCCGCTTCGCCCTGGACACCATCTGGCGGTCCCTGACCGGACACCCCCTCGACCCCGGTACGGAGCGCGAACTGGCCGCCGTACCCGCCGTGGTGGCCGTACTGCCCAGCCTGCCCGCCGACGGCGCCGCGGCCCAGGAGGCCGTCGCCGCCGAGCTGGCCACCGTCGACGCCGTGGCGAGCCGCGCCATCGCCGCCGCCCGCGACGGCGAGGCCGGACCCGACGGCCCGGGTCTGCTGCACGTCCTGCTCGAAGCGGCCGGAACGCATCCCGAGTACACCGACCGGCTGATCCGCGACGAGCTGGTCACCCTGCTGGTCGCCGGTCACGAGACCACCGCCACCACCCTGACCTGGCTGTACCTCCTGCTGGACCGGAACCCGCAGGCTCGCGAGCAGGCCCTCGCCGCGGGCGCCGAGGGCTCACCCCAGCGGCGGCAGGCCGTCCAGGCGCTCGTCCACGAAACGCTGCGCTTCTACCCGTCCGCCTGGATACTGCCGCGCTGCGCGGCGCAGGACGACGTCCTCGCCGGATACGCGATCGAGGCCGGCACCGACGTGCTGGTCTGCCCCTACCTGACGCACCGGGACCCCGGCCTCTGGGAAGACCCCGCGCGGTTCGATCCGGGGCGTTTCACCACCCCCGGCGCCCGCCCCACCCACCCCGGGAGCTACCTCCCGTTCGGCATCGGCCCCCGCGCCTGCCTGGGCCTGCAGTTCGCCCTGCGGGAGTCGACCGTCCTCCTGGAGCACCTGCTGCCCGCCCACATCCCGCGCTTCCGGTCCGCCCCGGCCAAGGCCGCGTACAGCATCACCGTCCGCCCCGACGGCCCGACACCCGCGACGCTGGGCTGATCCCGGGCCGGCCGGTTCCGGAGGCAGAAAACGCTTGGACCGCGCGGGCGCCCGTGCGGGACACTCCGTTTTCTGACCTGACGGTCCGACAAGGCAGGGTTGGGATGGGATCGCCCGAATCGCACGGAAGTTCACCCCGCAGGGGCCCGGTGCTCCTCGCGCTCCGCTACTACGGCAGGGAGTTGGCCCGGTTCCGATGGCTGACGGCCCCCGCGATGCTGCTCCCGGCGCTGGGCAACATCGGCATCAACTACATCGCACCGCTGGTCGTCGCCAAGCTCGTCGGCCGGATCGCCGGGGACGGGGACACCGGCGGCGGCATCGGCTGGACGATGCCCTACGTGCTCGGCTTCGCCGGGGTGCTGCTGCTCGCGGAGACGCTGTGGCGCATCGGACTGCACTGCCTGAACCGCCTCGACGCCCGCGGCATCGAGCAGCTGTACGTGATCGGCATGGACGAGCTGTTCGCCAAGGACGCCGCCTTCTTCCACGACAACTTCGCGGGGTCGCTCACCAAGCGGGTCCTGAGCTTCGCCTCCCGCTTCGAGGAGTTCGTCGACACGCTGACGTTCTCGGTCATGGGCAGCTTCGTGCCCCTGGTGTTCGCGTCGGTGGTGCTGTGGCAGTACGACCCGCTGCTCGTCGCCGGGCTCCTGACCATGATCACGTTCACGGGGCTGTGCGTGACGCCCCTCATCCGTCGCCGTCAGACGCTCGTCGCCCAGCGGGAGGAGGCGATCGCCCGGGTGTCGGGCCACGTCGCGGACAGCCTGATGAACATGGACACGGTCCGGTCGTTCGCCGCCGAGGCGCGTGAGGCCGCCGAGCACCGTTCCCGTGTCGCGGAGTCCCGGCGGCTCACGCTGCGTTCGTGGGACTACGGCAACCTGCGCATCGACACGCTGGTCGCGCCGATGTCCGTACTGACCAACGTGCTGGGCCTGCTGCTCGCCGTCGCGCTCGGCGGGGGAGACCACGGCGTGGAGGCGGTCATCGTCGCCTTCACCTACTACGCCAACGCCACGCGGATCATGTTCGAGTTCAATCAGATCTACCGCCGCCTGGAGAGCTCGATGACGGAGGCCGCGCAGTTCACCGAACTGCTGCTGACGCCGCCGACGGTGCTCGACCCGGAGTTCCCGGAGCCGTTGCTGTCCAAGTCCGCCGACGTGCACTTCGAGCAGGTGACCTTCGCCCACGCGGGCGCGGAGCCGCTCTTCGAGCGCCTGGAGCTGGCCGTGCCCAGCGGGACGAAGATCGGTCTCGTCGGCCGGTCCGGCGGCGGCAAGACCACGCTCAGCCGGCTGCTGCTGCGGATGACGGACATCGACGCCGGCCGGATCCTGATCGGCGGGCAGGACATCACCAAGCTGTCCCAGGCCGACCTGCGCAGCCTGATCGCCTACGTGCCGCAGGACCCGGCGATGTTCCACCGCACGCTGCGCGACAACATCGCCTTCGCCCGGCCGGACGCCACAGAAGCCGAGATCCGCCGCGCGGCCGAGGCGGCGCACGTCACGGAGTTCGCCGACGCGCTTCCGGAGGGCTTCGACACCATGGTGGGCGAGCGCGGGGTGAAGCTGTCCGGCGGACAGCGCCAGCGGGTCGCCCTCGCCCGGGCGATCCTGCGCGACGCGCCGATCCTGCTGCTCGACGAGGCGACCAGCGCCCTGGACTCCGAGAGCGAGATCCTCGTCCAGGACGCGCTGTGGCGGCTCATGGACGGGCGGACGGCGCTCGTGGTGGCACACCGGCTGAGCACGGTCGCCACCATGGACCAGCTCGTCGTCCTCGACCGCGGCCGCATCGTCGAGCAGGGCACGCACCAGGAGCTGCTCGCCGCGGACGGCGCCTACGCGAAGCTGTGGCAGCACCAGTCGGGCGGCTTCCTCGACGACACCCCCGCCCAGGTCCGGCTCCCGCAGGCGTGAGCCGGCCCGGCCGGCCGGCCGGCGGGGCGGCGGGGCCGGCCGGGCCGAGCGAGGCCAGCGCCGCCGCGCGCTGCACGCCGGAGGTCCAGCGCGTGACGTCGACGTACGGGACGCCTCCGGCGAGCGCGGCCCGCAGGACGCGGTCGTCCGGATCGTTGACCACGCTCACCACGGCCCGCGCCGCGGCGCGGAAGGGGGCCGGGTCGCCGAGGTCCCAGCGGCGCGCCCCGGCGCCGAGTTCGCCCTAAAAACAGGCTGGGGTCGGGGCCGGGTCTCGCGGCGGGTACGGTTCCCCCTGGCCGGCAACGCCGGCCGAATCATGCGCTGCACCCGCGGCACCTGCAGGAGAGCCCCACCGTGAACACCATCAGAACCCTCTGCTTCGTCATCGCGGCGCTCTCGTCGTACGCCGCGCTCGTCTACCGGCTGTGCCAAGGGCGGCGCAGCTGGAAGGACACCTCCTACCGCATATTGATCACCACCCTGGTGTTCCAGTGCCTCACCTTCACGATGGGCGCCGTCGCCATGCGGAGCGAGAGCTTCCTGGGCGTCGGCAATCTCGCCATCCTCCTCATGCACCTGGCGGCGGTCGCCTTCTGCATCAGCGCGCAGATCATCCTGCTGTTCTGGGCGGCCGACGGCGAGGAGGCGGTACGCAAGACGCGCTTCTGGGTGGTCACCGGCATCACCCTCAACGTGGCCCTGACGGCCCTCTTCTTCCTCGTCGACGGTCCGAGCCGGGCTCCGCTGGACTTCGACGGCAGCGGCGACCCGCTGCTCCTCACGTACCTCCTGGCCTTCATCGCCTCCCAGGCGGTGCCCTGCATCACCGTCTTCCGCCAGTGCGGTCCCTACGCCCGGATGACCGACAACGCCTCCCTGCGGCAGGCCTTGCGCATGCTGTCCGTCGGGGCGGTGATCCTGTTCCTCTACAGCCTGGTGAGGACGGTCAACGTCCTCACGGTCGCGGCCGGGTTCGAGATCGGGACCTGGAGGGAGGCGGCCGCCTCCGTCCTCAACACGCTGGGCATCATCGCCACCTCGCTCAGCCTGACCATGCCCTCCTGGGGCCCCGCGGCGACGAGGCTGCTGGAGTGGACCCGCACCTACCGGTCCTACCGCGCCCTCTACCCGCTCTGGCGGGACCTCTACGAGGCTTCCCCGGGCATCGCCCTGGAGCCGCCCGGGACTTCGGTCTCCGACCTCGACTACCGGCTCCACCGGCGCGTCGTCGAGATACGCGACGGCTGGCGGGAGCTGCGCCCGTACATCGAGCGCACCACCGGCGGCGCCGGCGGACCCGGCCGGGAAATGACCGACGAGTACCGCCAGGCCTTCGTCGAGGCGGCACAGATCAAGCAGGCCTTGCACGCCAAACGAACCGGCACCATCCCCCGTGACAACAAGGACGCCGGCGACTTCGACGACCGCGACACGGACAATTTCACCGCGGAAGTCGCCTGGCTCACAAAAGTGGGTGCTGCCTACAGTAAACTCGGCAGGGCGGGCTGAGAACTCCCGCCCGGTCCGCATCCCCCGTCGGACCGGGCGGGTATCCCCGTCCCCTTCCCGCCCTCCTCGCCCTCCCCGTCATTCCCGCCCTCCTGGTCACGCCTGCTCACGTCCGCGGGCCGAGGAGCGCCGTGTCGTCGGTGAACCAGGCGGCCAGTGAGGCGCCGTCGGCGCGGGCCGACTCCAGGTCGCCCTTCCGCAGGGGACGTGCGGATTCGAGCGCGTCGTAGGTCGCCGTCCCGAAGCTCGGCAGGTACGCGATCGGTTCGCCCGTGAAGAGCGAGAGGCGCCACCTCCGCTCCCCGTCGTCGAACAGCGACACACCGTCGTGTCCGCTGTGCCGGCGGGCGGCGAGCACCAGTTCCGGTATGCGCGGGTCGGTCAGCGGGTCGCTCACCCCCCGCACCGTCACCTTGACGCCGGTGCGGGTGGTCTCCAGCTCCAGGCCGGCCAGACCGAGTTCCTCGGCCCGTCGCCGGCACCACAGCGGATCGTCGATGAACTCCATGACCTCGAGGAGGCGGTCGTCGACATCGCCGCGCCTGACGCGGGTTCCCGTCACCAGCGACAGGTAGCGGCCGGTGCGCTCGGTGGAGTTCAGCAGTCCGTGGTCCAGGGCGGCGCCGATCAACGGCTGGAGGGCTATCTTCCGCTCCCGGCCGACGTGTCCCGGGCGCACCGCGAGCCAGCACAGCGCCGCGACCGCCTCCGGGAGGTCCCGCCAGTCGGACAGCCGGTGCCGCGCCTCGTCGCGGTCGGCCGGGTCGAGGCGGTCGAGCCAGCCCCGCCCGTCACCCGCACCGGCGAAGGAGCGCAGCAGCAGCTCCCAGACCTCGTCCAGGTCCTCGGCGGTGAGTTCGACGGACTCCGGGCGGCAGGCGGCTTCGAGCCGGAGCTCGACCAAGGTCTGCGTGAGCGCGGCGAAGTTCACCGCGGGTGCCAGCGGGTCGATCCAGGACAGCCGCGCATCGGCCAGCGCCGTCGCCCAGCGGTGCAGCAGATTGCGGGCGCGGACCCTGATCCGCTGCTTCAGCGTCCAGCTGTGGGCGGTCGTCCCGCCGGCCGTGTCCTCGCCCTCCGGCTCCCCTTCCGGCTCCCCTTCCGGGGCGTCGCTCCGCACGAGGAGCCGCTCCAGCAGTGAGCCCGGCGGCGGCACGGGCGCGCCCGGCGGCTCGGCGGAGGCAGCCGGCGTACGCAGACGGAGGGAGTCCAGGAGGAGCAGGAAGGGCTCGGGCCCGGTGAAGGACCGGCGGCCGAGCATCCGTGCGTACGTGCCCGCCCGCGGGTCGCGTCCCAGCTCCTCACGCCCCAGCCGGTCCCAGACGCTGTCGACCCCGGTGCCCGTGGTGTGCCCGTCTCCCACCGGCTCCGGCGTGTCCCCGGTTCCTCGCGGACCGCCGGGCGCGAGCACGTCGTTCGCGTCGAAGATGAGCGTCCGGTTCAGCCGTAGCAGCTGGCGGCCGAGGAACGAGTCCCGCACCGCCTCGTCGAGTTCGGCGGGTGGAGCGGGGCCCGTGGAGGCCGTCGTATGGGTGAGTGTCGCCTCCAGTCGTACGGGGTCGTCGGCGATGAGCCGGTCGGACAGCGGCCGCCCGTCGTGGTCGACCACCTCCACCAGCCGGCCGGCCAGCGGTCCGGAGGTCATGGCCGTCGCGTCGGGCAGCGCCGTCAGCGGCTGTCGTTCCGCGAGGTCGCTGAGCGCCCAGCCGTCGCCCAGGGGCGGCTCCGTCCGGACGAGGACGCACCCGTCGGCCTGGACGGCCGCGCTCAGCAGCCGCACGGGCAGGGGCTCCCCGTCCGCATCGCTGCTGAAGCGGAGGCCGGTCAGGGCGCCCAGGTCCTGCCCGGTCCGCTCGACCCCCGGTGCGGCGAACACGGCGCCGAGCTGCTCGGGACCGGCGGGCGCGAGCACCGCGAGCTCGGTGTTGCCCTCGTCCGCCCGCCGCCACAGCGCGCCCATCGACAGGTTGGCGGAACCGGACAGCAGCCATCCCCGCCGCTCGCCCTCGATGCCGATGAGCTTGGCGTGGACGAAGGCCTCCGGTCCGTAGGAGGTGACGAGGACCCGTGCCCCGCTCGCCGTGAGCCGCTGGGCGAGCCGGGCGCCGTTGACACTCGTGGTGGGAGAGACGAAGACGTGCACCCGCTCGGGGCGCAGTGCCTTGAGCAGCCGGCCCACCGCGGCGGCCTTCTCGTCGTAGAACGGGGCCGTCAGCCAGAGCGCCCTCACCTGCCCGCCGTCCCTGGCGACCAGCTCGGTGAGCTGCCGTCCGATCGGCACGTCGAGGTTGTGCAGCAGCGGCGAAGGCGCCGTGGGCCCGTCTCCGTTCCCGCTGCCGTTCCCGCCGGCACCGGTCGCTTCCAGCGCTGCCTGGAGCCGCTGGAACCGGCCGGCGAGCACCGTGTCACCGGTCGCGTCCACCAGCCGGCGCATCCACGCCTGCCACGCGGCGATGGCGGCGTCGCCGACCGGGGTGCCCGAGCGGAAGGCCGTGAACACCTCCTTGCCCGTGTCCAGGCCGTGCAGGGTCAGGTTGCCCGAACCCACGAGAAGGGTCGTGCCGCGCCGGGCCAGGGCGAGATACGACTTCGGGTGGAAGACCGCCTGCCCCGGGGCCCCGGGCCCGTGGACGCCGCGCAGCAGCCACCGGCTGTTGGCGGTGGCCACGGCGCCCGCCATCTGGTCCGGGATCCGGGCCAGGTCGGCGGCCAGCCGCCGCCGGTCCGCGAGCACGGCGACGTTCAGCGGCGGGTCGCCGAGGCGGGGCAGCAGGAACCCGTTGACCAGCCCGAGGTCCAGGCTGTACGTGGTGGCCCACAGGGCTCGGACCTCGGGCGAGAACAGCTCCGCCACCGGCCGTACCAGCGGCTCCGTCATCCCAGCACCCTCTCCACGAAGTGCCGACCGCGGTCCGTCAGTTCCGCCGGGCGCGGGCCTTCGGGACCGTCCGGCCACCTCCACAGGCCGAGATCGCCGGTGAGCGACGCCAGGACCTCGGCGCGGATCCCCGCCGGGGAGAGCCCGCCCGCGGGGAGGTCGTAGAAGCGCAGCAACCCCTGCTCCCAGCGGAACCGGAAGGTGAACTCGGGCAGTTTCGAGTACGCGATCCGCTCGTGCACGTCGAGGACGAACCGCCGCAGCAGCCACCACACGGTCTCCCCGAGCGTCGGCTCCGGGGCGAGGTGGGCGCGGAGTTCGGCGGCGACCCGCGCGAGGGACGGCTGCCAGCGCGAGCCGACCGCGGACGCCTCGTCCCAGCCGGGGCCCGCCCTGCCCGCCATGCGCCGCATCAGCTCCAGGAACAGCACGACCGCGGAGCCGGCCGTACGCAGGCTCCGGACGAGCTGTCGCAGCTCCTCCAGGGACGCGCGGGCGACGGCCACCTCGTGGCCGTGCCCGTCCGTCAGCCGCACCGTCCCGGCGGCCAGGGCGGCGGCCAGCTCGGAGGTACGGGAGGCCGCGCTGAGGGGCGACTGCGGCGGCAGCAGCCCGTAGGCCACCTCGCGGGCTTCCTGCCAGGTCAGGGGCCTGCCACGGCTGGAACCCGTAGCGCAGAAGCCGTCCCAGAGCGAGCAGAGCGCCTCCTGCCAGACGTCCTTGGCGGCCACGGCAGCCCACTGGCCGGCGACGACGGCGTGGCTCCGGCCGCGCGTCGCGGGCTCCCAGAGGGCCTGGCGGAAGGCATCGACCGAGGTGACGACTTCCGGGTCGGTCTCGACCAGGCTGAGGAAGTGGGCCACGCTCAGGCTGCGCTGACGGGCCGTCGGGCTGCCGGTGCCCGTGGTGGCTGCGGCTCCCGCGCCCAGCATCACGGCGTGCAGGGCTTCCCGTTCGGCCTCGTGCCGGTGCTCGTCGAGCCGGCACAGACAGGCCGCCTCCGCGAACTCCTCCAGTACGTCGGCCTCCAGGGGGAAGTCCGCCTCCCACATCCGCTCCCGGTGGTACGCGGTGTGCCGGACCGCGGCCCGGAAGGTGTCCGCGAGGCGCTGGGCCGGCTCGGCCGGGCTCAGGACGTCCAGGGGCAGGGGGATCCCGCCGAGCGGTGTCCCCTCCCTGACGACGACACCGAAGTCGATGAGCGGGGCGCGGTAGTTCAGCCCGTAGCCGCCCTGGGGGCTCTTGACCGACAGGCCCCGCGGGAAGGGGCCGGTGCCGTTGCGCACCAGCGGATCGAGCCGCCTGGCCCCGATCGGGGAGGATCCGCACGGGCGGGGGCAGTGGAGCACGGCCAGGCCGTAGTCCCACTCCCACTGCCGGATGTACTGATGGAGCGCGTGCGGGCCCTCGGGCCGGCGGTCCTGCGCGTAGGTGGAGAGGAGGAACGCGTAGAACGAGAGGTACCGGGCGCGACGCGACAGTTGGAGGATGCCGGGCAGCAACTCGGGCATGAGCCGGTCCTGGGTCGTGGTCTGCAGGCCCAGCGAGTCGTGACCGCCGCGGTGCTTGAGGACGGGCGAGATCCATCCCGGCAACGGCACGACCGTGCCGTCGTCGTCCTCCGCGGGCCGACTCCCGTCGTACCCGACCGCCTCGGCCGCCCCGACCACCCCGTCCGCCCCCACGATTCCGGCCCGCCTGCCCATGACGGAATCCTAGGGGCCGTATTGGCTGCTGGGCCCGGTTCGGGGGGATTCGGCTGGGGGACGCGCAGGTCAGGCCCGGGCCAGCAGGAGGCCGCCCATCGTGACCATGGTGGCTGCCACCAGACCGTCCAGGACCCGCCAGGCGGAGGGGCGGGCGAGGAGGCCGCTGAGCAGGCGGGCTCCGTAGCCCAGGCCGGCGAACCAGGTCAGGCTGGCCAGGCCGGCCCCGATGCCGAAGGCCCAACGCAGGTCACCGCGGTCCGCGGCGAGGGAACCGAGGAGCAGGACGGTGTCCAGGTAGACGTGCGGGTTGAGCCAGGTCATGGCCAGCGCGGTCAGTACCGCCCGGCGGCCCGAACCGAGGGCGGCCCCCTCCGTGGTGAGGGCGGCGCCGGGGGTGGGCCGCAGGACGCGGCGGGCCGCCATGACCCCGTAGCAGATCAGGAATCCGCCCCCGGCGAGGCCGACCACGGTGAGGGCGGCCGGCCAGGCGGTGACGAAGGCGCCGACGCCGGCCACACCGAGGGCGATGAGGAGGGCGTCGGAGACGGCGCAGATGGCGACGACGGCGAGGACCGCGTGGCGGCGGGCGCCCTGGCGCAGGACGAAGGCGTTCTGCGCGCCGATGGCGACGATGAGGGAGAGTCCCGTGCCGAAACCGGCGAGGGCCGCGGTGATGATGCCGTGTGTCATGACACCGACGCTAAGCAGCCAGGTCCTTTCAGTACAGCTAAAGATTTTTACGTACCATTAGCGCTCGTGATGGATGAGCTTCCCCTGGACCAGGTACGGACACTGCTGGCCGTGGTCGACGAGGGCACCTTCGATGCCGCGGCCGCCGCCCTGCACGTGACGCCGTCCGCCGTCAGCCAACGGGTCAAGGCCCTGGAGCAGCGGACCGGGCGGGTGCTGCTGATGCGGACGAAGCCGGTGCGGGCCACGGAGTCCGGGCAGGTGGTGATCCGGTTCGCCCGGCAGCTGGCCCGGCTGGAGCGCGATGCCCGCGCCGAGCTGGGGATGGCCGACGGGATGGGGCCGGTGCGGCTGCCGATCGCGGTGAACGCGGATTCCCTCGCCACCTGGTTCCTGCCGGCGCTGACCCGCGTGCCGCAGGATCCGCCCGTCTGCTTCGAGCTGCACCGCGAGGACGAGTCGCACACCACGGTGCTGCTGCGGGAGGGGCAGGTGATGGCCGCGGTGACCTCCTCGCCGGACCCGGTGGCGGGGTGCAGCGTCCGGCGGCTCGGGCTGGCGCGGTACCTGCCGGTGGCCAGTCCGGCCTTCGCGGCCCGGCATCTGACGGGGGCGCTGGAGCGGGACCTGCGGGTGGCGCCGACGATCGTGTTCGACCGGAAGGACGATCTCCAGGACGCGTTCGTACGGGAGCTGGCGGGGGAGCCGGACGGGGGCGCGGGCCCGGTGCGGCACTACGTGCCGACCTCGGAGGGTTTCCGCGACGCGGTGGTCGCCGGGCTGGGGTGGGGGCTGGTGCCGGAACCGCAGGCGCGCCCGCTGGTACGGGAGGGGCGGCTGGTCCTGCTGGCGCCGCGCAGGCCGATGGACGTACCGCTGTACTGGCAGCAGTGGAAGCTGGACTCGCCCGTACTGTCGGCGGTGGCGGACGTGATCGCGGAGGCGGCGGCGGAGGCGCTGCGCTGAGGCCCGGCGCACGGGCCCGGCGCACGGGCCCGGCGCACGGGCCCGGCGCACGGGCCGCCGTCGCACGGACCCGCCGCGCGGGCCGCACGGGTACCGACGCCTGAGCCCGCCGCGCCGGCCGCCGTCGCACACCGCCTAAGCTGCGGACATGGAGTCCTACACGATCGGCCAGGCGGCACGGCTGCTCGGCGTGAGCGTCGACACGGCCCGGCGCTGGGCGGATGCGGAACGCTTCCCCACCCGCCGGGAAGGCGCGCGGCGCATGGTGGACGGGCCGGACCTGGCCGCGTTCTGCGTACAGGTCGCGCAGGAGGGCGGGGAGGGGGACGAGGCCCCGTACACCTCGGCGCGCAACGCGTTCCCCGGGATCGTCACCGGGGTGAAGCTCGGCACGGTCGACGCGCAGGTGGAGATCCAGGCGGGCCCGCACCGGATCGTCTCGCTGCTGACCCGTGAGGCGGTGGAGGAGCTCGGCCTCGAGGTCGGGGCGCGCGCCACGGCCCGCGTGAAGTCGACGAGCGTGTTCATCGACCGGGCGTGACGCCCGGACCGCGGGGCGCGTGACGCACCGCCCCGGTCGCGCGTGACGCACCGCCCCCGTGGCGCGCGGCGCGCGGCGCCCCGGCGGGGCGGCTTCGGCGCGGTGGCAGACTTGCCGGTGATCCGCCGAAGGGGAGTATTCCGTTGTCCATGTTCAGCAACCTGCGCCGGGCCGTGAGCCGTGGCTACCGCCGGGCCGTCGACCTCAGCCACCCGGCGCGCTCCCCGCTGGGCAGTGCGGTGGTCAACTGCGTCGTGTACCAGGACGGAGTGCGGCAGGACGGCTGCGCCGAGGTCGAAGAGGCCCTGCACCGGGTCCGCAAGACGGGCCGCGGCTTCGTGTGGATCGGTCTGCACGAGCCCTCGCAGTCGGAACTCGCCGGGCTGGCCGAGCTGTTCGGCCTGCACCCGCTCGCGGTCGAGGACGCCGTGCACGCGCACCAGCGCCCCAAGGTGGAGCGCTACGACGACATACTGTTCTCCGTCTTCAAGACCGTGCGCTACGTCGAGCACGAGGAGCTGACCGCGACCAGCGAGGTGGTGGAGACCGGCGAGCTGATGGCCTTCACGGGCGAGGACTTCGTCATCACCATCCGCCACGGCGGCCGCGGCACCCTAGGTCCGGTCCGCGAGGCGCTGGAGGCCGCGCCGGAGCAGCTGGCCGCGGGTCCGGCGGTGGTCCTGCACGCCATGGCCGACCATGTGGTCGACGACTACGTGGCCGTCACGGACGCGGTGCAGAACGACCTGGACGCCGTGGAGACCGCGGTGTTCAGCGAGCACGGCGGCCGGGGCGACGCCGGGCGGATCTACCAGCTCAAGCGGGAGCTCCTCGAACTCCGCCGGGCGGTGGCCCCGCTGGACCGCCCCCTCCAGCAGCTGGCCACGCAGCCGATACCGGTCATCCCGCCGGAGTGCCGTGCGTACTTCCGGGACGTGGCCGACCACCTGACCCGCGCCACCGAGCAGATCGGCGCCTACGACAACCTCCTCGACTCGATCCTGCAGGCTCACCTCGCGCAGGTGACCGTCGCCCAGAACGAGGACATGCGGAAGATCACGGCATGGGCGGCGATCGTCGCGGTGCCGACGATGGTCTGCGGGGTCTACGGCATGAACTTCGACCACATGCCCGAACTGCACTGGACCTACGGGTACCCGGCCGTGGTCGGCGTCATGGCGATCGCCTGCCTGGTCATCCACCGGGGGTTCCGCCGCAACGGCTGGCTCTGACGAGGGGCGGGCCGTCACGGCGGCGGCCGTCGTGTTCGACGATCCGGCTACCTGTCCGGGTGACGCGCGTCTCGCGACGCATGTGGCAGGGGGCTGTCCAGACTGGCCCGATCACGAGATATCTTGATGTCGAGCAATGTTGCAGACGAGAGACGCAGACTGTGGAGCGGAGCATCCGGTGACTGACTCGACCATCATCTACACGCACACTGACGAGGCCCCGGCCCTCGCGACGTATTCGTTCCTGCCTGTGATCCAGGCCTACGCGTCGACGGCCGGTGTGAATGTCGAGACCCGTGACATCTCCCTGGCCGGTCGGATCATCGCCAGCTTCCCCGAGCACCTCGAGGAGAGCCAGCGGATCGCCGACGCCCTCGCCGAGCTCGGCGACCTGGCGAAGACCCCGGAAGCCAACATCATCAAGCTTCCGAACATCTCGGCCTCGATCCCGCAGCTCAAGGCCGCGATCGCCGAGCTCCAGGGCCAGGGCTACGCCCTCCCCGACTACCCGGACGACCCGAAGACCGACGAGGAGCGCGAGGCGCGCGCCCGTTACGACAAGGTCAAGGGCAGCGCCGTCAACCCGGTCCTGCGCGAGGGCAACTCCGACCGCCGCGCCCCCGCCTCGGTCAAGAACTACGCCAAGGCCCACCCGCACCGCATGGGTGCCTGGAGCGCCGACTCGAAGACGAACGTCGCCACCATGGGCGCGAACGACTTCCGCTCCACCGAGAAGTCCGCGGTGATCGCCGAGGCCGGCACGCTCCGCATCGAGCACGTCGCCGCCGACGGCGCCACCACCGTCCTGCGCGAGTCCGTACCGGTCCTGGCCGGCGAGGTCGTGGACGCGTCCGTCCTGCACGTCGACGCGCTGCGCACCTTCCTGAACGACCAGATCGAGCGCGCCAAGGCCGAGGACGTCCTGTTCTCCGTGCACCTCAAGGCCACGATGATGAAGGTCTCCGACCCGATCGTCTTCGGCCACGTGGTCCGCGCCTTCCTCCCGAAGACCTTCGCCCGCTACGGCGCCACCCTCGCGGCCGCCGGCCTGTCGCCCAACGACGGCCTCGGCGCGATCCTGAACGGCCTGGGAGCCCTGCCCGACGGCGACGCGATCAAGGCCTCCGTCGAGGCCGAGATCGCCGAGGGCCCGGCCCTCGCGATGGTCGACTCCGACAAGGGCATCACCAACCTGCACGTGCCGTCCGACGTCATCGTCGACGCCTCGATGCCCGCCATGATCCGCACCTCCGGCCACATGTGGGGCCCGGACGGCGCCGAGGCCGACACCCTCGCCGTCCTCCCGGACAGCAGCTACGCCGGTGTCTACCAGGTCGTCATCGACGACTGCCGCGCCAACGGCGCCTTCGACCCGTCCACCATGGGCTCGGTGCCGAACGTCGGCCTCATGGCCCAGAAGGCCGAGGAGTACGGCAGCCACGACAAGACCTTCGAGATCGCCGCCGCGGGCACCGTCCGCCTCGTCGACGCCGCGGGCAACACGGTCCTGGAGCAGGAGGTCGCCGCCGGTGACATCTTCCGCGCCTGCCAGACCAAGGACGCGCCGATCCAGGACTGGGTCAAGCTCGCCGTCACCCGCGCCCGCGCCACCGGCGTCCCGGCCGTCTTCTGGCTCGACGAGGGCCGCGCGCACGACGCGCAGCTGATCGCCAAGGTCCAGACGTACCTCGCCGAGCACGACACCGAGGGTCTGACCATCGAGATCCTCTCCCCGGTCGAGGCCACCGCCTACTCCCTGGAGCGCATCCGCCGCGGCGAGGACACCATCTCGGTGACCGGCAACGTGCTGCGCGACTACCTGACCGACCTCTTCCCCATCCTGGAGCTGGGCACCAGCGCCAAGATGCTGTCGGTCGTCCCGCTGATGAACGGCGGCGGCCTCTTCGAGACGGGCGCCGGCGGCTCCGCCCCGAAGCACGTCCAGCAGCTGGTGAAGGAGAACTACCTGCGCTGGGACTCGCTCGGCGAGTTCCTCGCGCTGGCCGTCTCCTTCGAGCACCTCGCGACCACCACCGGCAACGCCAGCGCCCAGGTGCTGGCCGACACCCTGGACCGCGCCACGGGCACCTTCCTCAACGAGGACAAGTCGCCCAGCCGCAAGCTCGGCGGAATCGACAACCGCGGCAGCCACTTCTACCTGGCCCTCTACTGGGCGCAGGAGCTGTCCCGCCAGACCGACGACCCGAAGCTCGCGGCCGCCTTCGACCCGCTCGCCAAGATGCTGGCCGAGTCCGAGCAGAAGATCGTCGCCGAGCTGATCGCGGTCCAGGGCTCCCCGGCCGACATCGGCGGTTACTACCAGCCCGACGCCGCCAAGGCCGCTGCGATCATGCGTCCGTCCGCGACGTTCAACCAGGCGATCGCGACCCTGGGCTGACCCCTGGCAGCAGCACCCGCGTGACGTGATCCGCCCCGGCCGGCCCCGTGCCCGCCGGGGCGGACCCGTTCCCGGGGGCTGACCTGTTCCCGGCGCGGCGGCAGGTGTCCGGGTCAGAGGCGGTGGACCCGTTCCTGCTCGAAGGCCAGTGGTAATCGGCCGGCGGCGAGGATGCGCACCCCGGGGGCCACGGCGAGCAGCCTCCACAGCCAGGCCCGGGCGTCCGGGCCGAGCTGCTCGGTGCCGTCCAGGACCAGCAGCATGTCCCGTTCGGCCAGCCACGAGGCGGCGTACGCCGTCCCGCACGGCGACAGGCGCATCCCCGGTACGCAGCCCAGCTCCGCCGTCAGTTCGCGCACCCCGTAGACGCCGTGGACGGGGTCCATGGCGACGACGGCCGACCCGTCGTAGAAATTGGACGAGAGGCGCTGCGCGATCTCCCGCACGAGCAGGCTGCGCGGCTCGCGGAAGCCCCCCGTCACGGTGAGCACCCGCCCCCGCCGGACGGCGGTGAGCAGCCGGGACAGTTCGGCGGACGTAGCGGGCAGTGATCCGGTCGATCCCGAATCCCTCATCGGCACGATGCCCCCCATTGCATACGTGACCAAGCGCGGCAACGGGGATCGTTCAGGCCGCGTGACGACGATTATGCGCCAACTGGGTCGGAGGGCCAGGGGAATGGCGCAATCCGGTGCGGAGCCGGCGGGAGCGGACCGCCCGCCGGTCGCGGGGGAGCCTCCGGAAGGTCCGGCGGAACCGTGCCTGCGCCGGTGCCTGCGACTGCTCCTGCTCCTGCTCCTGCTCCTGCGCCCGTGCCTGCGCCGGTGCCTGCGTCTGCGACTGCTCCTGCGCCCGTGCCCGCGTACCGGGCCGCCGCGGCCGCCGCCATCGCCGGGCGCCGCGCGTGGTGGCGTTCGAGGTCCTCCTGCCGGTAGCGCTTCGTCCGGGCGTGCCACACCGCGATGCCGGCCATCCACCGCTTCAGCTCCTCGGCATGCCGGTTCAGAGCCGCGCGGGCCGCCGCGTCCAGCCCGAAGTCCTCGTACATGACGGGCAGTTCATTCTCCAGCACGTGCTCGAACTGCCGCGTCCGCGAGGTCGCCAGATCGTGGGCGATGTGCAGCGCCGTCGGATAGTCGCAGTCGAAGAAGTTCTCCAGGACGATCATCAGGTTGTGCAGCTCGCCCTCGTACTCGGCCTCCTTCTGGTACGAGTACACGTCGTTCGTGATCGCAGAGGAGTCGAAGGCCGCCGCCTGCAAGGACTGCATGGCCGAAGCCTCGTAGACCTCCTCCGGCACCACGTCCATGTGCGTCATCCGGGCGAGCGCGATGGTCATCGGCGAGCCGAAGGTCAGCCGGCGCATCTCCAGGTAGTCCACCGGATCCGGCACCCGGTTGGCCGCCTGGTTGTCCAGCTCCCACAGCCAGCTGTCGAGCACCGAATCCATGGCCGCCCGGAACATCGCCCGGCCGCGCGGCGGCATCGGCGCCGCCGTGCGCCGCCACAGATCGGCCAGCCCCCGCTCCATGGCATTGGCCGCGGGCGCCGGAGCGGACAGGTCCAGGGGCATGCAGGCGCGCAGCCGCGCGGTCTGGATCCTGGCCGCCGCCAGGTGCCGGCCCGTCCCGAAGGCCAGCGGATACACGTCGTCGGCGTAGGTGCCCCAGCTCAGCCAGCCCGCGCTGATGTCCAGCTCCTCGGGCGTGCAGCCCGGGTCGATGCCCGCCGAGCACAGCGCGAAATCGTAGCCCCGCGCCTTCTCCTCCCACCAGATCCCCTCGTCCAGGAGGCCCATCTCCCGGTTCCATGCGATGAGCCGCTCCCGCGCGCCGTCCAGGTACGGGCTGAGCACGTTGCGGTACGGCAGGTAGAACTCCGGGATGACCGAAGGGCCCACCCGGCGGGGGGTATGGGCGTGCCGCCGCACCCGCTGCGCGCCGCCGGTGAGGCCGAGCAGCGCCCTGATGCCGGCGCCGGTGGTCCCCAGGCCGGTGGGGCCGCTCAGCCAGCCGGACAGGCCCGGATCCGTCCGGGCCGGGCCCTTGTTCATGTACCGGCTGGAGCGCATGTGCCACTCGTGGCCGCCCGACTGCCAGTCCTGGAGCCCGCGCGCGTAGGTCAGTACGGCCAGGATCCCGGCCGGGTCCAGGGCCTTCTCCGCGAACAGCACGGGCAGCTCGGTGAAGAAGGTGCTCTCGAACTGCTGGAGCCGCGAGGTCAGCAGGCTGCCCAGCTGGTCGGCCGCCTCCTGAGTGGTGCAGCCGAAGAACTTCTCCAGGACCAGCACCCCGTTGCTGAGCTCCCCCTCCCGGCCGGTCTCCCGCTCGTACGAGAACAGGTCGTTGCGGAAGTGGACCGAGTCCGCGAAGCAGTCCCGCAGGACCCGCAGCGCCCGCTCGCCCGCGACGGAGGCGGGGACCTCGACGCCCACGGCGTGCTCGACGAGCCCCGCCGACCAGGGCGCGCCGCCCACCTTGCGGCGCTGCTCCACGTACTCGATCGGGTTGGAGACCCGGCCGATGCTGATGTTGTCGAGCTCCCACAGCGATTCGTTCAGCAGGTTGCGGGTGCTGAGCGTGAAGCGCTCGATCCAGTCCGCCGAGTGGCCGGGGACCGTACGCCGCCACAGGTCGGCCAGCCCGGCCTCCACCGGGTTGGCCGCCCCGGGCACCGGCGCGGCGGCATCGGCCGGCATGAACAGCGCCAGCCGTTCCAGAGCGTCCCGGCCCGCCGCCCGGTCACCGGTGTGCTTGAAGAGCTTCAGGAACCAGTCGTCGAAGAAGAACACCCACACGTACCAGTCGGTGACGAGCGAGAGCATCGGCCCGTCGCACTCGGGGTGCGTGTACGCGCACAGCAGCGCGTAGTCGTGCGCCTCGAGGTCGGCCAGGTCCCAGACGCCGGAGCCCTCCAGCATCCCGTACTCGCGGGCCCAGCCGCGGGTGTGGGTGCGGGCTTCCTCCAGGTGGGGGTTGAGACGGGCGGGGTGCGGGAGGTAGAACTCGGGCAGTTCGAAAGGCTGCTCCGGCCGGCTGTCCATGTCTTCGCCCTCAGTCCTCGAACCGGGAGATCTCCACGTTCTCCAGCACCCCGACCGCGTCGGGGACCAGGATCGCCGCGGAGTAGTAGGCGGTGACCAGGTAGGAGATGATGGCCTGCTCGTTGATGTGCATGAAGCGGACGGACAGGCCGGGCTGGTACTCGTCCGGCAGCCCCAGCTGGTGCAGGCCGATGACGCCCTCGTTGTCCTCGCCGGTCCGCAGCACGAGCACCGAGCTGGTCCGCTCCTCGGTCACCGGGATCTTGTTGCAGGGCAGCAGCGGGATCCCGCGCCAGGACGGCAGGCGGTGGCCGTGGAATTCGACGCTGCCCGGGTACAGGCCGCGCCTGCTGCACTCGCGGCCGAAGGCGGAGATGGTGCGCGGGTGGGCGAGGAAGTACTGCGACCCGCGGCGCCGGCTGAGGAGTTCGTCCAGGTCGTCGGGGGTGGGCGGCCCGGTACGGGCGTAGATCCGCTGCTCGTAGTCGGCGTTGTGGAGCAGCCCGAACTCAGGATTGTTGATCAGCTCGCTCTCCTGGCGCTCCCGCAGGGCCTCGATGGTCAGGCGGAGCTGCTGCTCGGACTGGTTCATCGGCTTGTTGTAGAGGTCGGCGACGCGGGAGTGCACGCGCAGCACGGTCTGCGCGACGCTCAGTTCGTACTCGCGCGGGCTCAGGTCGTAGTCCACGTACGTGCCCGGCAGCATGACCTCGCCGGTGTGCCCGGCGGACAGGTCCACCGCGTCACTGCCCTTGCGGCCGACGCGCTCCGCCTCCAGATAGGCCTCGGCGTGCCGCCGCAGCGCGGGGGAGCCCGCCAGGGCGGCGTCCCAGTCGCCGCGGTTGAAGGTCATCGTCACCACGTCCGTCAGGGCCCGCGCCGTGAACTCCCAGCGGGCTTCGGGCAGCGGGTGGTGGCCGAAGTGGTCGCCGTCGCTCAGGACGCCGAGGCTGGCCTCGTCCCCGTAGGCGCTGCGGCCGAGCCGTTCGATCCTGCCGTGGGCGATGAGGTAGATCTTGTCCACCGGATCGTCGCGCCGGACGATGACGTCGCCCTTGCGGAACTCCTCCTTGACGAACCGGTCGGCGATCGCCTTGACCACCTGGTCGTCGGGGAAGTTCCGGAGCATCCCGAGCTCGCGCAGCATGGGCGGGATGACGCGGAGTTCGGTGCCCGTCTTGACGAAGGTGATGCGTCCGTCGCCGAGCGTGTAGCTGACGGTGCGATTGACCCGGTAGGTGCCGCCGCCCGTCTGGACCCACGGGAGGATCTTCAGCAGCCAGCGCGAGCTGATGCCCTGCATCTGCGGGGCGGACTTGGTCGTGGTGGCCAGGTTCCGGGCGGCCTCGGTGCTCAGGCTCTGCCGGGCGGTGGCGGCGGCCAGGGCCGCGGAGGCGCTCGCTTCGGGGGTCGGGTCGACGGACATGACAGGTGTTCCTCTCGGTCAGTCTTCCTGGAGGTGCGGCGAGGGTCCCGGTCCCGCCCGTCAGTGCTCCCGGCGGGTGATCAGCTCGCACAACGCCACCAGCTCGGCGGTGGCGGCCGGATCGGGGACGGCCCCGGCCAGGCGGTCCAGCGCCGCCGTGGTCCGTACGGAGGCCTCCCGCCGCGCCCAGTCGCGCCCCCCGGCCCGCTCGACGAGCTCGGTGGCGCGGGCGATCCCGGCCGGGCCGAGCGGGGCGCAACCGGCGTACAGGGCGGCGAGTTCGGCGGCCGCCCCGGTGTCCGAAGCCAGGGCGGCGACCACCGGCATGGACTTCTTGCGCGCCGCGAGGTCGGCCCCCACCGGCTTTCCGGTGATCTCCGGGTCCCCCCAGATGCCGAGCAGGTCGTCGATCAGCTGGAAGCTGATGCCGATGCCCCGGCCGAAGGCGTCCAGCGCGGCGGTGACCTGCGGGGGAGCGCCCCCGTAGAGCCCGCCGAGGGCGCACGCGGCGCCCAGCAGGGCCCCGGTCTTGGCCTCCGCCATGGCCATGGCCTCGCCGAGGCCGACCGTTGTACGCGTTTCGAAGGAGCAGTCCTCGTACTGGCCCTCGCACAGCTCGACCACGCAGTCCGACAGCCGGGTCACCGCCTCGGGCCGGTCGGCCACCAGGCGGACCGCGAGCGCGGCCATCGCGTCGCCCGCGATGATCGCCTCGGCGCTGCCGAACACCGTCCAGGCCGTGGCACGGTGCCGGCGCAGCGGATCCCGGTCGATCACGTCGTCGTGCAGCAGCGTGAAGTTGTGGACCAGTTCGGTGGCGGCGGCCGCCGCGAACGCGTCCTCCTCGCGCCCGCCGACCGCCCGCGCGGCGGCCAGTACCAGGGCCGGCCGGATCGCCTTGCCCGGCCGGGCGGTGGCCGGGGCTCCGGTGCGGTCGCGCCAGCCCAGGTGGTACTCGGCCACCGCGCGTACGCCGCCGGGCAGCGAACGCACCGCCGTCCGCAGGAGGGGGTCCACCGCGGCCAGGGTGCGGCCGAGCACTGCGGCGACGCTGGGCGCGTCCTGGTCCTTCGCGTACGGCGTCATCGGGTGGGTGCCTCCTCCGGAGCGGGGCGAGCGGCTGGGAGTGCCCGGGCGGGCCCGAGCGGGCCGAGCGGGTGAGCGCGGTGAGCGGGTCGAGCGGGGTGGGCGCGGTGAGCGCCGTGGGGCGGACGGGCGCGGTGAGCGGGGTGGCGCGCGGGGGTGATCGGAAGGAGCGATCCCGCTTCCTGGTGATCTGTGTGCTCCCGTACGCCAGGGCTACGCGGTGTGACCGTGTTGCCCTGTGCGCACACGTCTTAGTTAGGGGCAGGACGGCCTCACCCGGTACATCCGGCCCCACCCCACCGTGTTGAATGTCCCCTCGCGTTGAATCACTGGACACGTGTACGAGCTGGGCGGTTCTGATGGTCAAGCGTGAACCCAACGGACGACTCCGCACCCTCCTCACCGACGCCCGCTGGAGCGGGCAGGACTTCGCCCGCGCCGTCAACGGCGTGGCCGCCGAATCCGGCCTCACCCTGCGTTACGACCGGACCTCCGTCTCCCACTGGCTCGCGGGGACCCGGCCCCCCGCGCACGTCGTCGCCCTCGCCGCCGAGGCGCTGAGCCGGCGTACCGGCCGGCGGGTCAGCCCGGCCGACACCGGGCTGTCGCGGCCCGGCGGCGTACGGGCGCGGGACCGCCCCGGCGCCGCACCGGGCGCGGGGGCGGCGGTGGGTGAAGGCGCGCAGGAGGCCTGGGGCGGGGCGAGCGGCGATACGACCCGCGGCGCGGTCGGCGGGGCGACCGGCGCGGCCGGCGCCGGCGGCGGGGCCGACAGGCCCGGGCCGCAGCCCGGCGAAGCCCTCTTCGGGGAGGCGCTCTTAGGCGAGATCCCCGTCTACTCCTCCGCCTGGCGCCCCCAGGGCTGGCCGCCGCCCGACGGGCCCGGCGCCCCCGCCCCGCGGTCCGGCAGGATCGACCGGCACCACGTGGAGGCGGCCGAAGCGGTCCTGCCCGTCTTCCGCAACGCCGACATGATGTTCGGCAGCGGCCTGACCAGGCCGGCCCTGACCCGCTACCTGGCCACGACGGTGGCCCCCTGGCTGCGCGCCGACACCCTGCCCGCCGTACGCCACCGGCTGCTGGGCGCGACCTCGCGGCTGGCCTACACGGCCGGGTTCCTCTTCTTCGACGGCAACCAGCAGGGCGTGGCCCAGGCCTACTACCGCGCGGCGCTGCGGCTCGGGCAGGAGGCGGGGGACCCGCAGTGCTGGGCGCCGGTCCTGCGGGCGATGAGTGTGCAGGCCCACAGCCTGGGCCACCGCAAGCAGGCGCTGGAGCTGGCCGAGGCGGCCGCGCGCGAGGTGGGCCGGCTCCCCTCCCTGCAAGCCGCCTTCGTGACCGGGCAGCTGGCGGTCGCCGAGGCGGGCTGCGGTGACCGGCGGGCAGCGGTGGCCCGGCTGTCCGACGCACAACGGCTGCTGGAGCGCTCGGCCGGGCAGCAGGCGGCCATCGGCGACTACCACCAGGCCGCGCTCGCCCACCAGCAGGCCGAGGCGCTGGCCGCCCTCGGCGACGCGCGGGGCGCGATGGCCGCGCTCATCGCCTCGCTGCGGCACCGGCCCGCCGCCGAACGCCGGGCCCGCGCCATCACCTCGGCCCGGCTCGCGGAACTGCACCTGGACTCGGGCCACTTGGAGCGGGCCTGCGCCGTCTGGCACGAACTGCTGGACCTGGTGCCCCAGCTGGAGTCCGCCCGCGTGGACGACGCCCTGCGCCGGCTGCGCGGCCGCCTCCAGCCGGTACGCGGCAATCGCACCGCACAGGCCCTCCTGGCCCGGCTGGGCGGGCTGGCGTAGGGGGCGTTCGACCTAGTGCTGTGGCCGGAAAGGTTCACCGGGTCGCGCCGCCCGGCACGGCACTTCGCCGCGTTGTCGGACCGCGCCGGTACGTCCAGTACGAGCCGCGGCCCTCCGCCTTGCGATGCACCGCACCGGACGACGCGACCCGGCAAACCTTTCCGGCCACAGCACTAGGCCCTGTCCGGGCGATCTTCGCGGGCCCGCGCCGCCTGGCACGGCGCCTCGCCGCGTTGTCGGATCGCGCGAGTACGGCCGAGTACGAGCTGCGATCCTCCGCCTTGCGATGCACCGCACCGGACGACGCGGGCTGATCCACGAAGACCGCCCGGACAGGACCTAGGCGTCCGTGCGGATGCCGTGGTAGCGGGGGCTGGTGGCGTGCCACTTCTTGGCGCCGCCCATCCAGTGCCACACGCCCTCCAGGAAGCGGCCCAGCAGCGGAGAGCCGAGAGAAGCCAGGGCAGCCGCCTCGGCCTCGACGCAGCACATGATCTCATTGTGGATCGCGGCCGTCCGGTTCACCGCCTCCTGGAGGGTGCAGCCCTCCTCGGCCGCGATCAGGTTCGGGAGGTTGGTGTCGGCCGGGTCCTCCCGCGCCATCGAGTACAGGTCGTTGAGCAGGCACGTGGCCACGCCCGCGTACATGTACGTACGCCGCACCCGGGCATCCGCGAACTCCTGCGCGGGCACCTCGTACCCGCCGACCGGATCGGTCAGGACCATGCAGGGGAAGAAGCCGTTCTCGTACCGGTGCACCAGGTACTCCCAGACCGGCGGCCGGCGCCCGGACGTGCGCCACTGCGCCTCGTGGTTGTACCCGACGAACATGACGGCCAGCTGGTAGCGCAGCCGGGTCACCTGGGTGGGGGTGGCGAACCGGGCCAGGTGGTCCAGGCAGGAGCGGAAGGCGCGCAGCACCGGCTCCGCCGCGACCTGCTCCTCGAACCGCCGCTCGTAGCCGGACGGCAGCCGGACCGGGTCCACCACCGCGTGCGCCAATCCCAGGCGCGCGCCGAGCAGTTCGGGATCGGCGTCCGCCCCCTCGTCGACCCAGTGGTCGTCCACGGCCCACTCCGCCAGCCCGCACTTGGCGGCCGCCAGCAAGCGGTCGGGATCGTCGCAGTCCGGATGCGCGAGCATCATCAGCCGGCCGAACCCGCAGGAGCGGAGCATGTCCAGCCGGTCCGCGTAGATCCCGGTCTCCCGCGCCCACATCACCAGCTGCTCGTTGACCTCGTCCCCCAGGGCGGGATCGTCCCGGACGGCGTCGGGGCAGTAGAGCGGGGGGATGACCAGGCCCGACCCCGAGGGCGGGCTCCCGTCGCTCCCGGGGTGCAGGTCCGGCTCTCGGCCCAGGTCCGGCCGGGGGCCAGGGCCGGGCTTCAGGCCGAGGCCCAGCCCGCTGCGGCCGTCCAGCAGCCGCCCCAGCACCTCCCCCCGGCGGCCGGCGGGCACGGGGCGGTCGGGGGCGGCGCGGTCCATGGCTCCTCCTGCGGTCGGCACACCCACCCATGGAGCGGGCGCGGCCCCGTGCCCCGGTAGGCGCTCCGCCCGGCGCGTGTGTTGAAGATCCGCCGGCGTTGAAAGCGTGCACTGGTGTCCACGGCCGCGGGCCTCGTACAGACGTGCACGGGTTCAACCGGCAGCGATTTTCAACAGTCCGCACGGGCCGACCCGCTACCGCGAGCCGCCGCGGGCGAACGACCGTGAGCGGTGCAGCACGTTCCGCGTGGCCCGACGCATGGAGGAACCCGCATGACCACAGAGGCACAGCACCCCCTGGAGGGGCACGACCCCGCCGCCGACCGGCAGCTGAGCCTGAGCACCGCAGCGGCCCGCAATCTCGCGACGACCACCAAGTCCGTGCCCCAGATGCAGGGGATCAGCTCGCGCTGGCTGCTGCGCATGCTGCCCTGGGTGCACCTCGGAGCCGGCACCTACCGCGTCAACCGCCGCCTCACGCACGCCGTCGGGCGCGGCCGGGTCTCCTTCGTCCAGAGCGGCGCGGACGACGTACGCATCCTCGCCCCCACCCTCGCCGAACTCCCCGTCCTCAAGGGCTTCGCCGACACCGGCGTACTGGAGGAGCTGGCGCGCCGCTTCGTCAAGCGCGACCTGCGCGCCGGCGACGCCCTCGTGGAGGCGGGCGCCGCGGTGGAAGAGGTCTTCGTCATCGCCCACGGCCGCTTCGAGAAGCGCGCCGAGGGGAAGTACGGCGGGGCCGAGCTCCTCGGCGTGGTCGCCGACGGCGACCAGCTCGGCGACGACGCCCTCGGCCAGGCCGACCCGCGGTGGGGCTACGGGGTCCGGGCCTCCACCGCCGCCACCGTGATGGTGCTGCGCTGGAGCTCCTTCCAGGAGGTGCTCGCCCGCGCGGCGAGCCTGCGGGCCCACCTCGAACAGTACGTGGAGAACGGCCGCCGCCCGGTCAACCGGCGCGGCGAGGCCGACATCGAGCTCTCCTCCGGTCACGCCGGAGAGGCCCTGCTGCCCGCCACCTTCGCCGACTACGAACTCGCCCCACGCGAGTACGAACTCAGCCTCGCCCAGACCGTGTTGCGCATCCACACCCGGGTCGCCGACCTCTACAACGACCCGATGAACCAGTTCGAGCAGCAACTGCGCCTGACCGTAGAGGCGATGCGCGAACGCGAGGAGTCCGAACTGCTGAACAACCGGGAGTTCGGCCTCCTGCACAACGCCGACTACGGACAGCGCATCAGCACATGGTCCGGCCCGCCCACCCCCGACGACATGGACGACCTCCTCAGCATGCGCCGGGGCACCCGGTTCTTCCTCGCGCACCCCAAGACCATCGCCGCCTTCTTCCGCGAGTGCAACAAGCGCGGCATCGCCCTCGACACCGTGGAGGTCCACGGCAAGCAAGTGCCGTCCTGGCGCGGCGTCCCCGTGCTGCCCTGCGGCAAGATCCCCGTCGTCGACGGCCACACCAGCTCCATCCTCGCGCTGCGCACCGGCGAGGAGAACGAAGGAGTCGTCGGGCTGCGCCCGGCCGCGATCCCGGAGCAGATCGAACCGGGCCTCAACGTCCGCTGCATGGGCATCGACCAGAAGTCGGTCATGTCCTATCTGGTCAGCGCGTACTACTCGACCGCGATCCTGGTGCCCGACGCCGTCGGGATCCTGGAGAACGCCGACATCGCCGCCGCGCGCTCCTGACGGGTACCCGCCGACCGGGTCTGAGCCCGTCCGAACGGACACCTCCGTAGTTCCCCTGGTCCCCGTGACGTACGTGTTCCGGCCCTGCTCCTGGGAACGGTTGTCCGGCAGCCGGTAATGGGCTCTACTGCTGTGCAGCCCCCACTCGGGGCATATTCCGGGGAGGGACCAGGATGACAGCGGACCGGCGGACGGACCGGCGAGCGGAACACGGCGCGGACGGCCGTACGGACCGGCGAGCCGGGCGGCGGGCGGCCGGCCGGCGGTCCGAGCGGGCGGCGCGCCCGTCCTCGCACCGCCGCCGGCCGCGCTTCCGGGGCCGCAGACCCCTCCTGGCGACCCTGATCTCGGCCTTCCTCCTCGTCGGCGTCTGCGCGGCCACCGGAATCGCCTGGGACCCCTTCAGCGGGGCCTCCGCGCAAGGCGGTCCGGCCCCCGGCACCGACGCGCCCTGGTCGCCCGGCCCCACCACCGAGGCCCCGCCCGAAGCCTCCGGCCCGACCACCCCGCCGCCGGCGCAGAGCCCGCCGCCCACCGACGGGGCGGCCGCCGAGGACGCCCCCGGGGGCGCGGCGGACTCCGCGGCCGAACGCCCCGCCGGAGCCCTGCCCTTCGACATGCCCCAGCCCGCCGCCCTGCGCTCCGGCGCAGCGGGCAAGAAGCTGGTGTTCGCCCACTACTTCACCCCGTACCCGCTGTCCCTCGACAACGTGAGCGCGGACAGCGACTACTACACCCGCAACTACCTGAACCCGGACGGCGAAAGCGGCAAGCACGAGAAGTACGGCGGCCTGCTGCGCGACCGGCCGCTGCCCGTCCCGCCCAAGAGCGGCGCCTGGGAGCTGGCCAACCTCCAGCAGGAGGTGCGCACCGCCCGCGCGGCCGGCCTCGACGGGTTCACCCTCGACATGCTCTCCCTGTCCGGGAAGAACTGGGAGCGGTCCAACCTCCTGATGGAGGCCGCCCGTTCGGTGGACCCCGGCTTCAAGATCATGCTGATGCCCGACATGACCTCGCTGAAGACCGACGACCCGGGCGTCCTCGCCGACGCCGTGGCCGCGCTCGGCAAGGCGCCCGCCGCGCACCGGCTCCCCGACGGCCGGCTGGTCGTCTCCCCCTTCAAGGCGGAGGCGAAGAGCGTGGCCTGGTGGACCGGGGTCATGGAGGCCCTCAAGTCCCGCCACGGCATCCGTACCGCCTTCGTCCCCCTCTTCCTCGACTTCGACGGGAACAGCACCGACTTCGCCCAGATCAGCTACGGCTTCTCCGAGTGGGGCAGCCGCAGTTACGTGGGCCAGGAGAGCTCCACGCGCGACGTCCGCCGGGCGCACGACATGGGCAAGATCTGGATGCAGCCCGTGTCCGTCCAGGACGCCCGCCCCAACCAGGGCATCTACGACGAGGCGGGCAACACCGCGACCCTGCGCTCCACCTGGAAGCACGCCATCGACGACGGCGCCGACTGGGTACAGCTCACCACCTGGAACGACTACTCCGAGGGCAGCCAGTTCGCGCCCTCCCTCCACAACGGCTACGCCTACCTGGACCTGACCTCCTACTACCTGACGAAGTTCAAGACGGGCAGCTGGCCGAAGATCGTCCGCGACACGCTGTACCTCACGGGGCGCACCCAGTTCGTGGCCGCCGACCCCACGGGGGACCAGTCGCTGGTGATGTCGCTGCGCAAGGGCAGCGCAGCGTCCCGGGACACGGTGGAGGTGCTCAGCTTCCTCGCCGCGCCCGGCGTCGTCCGTACGGCCGTCGGGTCCGCCGAGGACTCCCACGAAGCGCCCGCCGGGATCCACGCCGAACTGCTGCCGCTGAAGCCGGGCACCAGCTCGGCACAGGTCGTACGGGACGGGAAGACCAAGGCGCAGGTGGAGCTGCCCTACCCGGTGGACCACAAGGTCGAGGTCCAGGACCTCCAGTACTACGCGGCGACCAGCGGGCGCGACAGGCCCTGAGCGGCGCCTGCGCTTCCCGGCGCCGCCCCCCGTCGCCGCCCCAGCCGGACGGCCGAGACACCCCCTACGGGAGGGTCTTCTCGTGGAACTTGTCCTGGTCCGAGTCGTAGACCAGGGTGCCCTCGGCGTCGTAGCCCTTGATCTGCGGGGCCTTGGTGACCCGCCGTTCCAGGATTCCGGTGGCCACGAACCGGCCGTGGTCCAGGGCCGCCTCGACGGTGGTGCCGCCGTAGGTGACCGTCACCTTCGCCACGCGGGCCTCGTACGTACCGATGGCCCCCCAGCGGTAGGGCAGCTTCCAGGGCCCTTCGGAGCTGAGGCGCTGGAGGTAGAGGCTGCCGCCGTTCATGTCGGGCACCACGGCCCCGCTCTGCGGGTCCCGGTCCGAGCCGACGTGCGTCTTGACCCCGCTCGCCTCACCGTTCTTGATGGTGCAGATGAGCCGGATCTCCCGCGCGTCCCGGGCCGCCACGACCACGTGGCCGTCGCCCGGGGAGTTGTCGTTCCCGGTGCTGCGCTGGGCGAGCAGGATCCGGTAGTCGGCGGCCTTCCCCAGCTCCGTGGCGACCCCGGAGGGCGACTGCTCGCCGTACCGCAGGCACTTCTCCAGCCCGTCGGCCGCCTGCTCCATGGTGATCCCGTCGGCCAGCTGTCCCGGCGTGGCCGGAGCGGCGGGCCCGGCCGGGGCGGGCGGGGGCGCGGTGCTCCGGTCGGGTCCGGGCGCCGGCTTCGTCGGGCCGCCGCCCGCCACCGAGACCGCCCCGGCCCGCTCTCCGCCGCCGTGCAGGGACAGCGCCACGACCGGTACGACGGCCAGCGCGACCAGCGCCGCTCCGGCGGCCGCCAGCCGGCGCCGCCGCTCCTGCCGGCCCTGGCGGACGATGGCCGGATACGGAAGGGCGGCGGGGCGCAGCGCCCGGGCGTCCTCGGCCATCCGCTCCCGCAGGCCCAGCTCGAAGGCCCCGAGGTCCCCGCCGCCTTGTCCCAGGGAACCCTCCTCGTGCTGCTCGCTCTGCCCGCTCGGGTCCTGTCCGTTGCGCCCCGTCATCGCACCGCTCCCTGCCTCGTCGTCTTCGTACGGACCGGCCCGTCCACCACCTGTGCCAGCCCGGGATGTGCGCGCAGCTTGGCCAGCGCCTTGGAGGCCTGGCTCTTGACCGTGCCCGGGGCGCAGCCCAGTACGTCGGCGACCTCGGCCTCGGAGAGGTCCTCCCAGTACCGCATGACCACCACGGCCCGCTGCCGTGCCGGGAGTTCGGCCAGAGCGGCCATCAGCGCGTTCCGCTCGTCGGCCCAGAGCGACTCGGGATCCCGCACGCCCGTCTCGGGCGGGGCCGCCGTCAGCCGCTCGGCCACCCGGCGCTTGCGGAACCGGTCGCTGTTGCAGGTGACCAGCATCCGGCGGACGTACGCCTCCGGACTGTCGCTGCGCCACACGCGCCGCCACGAGCGGTACGCCTTGGCCAGCGCCGTCTGGGTCAGGTCCTCCGCGTCGTGCGGATCACCCGTCAGCAGGTACGCGGTCCGCACCAGGTGAGTCCATCGTGCGCTGACGAAGGCTTGGAACTGAACTTCTTGCTCGGCTTGCATCGAACACCCCCTCAGCACCTAGACCACCACTTCCGCGGAATCGGTTGCCCGGCCGTGGCAGACGGGCAGGCCAACCCCTCACGATTGGCCTTTCCGCGCGCGCCGCCGCCCCTGCATGATCCGGAAGCAGAACGCCGCCCACGCCACCCGGAGGTACCCGTGACCGAGCCAGCCACCCAGCCAGCCACCCAGCCAGCCACCCAGACCGCCACCCCGTCCGCCTTCCCGGGCGGACCCGGCCTCTTCCGGCTGGACCCCGGCACGGCCCATCTCAACCACGGTTCCTACGGGGCCGTGCCGCTCCCCGTGCAGCAGGCGCAGGAAGCCCTGCGCGCCGAGGCCCACGCGGACCCCGACGCCTTCTTCAACTCCGTCTCCGACCGGCTGGCCCTCGCCCGGGCCCGGATCGCCGCGCACCTCGGAGCGGACCCCGAGGGCATCGCCTTCATCGCCAACGCCACCGAGGGCGCCAACCTCGCCCTCGACGCCATCCCCCTCGCCGACGGCGACGAGATCCTGGTCACCGACCACGGCTACGGCACCGTCGTCGCGGCGGCCGCCCGCCGCGCCCCCGTCACCACCGTGGCCCTGGACCCGCACCTGCCCGACGAGGACGCCGTACGCGAGACCGTGCTGGCCGCGCTCACCCCCCGCACCAAAGTGGCACTGCTCGACCACGTCAGCTCGCCCACCGCCCGCCTCGTCGCCGGCCCCCGGCTCCTCGCGGACCTCGCCGCCCGCGGCGTCACCACCGTCGTGGACGGCGCCCACACCCCCGGCATGCTGGCGCGGCCGATCGCCCAGGGCGCCGACTTCTGGTTCGGAAACCTGCACAAATGGGGGTACGCCCCCTCCGGCAGCGCGCTGCTGGCCGTCGCCCCCGCCCACCGGGCCCGGGTCCGCGCCCTCGCGCCCTCCTGGGAGGACCACCGCGGCTTCCCCCGCTCCGTGGAGTACCGGGCCACCGCCGACTACACCGGCTGGCTGGCCGCCCCCGAGGGCCTAGACCTCCTGGAACGCCTCGGCGCCGCCGAGGTCCGCGCGCACAACACCGCCCTCGCCGCCTACGGCGCGGACCTCCTCGCGCGGATCCCCGGGTTCACCGCCCTCCCGTACACCGAAGGCCTCCCGCTGCGCGCCCTGCTCCTGCCGCCCGGGCTCGCCGAGACACGGGACGCCGCCTCGGCCCTGCGCGAGGAGATCGCCGCGAAGCTGCGGACGCGGGTGCTGGTCTGGCCCCGGCAGGGCGGCGGCGGGATCCGCGTCTGCGGGCAGATCTACAACCGGCCCGAGGAGTACGAACGCTTGGCCGCCGCACTCCCCGCCTTCCTCTCCTGAGGATCCGGCTTCCTCCCCTGAGGGTCCGGCCGGGTGCTCAGCCGCGCCGCAGCAGATAGGTGTCCATGATCCAGCCCTTGCGGGCCCGGGCCTCGGTCCGCAGCTCCTCGATCCGCCCGGCGACCTCGGCCAGCTTCCCCGAGACCAGGATCTCGTCGGGCGTGCCGACGTAGGCCCCCCAGTAGATGAAGAGGTCCTGGTCCAGATGGGCGGTGAACGCGTGACGCGCGTCCAGCATCACCACCACGTCGTCCACGTCCTCCGGCCAGCCCTCGGCGAGCCGCCGCCCGGTGGTGATCTGGACCGGCCGGCCCACCCGGTTCAGATTGGTCCGGTGCCGCGCCAGCAGCGCCGAGACGCTGCTGATGCCGGGGACGACCTCGTGCTCGAATGCCACGCGGCCCCGCTCCAGCACCTCGTCGAGGATGGCGAGCGTGGAGTCGTACAGCGAGGGGTCGCCCCACACCAGGAACGCCCCGGTCTCGCCCTCCGCCAGATCCTCCGCGATGAACCGCTCGAACAGCTCGGCCCGCGCGCTGCGCCAGCCGTCCACCGTCGGGGCGTATTGCGCCGGAGTCCGGTCACGGTCCGGGTCGCGGCCCTCCACCAGCCGGTGGCCGGGGCGGGCGTACTCGTCGAGCATCGCGCGCCGCAGCCCGGTCAGATCCGCCTTCTCCTCGCCCTTCTCCAGAATGAGGAACGCGTCCGCCGCGCCGATCGCCTTGACCGCCTGGAGGGTCAGGTGGTCCGGGTCGCCCGCGCCTATACCGATCACTGAGAACTTCTTCACCCGGCTATTCTGCCCGTCATGCGTGTCGCCCTGTTCGTCACCTGCGTCAACGACGCGCTGTACCCGGGAACGGGCATCGCCGTCGTACGCCTCCTGGAGCGGCTGGGCGTCGAGGTGGACTTCCCCTCCGCCCAGAGCTGCTGCGGCCAGCCCCAGTACAACACCGGGTACCGGCGCGAGAGCGAACCGCTGGTCCTGCGTACGGCCCGGGCCTTCGCCGGGTACCGGTACGTGGTCACCCCCTCCGGATCCTGCGCCGCGATGGTCCGCGAGCACTACCCGCGCATCGGCCGCAAGGCGGCCGAGGAAGGAGGACGGGGGACCGCACTGGCGGAGGCGGCGGACTCACTGGCCCCGCGCGTGTACGAACTGACCGAGTTCCTGACCGACGTGCTCCAGGTGACGGACGTGGGCGCGTACTTCCCGCACACCGTCACCTACCACCCCTCCTGCCACGGGCTGCGCGGACTGGGCCTCGGCGACCGGCCGCGCCGGCTGCTGGCCGCCGTCAAGGGCCTGGACCTCGTCGAGCTGCCCGGCGCCGAGGAGTGCTGCGGGTTCGGCGGAACCTTCGCCGTCAAGAACCCCGACGTGTCGACCGCCATGGGAACCGACAAGATCACGAATGCCCGCGCCACCGGCGCGGACGTCCTGTGCGGGGCCGACAACTCCTGCCTCGCCCACCTCGACGGCATCCTGCGCCGCACCGGCACCCCGCTGCGGGCCCTGCACCTCGCCGAGATCCTGGCCGCGACCGAGGAGGACCCCCTGCCATGACCGGTACGGATCTCGGCATGCCCGCCTTCCCCGCCGCCGCCCGGGAAGCCGTACGGGACGAGGTGCTGCGCTCCAACCTGCGCCGCGCCACGCACACCATCCGCGACCGGCGGGCCCGCGCCGTCGCCGAACTCGAGGACTGGGACCGGCTGCGCGCCGCCGGCAAAGCGGTCAAGGACCACACCCTGCGCCACCTCGAGCACTACCTCCTCCAGCTGGAGGAAGCGGTCACGGCCGCCGGCGGCACCGTCCACTGGGCGGCCGACGCCGACGAGGCCAACCGGATCGTGACCGATCTCGTCCACGCCACCGGCGAGCGCGAGGTCGTGAAGGTCAAATCCATGGCCACCCAGGAGATCGGCCTCAACGAAGCCCTCGAAGCGGCCGGGATCGCCGCCTACGAGACCGACCTCGCCGAGCTGATCGTCCAGCTCGGCCACGACCGCCCCTCCCACATCCTGGTCCCCGCCATCCACCGCAACCGCGCCGAGATCCGCGAACTCTTTGCCACCGAGATGGGCCGCTGGGGCCGGCCCGCGCCGGACGGACTCGGCGACGACCCGCGGGAACTCGCCGAAGCGGCGCGCCTGCACCTGCGCGAGAAGTTCCTGCGCGCCAAAGTCGCCGTGTCCGGAGCCAACTTCATGGTCGCCGAGACCGGCACCATGGTCGTCTTCGAGTCCGAGGGCAACGGCCGGATGTGCCTGACCCTGCCCGAGACCCTGATCTCGGTCGTGGGCGTGGAAAAGGTGATCCCGACCTTCCGCGACCTGGAGATCTTCCTCCAGACACTCCCGCGCTCCTCGACGGCCGAGCGCATGAACCCGTACACCACCATGTGGACCGGGCTGGGCCCTTCGAGAGGGGCAGACGGCGACGGGCCCACCGCCTTCCACCTCGTCCTCCTCGACAACGGCCGCACCGACACCCTCGCCGACGAGACCGGCCGCCAGGCCCTGCGCTGCATCCGCTGCTCCGCCTGCCTCAACGTCTGCCCGGTCTACGAACGCGCCGGCGGCCACGCCTACGGCTCCGTCTACCCCGGCCCCATCGGCGCCATCCTCAGCCCCCAACTCCGGGGCACCGCCAGCGAGATCGACGCCTCACTGCCGTACGCCTCCACCCTGTGCGGGGCCTGCTACGAGGTCTGCCCGGTCGCCATCGACATCCCGGAGGTCCTCGTCCACCTGCGCGAACGGGTCGTCCAGGGCGGGCCGGTGACCCGCGAGGGCATCCGCGTACGGATCCGCCCCGCACACGGCCACACCGCCGAACGGGCCGCCCTGCGCGCCGCCAGGCTGCTCCTGGACCATCCGCTCGCCCTGCGCGCCGGCGAGCGCCTGCTGGCCCGGGCCCGCCGCCTCGCCCCGCGCCGGCTGCCGGGACCCGGACGCGCCTGGACCGACAGCCGCGAACTGCCACCCGTACCGGCACAGTCCTTCCGCGACTGGTGGACCCGAGAACGGGAGACCCCCCGATGAGCAGCAAGGACCGCATCCTCGGCCGCATCCGCCGCGCCGTGGGGGAGCCGGGCCCGGTCCCGGACCTTGCGATCCCCCGGGACTACCTCCAGGTCCACGGCTCCCGCACCCCCGGGGAACGGGTGGACCTGCTGGCGGCGAACCTGGCCGAGTACCGGGCCCGCGTCCACCGCACGGACGGCCACGGGCTGCCGGACCTCCTGCGCCGCCTGCTGGCCGGCGCCGCCACCGTGCAGCTCCCGCCCGCCCTCGGATTCGACTGGCCCGACGGACTGCCGGCCGGCCTCCTCACCGACCGGGCCGGGCAGACGGCCCGGGACCTGGACCGGGTGGACGCCGTGGTGACCGGCTGCGCCCTGGCCATCGCCGAGACCGGCACGCTCGTCCTGGACGGCGGCCCGTCCCAGGGCAGGCGCCGCATCACCCTCGTCCCGGACCACCACATCTGCCTCGTCCGCGTCCCCGACCAGGTCGTGGACTCCGTCCCGCAGGCCCTGCCCCTCCTGGACCCGACCCGCCCGCTGACCTGGATCTCCGGACCCTCCGCGACCAGCGACATCGAACTCGACCGGGTGGAGGGAGTCCACGGCCCGCGCACCCTCGACGTCGTCCTCCTCGGCGCACAATAAGGGCCATGCCCGCACACATCGCCCTCACCGCCCTCGTGGTCCACGACTACGACGAGGCCATCGACTTCTACACCCGCGCCCTCGGCTTCGACCTCGCCGAGGACACCGCGCGCCCCGACGGCTCCCGCTGGGTCGTGGTCCGGCCGCCCGGCGCCCAGGAGTCGGCGCTGCTGCTGGCGCGCGCCAAGGACGAGGCCCAGCGCTCGCGGGTCGGCGACCAGACCGGCGGCCGCGTCGGCTTCTTCCTCTACACCGACGACTTCACCCGGGACCACGCCCGGATGAGCGCCGAAGGCGTCCGCTTCCTGGAGGAGCCGCGCCACGAGGCGTACGGCTCCGTCGCCGTCTTCGAGGACCTGTACGGCAACCGCTGGGACCTACTCCAGCCCGCCGCCCGGGACACGTCCTCCTAGCCTCGGCGCCTCCCGCGCGGCATCGACGGCCGGGCCGCCCGCCGCCACCCGGTCGGCCAGCTCCCGGGCCCACCGGACCAGGCCCGGCACGTCGATCCCGTACGCCTCCCCGTCCAGCCCTTCGATCCCGGCGGCCCCGCGCCGCAGCAGCCGCGCCCCGCCGACGGTGTTCCCGCGCGCGGCGTGCGTCAGCCCGACCGCGAGCTGCGCGAGCCCCCGCCACAGCGGGGCCGCCGACGGCGGGCCCGACTTCCAGGCGTCCTCGAACACCTCGTGGGCGTGGAAGGGCATCCCGGCGTCCAGCAGCCGCTGCGCCTCGCGCGTCGTCTCGCGGGGCGAGCGGACCACCCCCTCGGGCTGCCGCTCCACGCCCTCCGCCCCGTAGGGCAGCGGCCGCCCCAGCCCGTCCCTGGGCCGCGCGCTCCGCGCCCGCCCTGCATCGTCCCTGTCCCGTGCGTCCACCCCCTCATCCTGCCCCCACCGATTACCGGTGCGTGCACACCCCTCGCCGTGGGGTAATGTTCTGCATGTGCCGCCGGGACAGGGGAAACCCAGTCGGAGGAACACCGAAGGCACAACGGGACGTGGCGCAGCTTGGTAGCGCACTTGACTGGGGGTCAAGGGGTCGCAGGTTCAAATCCTGTCGTCCCGACTCGAAAGAGTCGCAGGTCAGGGGCCGTTTTGGAGCAATCCAAAACGGCCCCTTGATCGTTTTTGGGGACCAGTTGGGACCAGTTGGGACCAGGGCGGTCGGTGCGGGTCAGATCGCGGTGACGGCCGTGACTGGCAGCGAACGAGGTGCACGGAGCACCATGAGGTGCGCAGACAGCGCGGCACCAGCTGCGGTGATTTGACCGGCGTCGGGGTGCAGGTAGCGCTGAGTGGTGGTCAGCGAGCCGTGCCCGGCGATCTTGCGCAGGACGTGAAGCGGCACGCCACGGCTCCGGGAGCCGGGTCTTCGTCGGGGGCTATGCCTCTGACCGAGTCAGAGGCATAGCGATGCTCAGGCCAGAGCCCGCCGCGGGTAGACGGAGCCAGTCGGTGCGCTCCGATGGTGGGCCGCGAGACCGACTCGGCCCTTAGACGACATCTCAATGGGTGGTGCGGACAGTGCGGATGCCCTTTGGCGGACATGGGCGGGGCCGGTTGAATGGCCTCGTGAACGACTACTGGACGCCTGCCCATTTTGCGGTGGAGCACGAGGACGCCGAAACACTGGCTCGTCTGCTCGCCGCCGGGACTGATCCCAACGAGGTGCAGGGCAGCTCGACGCTCTTGACGCACGCCATTGACGTCGAGGGAGACAGCACCCTGCAGAGCGGGCGCCCTCTGACCGTGCACACCACAGCCATCCTCCTGGCTTTCGGTGCTGACCCACAGCTCGCGGACCCCGATGGCGACACGCCCATGCACGTGGCCGAGCAGTACGACCACACCCTGGCGATAGAGCTGTTGCGCCGACACATCAGCTGGCGAGGCGGCGCAGGCATATGAACGTGCAGGCGAGGCCCGTGAAAGCCAGAAAGTGCTCGGCTTTGCGTTCATAGCGTCGGTGCAGACGTCGACACCCTGCCAGCCAAGACATAGTGCGTTCGATGGTCCAGCGGTGCCGGCCGAGCCGCTGGGAGGTCTCGATACCCCTTCGGGCGATGCGATGGGTGATGCCACGCTCACGTAACCAACGCCGCAGGTGGGAGTAGTCGTAGCCCTTGTCGCCATGGAGCTTGCCTGGCTTCCGTCGCCGGGGCCCCCGGGCGGGAGCGGATCGGCGGTATGCCCTTTCCCGAACGATGCGGAGGGGACCTGCTGCCATGTGCATCCCGACGTGGCCACGAACACGATCGCGGCCAGCACCTCCCGGTCGCCATGCCGGGGGCGACCACCACCCTGCGGCCGCGACGGCGCCTCCGGCACCACACGCTGAAACAGCTCCCACAACTCGTCCGGCGCCAGCCGCTCAACGATCCCCACCACGACCGGCAGCCTACCGAGCCAACCAATTGAGATCACTTCGTAGGCGCGTTGTCAGCGAACTGAGTCGTCTGTATCGGCGCCGCCCAGTCCGCTGACCAGCTGTGTGGCTGTGTCCACGTGGGTTCACATATGCCAGGCGCGGCGGCTCACCCGACCGCTCCACCCAGAACTGCCCGAGGAATCCATCGCGGTGTCGGTGGCCTCCGAGTAAGTCCACTGCGGCTCCTCCAGCCAGTGCGGCTGCCTGCTCAGCCGAGGGGCGGCCGGGTCCGGGGCGGGGCCGTCGGCGGGGGCGGGCTCGTAGACCACGGGGCGGAACCGAGGAGGCTCCATGCCCTCAGCAGGACTGGAAGAAGAACTCGGCGTTCTTGCCGTCCGGCGAGAGAAGCAGGTAACCGACACCGGTGTCACCGAAGTTGACATCGAAGGGCAATTGGCAGGAGTCGAACTGGGCGACCAGCTGCCAGCCCTCGCCCGGCAGGCCGTCGCCCTGCAACCAGACCGGCACCACATCGGGGCCGCCGAGCTGGTTCATCCGGATGCTGCCCGCGGCGTCCTTCTGGCGCTCTTCAAGCAGCTCCTCCAGCCGCCACGCCCGGTTCTCCTCGTCCTCGTCCTCGACCGGCTCCATTTCCCGCTCGACACGGGAGAAGTCGACCTCCTCCTCCACCCGGAGCAGGTGGACCCGGTCTAGGTCCGTCGGCCCGGTGGCCGCCGCCCGGGTCTCGAAGGACTCGGTGACCTGCCCTCCCGGCTGGACGACGGTGGCGTGTTCACCGGAGAACCCGATGGCGAACAGATACACCATCCGATCCCCGTCCCCGCCGACATCCGCCGCCGGTACCCGGAACTGCCCCATGAACGGAGCGAGTTCGTTCTCGTACGGGTCGACCGGCCACTGCGGCTCCTCCAACCAGTGCGGCAGGCCGCCCAGCCTGGTGCCGTCCGTGACGGCTGCCTCGGCGTCACTCGCCGGGTGGTAGGACGTGAAGCGGTACCGCATATGGATCCCCCGTTGTCGACCGCCTGTTGTGCTGCCGCACAAGCTATCGCCCGTCACCGACAGCCTGGGCCGCTGGCCCGTACCGCAGCGACGTACGACATCTCGAAGTACGGCCCGCAGGACCCACCCCAGCCGGTACGGACACGAGGCACCCCCAGTGCGCGGACCCGTCTCGTCCCTCTCAGCTGACAGCGTCGAGCAGCAGTTTCGCGGCCACCATCGCACCGTCGGTGTGGACCGTGCCAGCCACGGTCCTCGCCCGGATGGAGGTTTCGGGGTCTAGGGTCGTGTCGAGCGCGGTCGACAGGGACTCGACGGTCGGCACCGGGCCGTCGTGGGCTACGCCGATGCCCAGCTCGGCCACCCGGCCGGCCCAGTAAGGCTGATCCGCCAACTGGGGCACCACCACTTGGGGAGCGCCGGCACGTGCGGCCGTCGTCGTCGTGCCCGCGCCACCGTGGTGCACGACTGCGGTCACTCGCCCGAACAGTTGCTGGTGGTTGACCTCGCCGACGGCGAAGCAGTCGTCCTGGTCGTCGATGAGGCCCAGTTCCGCCCAGCCGCTCCCGACGAGGACCCGGCGGCCCCGCGCGCGGACCGCCTCGATGGCCACCCGGGCAGCCTCCTCGCCTCCGCGCACGGCCATGCTGCCGAACCCTACGTACACGGGCGGCGTGCCTGCGTCCAGGAAGGCTTCCAGATCCGGCGGGAGTGGCCGCTCGTCGGGCAGCACCCATGCGCCGGTCTGTACGACGTTGAGGTCGGGCGTCTCCAGCCATGGGTCCAGCACGGGGTCCGTCGCCAGCCACGGCTGCTCGCCGAAGGCGTAGTCGCGGACGCTGGCCACCGGGGGCAGGCCGATCGACGCCCGGTTGGTGTTGAGCCCTTCACCGAACAGCGCGTTGATGCTCTGCGCGTCCAGGTCCCACAGCGCCCGGTTGTCGGTCACCTCCGGCGGGAACGGCCGCCCGGGGTATGCCAGCGGCGGGCGGTGCGGGGAGGGCAGGGTGAGCTGCTGGAAGATCGCAGATACGTAGCCGATGCCCAGCTTCTCGGCCATCGACCGCGCACCGGCTATGGCTGGCATCGCGCCCGTCGCGACCAGTACCTCGCACCCCTCGGCGGCGGCGGGTATCACCTGGAACTGGCTGGCGATCAATTCGGCGGCACGCTGGGGCAGATTGGCCTTCGATGGCGGTGGCGCCGCGGTCGTCAGCTTGCGCGCCGACTGCCCGACGCCCACCATGGACACGCCGACGCCGGCCAGTCGCTCCGCGAAGTCCTCGTCCGGCGGCGCGCAGACCCTCACCTCCGCGCCGAGTTCCCGCAACCGCACCGCGAGCCCCACCAGCGGTTCGACGTCCCCACGTGACCCATAGGTCGACAACAGCACACGCACTTCGTTGATCTCCTGTTTCTGCGGTTTCTCTGCCAGGCCGGCCATCCTGGGCCGGCCTGGAGCCCGGGTGACGGCTGCGGCGAAGGCTGTCACCCGGGCTGTGTCCGGTCTCAGTGCCGGGACGGTCGTGAGTGCACCCACAACGGCACGCTCGTTCCTCGTCCCACCACCGAACCGTTCAACTCATTGCGATCAGGCCTGAGCTGACGATGCGGGGAGCGTGGCGATTTCGCCCAGGACGCGGGCCGCCGGCTCGGGGTCGACCAGCCACTTCAGGTGGCTGCCCTCGAGCGTGCGGACGTCGTACGGGTTGTCCGGCGTCAGCGCGTCGCCCTCACGGATCAGGCGGTCCTGCAGAGCAAGCGGCAGACTCGTGTCATCGGCCAGGCGAATGAAGGTCTTGGGGATACGGCCCCAGGTCGCGGCCTGCGCCCGGTCGGCGGGGCCACCAGCGTCCAGGTTCTCGTCGGGCTGGAAGGTGTTGAGGAAGGAGAGGAACTGCTCGTCGGTGCCGTCCGCAAGGAGGGCCGCTTTGAGCACCACGAGCGCGTCCGGGTCCGCGGTGCGGAAGTTGACGCGGAGCACGCCGAGGTCGGCGGGATTCCCGGCCAACGCTGCGGCGAAGGCGGCGGGGTCGACCGTGGCCATCTCCGGCTCGGCGTAGTAGCCGCCCACGTCGAGAGTGACCGGGGCCCAGGCCGAGACGTAGACGAGGCGGTCGATCAGGTCCGGGCGGGCATTGGCCGTGGCCGTGACGGTGGCGCCGCCGCGGCTGTGGGCGACGAGGATCACGGGGCCGTTCTGCTTGGCCCGTTCGAGGATGCCGATCAGGTGGGCGACGTTGTCGGCGAGCGTGACGCCCTTGATCGAGCCGGGCGCGGTGGCGAGCCCGGCGGGGTCCTGCGGGGCCTGATAGGCGTGGGTGAAGGTCGCCTGGAATCCGTGGCCGGGCAGATCGACGGCGACCGAGCGGTGCCCGAGGAGGCCGAGTTCGGCCTGAAGGGGCGCGAAGGAGAAGGAGCTCGCGAATGCTCCGTGCACGAGTATGAACGTCGGTTGCATCTGTTCCTTCTTCACTTTCCGGCCACCGCGGGTCGGTGGCGGTCATGGCGGGGCCCCCGGGCGAGGGGGACGTCTTGGGGTGCGCGGGCCTGCCGGGGGCCTACGCGATCAATCCGAGGTCCGACGCAGCACCAGGCAGACGAATCCGAAGCTGTCCCGGTACCCGTGCAGCCACCGCGAACGCTGGGCGTCGGCCGTCTCCAGCACCTGCGCGGCGGCCGGATCGGCAGGGTGGTCCAGAGCCCATGCGGCCAGCGAGCCCCAGCAGGCCCACTCGTAGGCGTCCAGCTCAGCGCGGGTGCTGACGTGGCCGTGGACAGGGGTCCACCCGTCGGCGACCACGAGGTCCACCGTGGTCGCCAGGTCGGCGAGGTCACCGAACATCTCGACGGCCGCAGGTGACGGGGTGCGGTCCCAGAACGACTCGCCGAGCAGGACGCTGCCTCCGGGAGCCAGGTGCTCGCGGGCTGCCGCGAGGGTGGGGAGGAGACCGCCGAAGGCATGCGTGGCGCCGACGCTGATCACCAGGTCGAACGGCTCTGCAGAGGTGAAGTCCGCGGCCTCCAGCTGGTGGAGTACCAGGCGCTCGCCGACTCCGAGTTCGCTCGCTGTCCGGCGGGCCTGCGTCAGGGCGACCTCGGAGACGTCGACGCCTTCGGCGTGTACGCGGGGGCGGGTCGCCAGGGTCTGCAGGAGCCACTCCGCCGTGCCGCATCCGAGGTCGAGCACGCGCTCGTCGCCTCGGGGCAGGCCGCGTTCGAGCAGCCGGCTGACCGAGTCGTCGTCGAGCGGGGACTTGATCGGATGGTCGGTATGGGCAATCTGGGAAATTTGTTCGCGGTTCATCGCGCGGCGTGCTCCAGGTCGAGGAGCAGCTTCGCGGCCACTGTCGTGCCGTCGGTGAGGATGGTGCCGGCGACGGCCGTCGCCCGTGCTGCGGTTTCGGGGGTCAGGGTCGTGCTGAGGGCGGCCGACAGGGACTCGAAGGTGGGGGTCGGGCCGTCGTGTGCCGCGCCGATGCCGAGTTCGGCCACGCGGGCGGCCCAGTACGGCTGGTCCACGAATTGCGGTACCACGACCTGGGGTGCGCCGGCGAGCGCGGCGGTGGTCGTCGTGCCGGCGCCGCCGTGGTGCACGACGGCTGCGACCCGGCGGAACAGCACCGGGTGGCTGACGTCGCCGACGGCGAAGCAGTCGTCGGCGTCGTCGGCCAGGGCCAGGTCGGCCCAGCCGCGGGAGACGAGGACGCGGCGGTCCTGTGCGCGGGCGGCCTCGACGGTGATGCGGGCGATGTCGGTGCCCGTGGTCATGGGCATGCTGCCGAAGCCGACGTACACCGGCGGCGTGCCGGCCTCCAAGAACGCCTCCAGATCGGCGGGCAGAGGTCGTTCGTCGGGCAGGATCCACGCTCCGGTCTGCAGGACGTCGAGGTTCGTGAGCTTCTCCCACGGCCCGAGGACCGGGTCTGCGGCCAGCCACGGCCGGTCGCCGAAGACGTGGTCGCGGACGTTGTCCACCGGCGCAAGGCCGATCGCCGCGCGGTGGGCGTTGAGGGGCTTGAGGTACAGGGCGTTGACCTTCTGGGCGTCCAGGTCCCACAGGGCTTGGTGGTCGGTCATTCCGGGCGGGGCCGGCGGGCCGGGCCGCGGCGAGGGAAGGTAGTGCGCGGAGGGCATCTCGAACGGGTGGAAGCCGGCGTACACGTAGCGGATGCCCAGCTTCTCGGCGACCGAGCGGGCACCGGCCGGCATCAGGCCGCTCGCGACTAGCACGTCGCAGTCCTCGGCAGCCTTGGCGACCGTGTCGAAGTGCGCGGCGACCAGCTCGGCCGCGAACGCGGCCGCGTCCGACGGCGGCGCTTCCGTCCGCAGCGCGCGCACGTCCCGCCCGTAGGGCACCAGTTCGGCGCCGACACCGGCCAGCAGTTCCGCGAACTCCACGTCCGGCGGCGCGCACACGCGGACCTCCGCGCCGCGACTCCGCAGCTCGGCGGCCAGTCCGGCCAGCGGCGCGATGTCGCCGCGTGATCCGTACGCCATCAACAGCACACGCATGTCGTGTTTCTCGTTTCCTTGTGGATGCCGGCCTCGGCCGGCGATTGCGCGGGAGGGATCCGGTCGTTGCCGAAACCTCCCCGGGAGCAGGGGCAGGTTCGTTCGCGGCAGTCGCGGTCATCGTGCCCAGGGCAGTTCGCGGGTGCCCTCGGTGCCGGGAACGGAAGCGACCCCGTCGCAGCGCATCGCGACGTGGGCCTCGGCCCGTTCCGGGGCGTGGATCCGGCGGACGAGGCCGGACGGGAGGATCAGGCTCTGGCCGGCCAGGACCTTGTGGGTGTGGCCGCCGCAGGTCACTACCAGGGCGCCCTCGGTGACCGTCCAGACCTGCTCACGCGTGATGGAGTGCTCGGGACCCGTCGCCCCGGCCTCCATCGCGACCGTCCAGGTGCTGAGTTCGGCGCTGCCGCGACTGGGCGCCGCCAGGCCGGTCATGGTGGCGTTCGGCGAGACGGTGACGCTCTGCGCCGTGGGGGTGATCACGTGTGGGGCGGTGTCCTCGTCAGGATCGGCGGGGCGGTCGGGGACTGCCCACTCGACGAGCTGGACGACGACCCCGTTGGGGTCGGTCATCTGGAACAGGCGCTCGCCCCACGGCTCTTCGCGCAGCGGCATGGTGATGGGGGCGCCGGCCGCGCGCAGCCGGGCCTCCTCGGCGTCGAGGTCGGCGACCGTGAGCGCGATGATCAGGCCACCCGCCTCCCGGTTGCGTTGCTCGGCGGGCAGGACCTCGGTGCCCTTGCGGAGCAGGACGATGTCGACGGCGGCGTCCTCGCGGGTCAGGGAGGCGAAGCCGTCGTCGGCCATGGCCACCTCGTAGCCGAGGTGGGTGCACAGGAAGTCACGAGAGGCGTCGACGTCGGCGACGGTCAGGGACAGAGTGGAGGTGGAAACGTTCACGGCAGCTCCTTGGCCGGTGTGCGATGGGTGGACGAGCCGGGGTGTCAGGCGCTCTCAGGCCGTGGGCACGTCGAGCTGGAACTCGCGGGTGCGCCGGTAGGAGCGGAAGCCCAGGCGGTGGTTGACGGCCAGCATGTGGACGTTGCTGTCGGCGTTGTCCGTCTCGATCTCGACGACGCCGGGATGCTCGGCGCGCAGCCGCCGTGCCATGGCGGCCTTGACCCACAGTCCGAGGCCGTGGCCGCGGTGAGCGGGCACGACCGCCGTGTCGTACTGCTGGGCACGCGGCCCTGCGCCCCCAGGGAGCACGATCTCGGTGTAGCCGGCCATGGTGCCGTCGTCGTGGACAGAGGCGATCGTCAGCAGGGTGTCGCCGCGGTCGGCGACCACCTTGCCCATGGCACGCACGCGCTCGGCGTCCCATGCCACGCTGCCGTAGTCCAGGTCTCCGACGGGCATGTCGTTCATCGCGTTCTTGGCCGTGGCGAACGCGTCGGCGAGCTCGTCGGGAACCGTGCCGGTCCAGCCGGTCAGGCGGTAGCCGGGGTGCTCGGCGTCGGCGGTCCGCAGCAGGTCGGCCATGTCCAGTTCGTCGAGTCGCAGCATGAGGTGGTCCAGGGTGAGCGCCTGGCGGAAGCCGTGGCGCTCGCTGAACGCCTCGCCCGGACTGTCGGCCGCGGTCGTCGCGACGAGGCTGCGCCGGCCTTCGGCGCGGCAGGCCGCCACGGCCGCCGACAGCAGGAGAGAGCCGGTTCCCAGGCGCCGGTGTGCGGGATCGACGTGGAGTTCCAGTTCGGCCAGGTGCTGCTGGCCCGGTGAGGTGAACAGCCGCAGGCCGGCGACTCCGGCGGGGACGCCGTCCGCCGCAGTGGCGAGCCACGTCAGCCGGCGGCTGCCGAGAGCGGGCTGCGTGAGCTGGGCAAGAATCTGCCCGGGGTCGGGGGCAGGTACTCCGGGCAGGTCGTGGGCCGTCGAGGCGGCGACGAGCCGGTGGCAGGCGGCGGCATCGGCGTCTGAGATGTTCTGGAGCGGAGTGACGTGTACAGAGGGGGACACTGTGTTGGCTTTCGTGGTCGAAGGCGAAGGCGAAGGCGAAGGCGAAGGCGAAGGCGAAGGCGAAGGCGGTCGGGCGATGGACCAGGGGCCGGCGCTGAAGGCGCGTTAGGCCGTGGTGCCTGGACTCCAGCGGTCGAGAGCGGCGTAGGCCGGGATCCACCGGGCGGTGCAGGCGGCGTACGCGGGCGCGGGCAGTTGGGCGAGGAGCCTCGTCGCGGTCGGCTTGTCGGCACCGTCCAGGAGCCAAGGCAGCAGAACTGGTGCGTCCTTGCTGATGTGCCGGGCGTGGACCTGGCTGAAATGGGCCCACTGCTCTGTGGTCAGCGTCCGCCGGATCAGCGGGAAGGCCGTGTCCTCCTCGTGCGTGAGGTGTCCGGCCAGGCCGCGGGTCAGCGCGTCGGTGAGCTGGCCCAGCCGCAGGGGGGCGGCTCCGGGCACGGCCAGCAGCTCGTCGATGGCCTGGATCACCGCAGCGACGGCGGCGTGTTCGGCTTCCATCACCTCCAGCAGCCCCAGGTCCTTCGGACGGCCGGCCAGATTCCGCCGCAACGACGGCCACAGCGCGTCGTCCTCGGCCGCGTGGTGCGCGCGGAGGGCCTGCTTGAACAGTGTCCATCCGGCAGCGGTGGCCAGGACGCGCACAGGGTCACAGTCCGCGGCGGTGGTGACCCGGTCGAGCTGAGCCAGGTCCCGTCGCAGGGCGCCATGCATCGCGTACATCACGGTCAGGTCCAGGGCGTCGCTCATCGGGCCCGACGGATGCGGCGTTCTTCACGGTTCTTCATGCGTGCATGCATGCCTCAAACGATCTTGCGATCCGTGCATATGATCAAGCCACACTTTCACGCGGTTCGATAACCGCAGGGTTATCGATCGACATGGGGGCCGGGGTCGGTGGAGCTGCGGGACATCGAGATCTTCCTCGTACTGGCGGAAGAGCTTCATTTCGGACGGGCCGCACAGCGGCTGCACGTCTCCCAGGCCCGCGTCAGCCAGGCCATCAAGAAGCAGGAGCGGCGCATCGGGGCGGAGCTGTTCGCCCGCACCAGCCGTACGGTGCGCCTGACCGAGGTCGGCCGGCAGTTCCGCGACGACCTGCAGCCGGTCTACGCCGGACTGCATGAATCCCTGGAGCGGGCCCAACTGGCGGCGCGCGGTATCACCGCACGGCTCCGTGTCAGCCTGATGCCCTTCAACATGGTTGACCTGCACCCCTACTGGAAGGCGTTCCGTGCGCGGCACCCGCACTGGGGACTCCAGATCCGCCAGGCAACCTTCACCGACCTGTTCGGCCAGCTCCGCAGTGGTGCCATGGATGTCGCTGTCCTCTGGCTGCCTGTGGAAGAGCCAGACCTCACCGTCGGACCGATCCTGTGCACCGACTCCCGGGTCCTTGCGGTGGCCGACGACCACCGGCTCGCGGCACGGGACTCCGTCCCACTGGAGCTGCTCGCCGAGTTCCCGCACAGCACCGCCCTCGACCTGCCGGACTACTGGGAGGACGGCTACCTGCCTTTCTACACCCCACGGGGCCGGCAGATTGAGCGCACCGTGCTCGCGGACAACTCTGATGAGCTGATCAGCCTGGTCGGTATGGGCGACATCATCAATACCTTTCCCGGTCATGTCACCAGGTACTGGGGCATGTCGAACATCCGATTTCTTCCCGTCCCGGACATCGCCACCTTGAACTTCGCCTTGGTCTGGCGGACCGACGCCGAGAACGACCTCATCCGCGCACTGGCCGACACGGTGCGCGACCTGGGTGTATTCCGCTTCTGACGCAACCTGCTGGCTCCATCGCGTCGAGGCGCCGCAGCCTTGTGGATCGTTCACCAGGCCCGCGACCTCTTTACCGAGGGCGAGCCGGACTGCGGCGTCCGTATCAGACCCCGCAGCATCGTTGCGTGGAGCTCGGCGGTACCAGTCTGTGTGTCGGCCGAGGTTGCCGCGCGCATGCTGGTGCACCTGCCCGTGCCTGCGCCGGCCCGGAGCATGCCACAGCCGGAAGCCGGAAGCCGGAAGCCGACAGCAGGTAAGCGCGTCAGCTCTTCGGGGACCTCCCACTCCCGGTCGCTCCGGTCGCTGGCCAAAGCCCAGCTGTGCGAATGCGGCGTTCCTCACGGTTCTTCATGCGTGCGCGCACGCCTCAACAGGTTTTGGATCCATGCATATGATCAAGCCATAGTTTCACGCGGCTCCACAGCCGCTGGGTTATCGAGCATGGGGGCGTGGCCAGTGGAGCTGCGGGACATCGAGATCTTCCTCGTACTTGCGGAAGAGCTGCATTTCGGCCGGGCCGCAGAGCGGCTGCACGTCTCCCAGGCCCGCGTCAGCCAGGCCATCAAGAAGCAGGAGCGGCGCATCGGGGCGGAGCTGTTCGCCCGCACCAGCCGTACGGTGCGCCTGACCGAGGTCGGCCGGCAGTTCCGCGACGACCTGCAACCGGTCTACGCGGGCCTGCACGAATCCCTGGAGCGCGCCCAGCTGGCCGCCCGCGGCATCACCGCACAGCTCCGCGTCAGCCTGATGCCCTTCAACGTCGCCGATCTCCACCCCTACTGGAAAGCGTTCCGCGCACGCCACACGCGCTGGGGACTCCAGATCCGCCAAGCAACCTTCACCGATCCGTTCGGCCAGCTCCGCAGTGGTGCCATGGACGTCCTGGTCGCCTGGCTGCCCGTGGAAGAGCCCGACTTCACCGTAGGGCCGGCCCTGTGCACCGACCCGCGAGTCCTTGCCGTGGCTGCCGACCACCGGCTCGCGGTACGGGACTCCGTCCCTCTGGAACTGCTCGCCGAATTCCCGCACGCCACCGCCCTCGGCCTGCCGGACTACTGGGAGGACAGCTACCTGCCCTTCTCCACCCCACGCGGCCGGACTCTCGAACGCATCACGGCCGCAGCCTCGGACAACGCCGATCAGCTGATCAGCCACGTCGGCATGGGCGACATCATCCACACCTTCCCCGGACATGTCGCCAGATACTGGGGCATGTCGAACATACGATTCCTCCCCGTCCCCGAGATGGCCACCCTGACCTTCGCCCTGGTCTGGCGGACCGAAGCCGAGAACGACCTCATCCGCGCCCTGGCCGACACAGTGCGCGACCTGGGGGTAGTCCGCTTCTGACGCAGCTTGCCGACCCCGCCACGTCGTCCGCGCTGCAGGTTGGGCGCATCGTTCACCAAGCCCGCGATCTCTATACCGAGGGCGAGCGGGACTGCGGCGTCCGTGGCAGGCCACGGCGACGCGGGGGCGGTCGACACGCCTGACGAGGCCCGCTACGGCCCCCTCCGAGACGGCGCGTCCGTCCATGCGCGCCTCCTACCCGCCGGTGACGGTGATCAGCTCTGTCGTTGATTGGCACGGTCCTTTCTTCTCGGGCGGCCCAGGTAGGACTTGGCGGGGTGGAGAGGAACAACGTTCTTGAGCAGCGCCAGACGCACGGGTGGCAAGGCTCGTTCCTTCCCGGTCCGCGATGTCCTGCAGGGACAGATGGTCCTGTTCGTACCAGGTCCGCCACCGATCGAGACGGGTGGCGATGTGCTGGGTACGTCGGTTCAGGGTGCGTGCGAGGCGGGCGATGGGAGAAGTCGCCGCCGGGCACGGCCTGATGGAGCTGGGCGACGGTGATGCTGCTCGGGTCAGGCCCGGGAAGACCCAGGTCGCGCAGTGCGCCGTCAGGGAGCCCGGGCGTCCACTGGAGTGGCTCGTCGACGCCGTGCTCGTCGAGGATGGCTCGCGCGGTGTGGGTGAGCAGGTCTGCTTCGGCGGGCAGGATCCGCCAGCGGAAGCGCTGGTACTGCTGACGTTGTGCTCCGGCACCCGGTGCGAGGTCCGGGTGCGCGAGGTGCGGCGGCGAGCCGGTCAGCTCGGCCCCGCGAAGACGGCGGCGCGCGTAGTCGATGGGGGCGCCGTGGCTGGGTGCCGGCGTCCGTGACGGCGCCGCAACGGGACGGGGCGCGGCGCTGCTGGCCCGCCAGGCCGGCTCCCGGCCGGTTCGGCACAGCCGATCTCCAGGGCCGCCTCTCCACCTTCAGCCGCATCGTCTACACCATCGGCCAGGAGGCCGACTACCCCGGCGGCGCAGCCGCCTTGCTGGACCCCGGCATCCGGCTGGTCGCGGTGCTCGTACCGGACGGCACGGAGGTCAACGGCCTCAGCGACGCGCCGGGCACGCTGCGGGTTTTGGGCGCGGCCAGTGTCACTCGCGGCGTTCTGCGGCTTACCGTCGCGGACCAGCCCGTACTGACCGACAAGATCAAGGCACAGGCGGACGCCCTGCCGCCGGACGCCCGCACCATCGACCCCAGCATCCGCTACCACGCCGGGCGGATCGCGGAGATGGACCGGACTTTCCGGCGATGAGGGACAGGGATGCCCGTCGGCCTCCCCGGTCAACCCCGTGCGGGGCAAGATCGCTGCATCGAGGTAATACGGCGGCTCATCAGAGGCAGTTGGTCACATCGGCCGATACTGTTCCACCGGATCTGGACGGATTCCCGGATATTCGCCCTCTTTTTATCTGTTTTCCGGTGATGTGCATGTACGCGGATCGCCGCCCTTGCGAAGGAGAGCTCGCCCGATGACCGTTGACACCAGCCCGGAAGCGCAGCTGGAGCCGCCCCAGCAGTCCAGCCTGAGCACGGCAGCCGCCCGCAACCTTGCCAGCACGACCAAGTCCGCCCCGCAGATGCAGGAGATCACCTCCCGGTGGCTGCTGCGGATGCTCCCGTGGGTGGAGACGAAGGGCGGCACGTACCGGGTCAACCGCCGGCTCAGCTACGCCGTCGGCGACGGGCGCATCGACTTCGTCCAGGACGGTGCCACCGTCCGGGTGATCCCCCGCGAGCTCGGCGAACTGGCCCTGCTGCGCGGCTTCGACGACGAGGAAGTGCTGACCGCGCTCGCCGGCCGGTGCGTCCAGCGAGACTTCCGTCCCGGCGAGGTGCTGGTCGAGCGCGGTACCCCGTCCGAGCACATCCACCTGATCGCGCACGGCCGGATCAGCCAGACTTCCGCCGGCAAGTACGGTGACGAAGTCGCCATCGCCGTGCTCGCCGGCGGCGACCGGTTCGGTGAGAACGCCCTGCTGGACGGGGCCGCCGGGTGGGACTACACCGCCACCGCCGAGACCGCCGGCACCCTGCTCACCCTGTCCCGCGCCGACTTCGCCGCCGTGCTTTCCTCGGCGCCGAGCCTCCAGGCCCACGTCCGGGAGTTCAGCGCGCTGCCCCACCAGCGGCAGAACAAGCACGGCGAGGCCGAGATCGCGATGTCGGCCGGCCACACCGGCGAGGCCGAACTGCCCGGAGCCTTCGTCGACTACGAACTCAAGCCCCGCGAGTACGAACTCTCCATCGCGCAGACCGTGCTGCGGATCCACACGAGGGTCGCCGACCTCTACAACGGGCCGCACAACCAGACCGAGGAGCAGCTCAGGCTCACCATCGAGGCGCTGCGCGAGCGGCAGGAGCACGAACTCGTCAACAACCGGGAGTTCGGTCTGCTCCACAACGCCGACTTCAAGCAGCGGCTCCAGACCCACTCCGGCCCGCCCACCCCGGACGACCTCGACGAGCTGCTCTGCCGCCGCCGTGGCACCAAGTTCTTCTTCGCCCACCCCAAGGCGATCGCGGCGATCGGACGTGAGTTCAACGCCCGCGGGCTCTACCCGGACCACGTCGACGTCGGCGGGCAGTCGGTTCCGGCCTGGCGCGGGGTCCCGATCCTGCCCTGCAACAAGATCCCCATCAGCAAGGAGAACACCAGCTCGATCCTCGCGATGCGAACCGGCGAGGACAACCAGGGCGTCATCGGTCTGCGCCAGACCGGTCTGCCGGAGGAGTACGAGCCCGGCCTGTCGGTGCGCTTCATGGGTATCGACGAACGGTCGATCATCTCCTACCTGGTTTCCACCTATTACTCCGCCGCAGTCCTGGTGCCCGACGCGCTCGGCGTGCTGGAGAACGTGCAGATCGCCCGCAGGCGCGACTAGGCCCTGTCCGGGCGATCTCCGCGGGCCCGCGCTGCCTGGTACGGCGCCTCGCCGCGTTGTCGGACCGCGCGAGTACGGCCGAGTGCGAGCTGCGCTCCTCCGCCTTGCGATGCACCGCACCAGACGACGCGGGCTGATCCACGAAGATCACCCGGACATTACCTGGAGGACCTGACCCCCCGGTCACGACAGCCCGGACCCTCCCGGGCCGACCGGGCATGCCCGGGATCCGGGACAGCCCACCCACCTCACCAAGGAGCTACGGATGCCCGATCCTGGGCTTTCCCCTCTGCAGTCGAGCCTGCCTGCCACCGCCGCCCGCTTCGGGGCCCATGTCCTCGCCCACGCGCACGCCTCCGGAACGGAGGCCACCGTCGGTGACGCCCGGCCCGCCCTGCCTTCCGGGCCCGCCCTGCCCTTCGTTCCCGTCGTCGCCGCAGGGGCCGTGCCCGCGACGGTGCCCGCATCCGACGACCTGGTCGCCCCGGTCGCTGAGCACGTGGGGGAGGGCGCGGCGGCGGTGAGGCGGCAGAGCTCTGCCCTGGAACGGATCCTGCGCGGTCCCAGTGGTCTGGGCACGGCGAGCCTGCACCCGGCCCGGCGCGCGGAGCCGTCGGAGACCCCGGCGTCCGAGGCGCCGGTGGCGGGCCGTCCGATCCCGGGCCTCTACTACCACCCGATCCCGGAGCCCGATCCCGCGAGGGTGGAGGAGGTCAGCCGCAGGATCAAGGCATGGGCGCTGGACGAGGTCGAGCTCTACCCCGAGGACTGGGAGGACCAGTTCGACGGTTTCTCCGTCGGGCGCTACATGGTCGCCTGCCATCCGGACGCTCCGACCATCGAGCACCTGATGCTCGCCACGCGGCTGATGGTCGCGGAGAACGCGGTCGACGACTGCTACTGCGAGGACCACGGCGGCTCGCCCATCGGCCTCGGCGGACGCCTGCTGCTGGCGCACACCGCTCTCGACTCCCTGCACACGACGAAGGAGTACCAGCCGCAGTGGGCGCTGTCGCTCCATGCGGACGCCCCGCGGCGCGCCTACCGCTCCGCCATGGAGTACTTCGTCCAGCAGTCCACCCCCTCCCAGGCCGACCGGTACCGGCACGACATGGCCCGTCTGCACATGGGGTACCTCGCCGAGGCCGCCTGGGCCCAGACGGAGTACGTCCCCGAGGTGTGGGAGTACCTGGCGATGCGGCAGTTCAACAACTTCCGCCCCTGCCCCACCCTCACCGACTCCGTCGGCGGCTACGAACTGCCGGCGGACCTCCATGCACAGCCCGCCATGCAGCGGGTCATCGCGCTCGCCGGCAACGCCACCACCATCGTCAACGACCTGTACTCGTACACCAAAGAACTCGCCAGCCCCGGCCGGCACCTGAACCTGCCCGTGGTGATCGCGGAACGTGAGGGCCTCTCCGACCGGGAGGCCTACCTGAAGGCGGTCGGGGTCCACAACGACCTCATGCGCGACTTCGAGGCAGCGGCCACCGACCTGGCCGTCACCTGCCCCGTCCCGAGCGTGCTGCGCTTCCTGCGGGGAGTGGCCGTGTGGGTCGACGGCAACCACTACTGGCACCAGACCAACACCTATCGCTACAGCCTGCCCGATTTCTGGTAAAGATGGGATGTATCCATGACTAGCACCGATCTCAACACCTCCTCTGCCACCGCCACTTCGGCCGGTACCTCTGCGATCATCCCCGCCCCGGCGACGCCCTATCAGGGCGACATCGCCCGTTACTGGAACAACGAGGCCAGGCCCGTCAACCTGCGTCTCGGCGACGTGGACGGCCTTTACCACCACCACTACGGCATCGGCGACGTGGACCACGCCGCCCTCGGTGACGCCGAGGACGGCGCATACGAGAAGAACCTGATCGCCGAGCTGCACCGCCTGGAGTCGGCGCAGGCCGAACTCCTCTTGGAGCACCTCGGCCCCATCGGGCGGGACGACACGCTCGTGGACGCCGGCTGCGGCCGCGGCGGCTCGATGGTCATGGCCCACCAGCGCTTCGGGTGCAAGGTCGAGGGCGTCACCCTGTCGGCCAAGCAGGCCGACTTCGCCAACCAGCGCGCCCGCGAACTCGGCATCGAGGACCACGTCCACGCCCGCGTCTGCAACATGCTCAGCACGCCCTTCGAGACCGGGCAGGCCGCGGCCTCGTGGAACAACGAGTCGAGCATGTACGTCGACCTGCACGACCTCTTCGCCGAGCACTCCCGCATCCTCGCGGTCGGCGGCCGCTACGTGACCATCACCGGCTGCTGGAACCCGCGTTACGGCCAGCCCTCGAAGTGGGTCTCCCAGATCAACGCGCACTTCGAGTGCAACATCCACTCCCGCCGGGAGTACATGCGCGCCATGGCCGACAACCGTCTCGTACCGCAGGCCGTCATCGACCTCACGCCCGCGACCCTGCCCTACTGGGAGCTGCGGGCCACGTCCCGCCTGGTCACCGGCATCGAAGAGGCGTTCACCAACTCCTACCGGGACGGCTCCTTCCAGTACCTCCTGATCGCCGCCGACCGCATCTGACCGACCGCCCACCGCAAGGGGCCGGACCCGTCACCCGACGGACCCGGCCCATTCGGGTCGAGAACAAGTGCAACCGGCGCCGTACCGCCCTGGGCATGTCACTGGCTGCTCCGTGGGCCGTAGGGCTGGAGGAGCTGGTCGACGGGTGCGTAGTCGTCGGTGAGCAGTCGGGCATCGCTGATCCAGGACGTGAGGTCGTCGCCGGTGACGATCTTCCAGCCGGGTTGCCGGGCGTCCAGTGCTTCCTGGGTCGCGCGGACGTCGACCGGCCGGTTCGAGGCGAGCACCACCAGATTGCCGCCCTCGGGGGTGGCGGTCGGGTCGAGGCCGATTTCGGTGGGTTCGCCGACGAGGGCGACGTGCTCGAAGGTTCCGCTGAGGGTGGCCACTTCGGCACGTGCGAAGGCCAGATCACCGTGATCGATGAGGTTGGCAACGTACAGGCCGTCTTCGTCGAGCACCCGCCGTACGTCGGTCATCGCTTCCACCGTAGTGAGGTGCCACGGCACGCTCACGCCCCCGAAGGCGTCGCCGACGACGAGGTCACGACTGCCGGCGTCCAGTCGCCGCAGGCCGATCCTGCCGTCCTCGACGCGTACGTCGATACCCCCTTCTGCTCCCAGACCCAGTTGGTCGCGGTCGATGCGGACGACCCCGGCGTCGATCTCGGACACCAGGCTGCGCGTCCCGGGCCGCGTGGCCGCGAGGTATCGGGGGAAGGTGAGCCCGCCGCCGCCCAGGTGGTGGGCGGCAAGTGGCTCACCTGCGGGAAAGGCGGTATCGACCACCGACGCGATGGCGCGCACGTACGCGAACTTGAGGGAGGCCGGGTCGTCGATGTCGACGTAGGAGTGCCGCACGCCGTCCAGAACGAGCGTGCGGCCGCTGTCCCGGTCGGGGTCTGCGACGACCCGTGCGCAGTGGTACCTGGTCTCCGTGTCGCAGGCACCGGGCGCGACCATGGTGGCGAGGCCGCCGGCGACGACTACGAGTGTGAGGGCAGATGTGCTTCTCCACCCGCGCGTTCGCCACTCGATCAGCGCGGAGCCGACCACCAGCAGCGTTCCGAGGCCGATCAGGATGCCGCTGACCGGCAACCGCGCGATGAGGACGAAGCCGGTGAGGACAGTGCCGACGATGGCGCCGACGGTGCCGACGCCGGACAGTCGGCCGACGACCGTTCCGGTCTCGGCGAGGCTGGTGAGACGCAACTTGGTCACGATCGGCGTCACCGCGGAGAGCAGCGCGCCCGGCACGAGGATGGTCAGCGACGCGATCAACAGGAGCATCGCCGGTGCCCACTCCGCGGTGGTGCGCAGCACGGCAGGGGTGAGCGCCACGACGGCTCCCGACACCCCGAGCGAGGGGCCCAGGAGCCGGCGTGGGCTGACCTGGTCGGCGATGCGCCCACCCAGCCAGGATCCGACGGCGATCGCGGTGAGGGCGATGCCGATCACCATGGTGCTGGTCTCGAGGGTGAGGCCGAGGTAGGGAGCCAGCAGCCGCAGAGCGACGATCTCCACCACCAGGACCGCGGCCGACGACCCGAACACAAGCATGGCTGCGGTACGGGGACCCAGGCCGTTGTTGCGAGGCGTGTCCTCGGCGACAGGCGAGGAGGACGATCTGGTCACGGGCGACATCCTTGCATGCGACTCATCGGCAGCATGGCGAAAGTCCTCATTCCTCCAGCTGCCTGCCCAGGTGAGTCACCGCGCAGCAGGTCCACGCCCAGCCGCTGCTGCCGGAGTCAGGGAAAGATTCCAGAAATCGGCGTAGCGGCCGCCGAGGCGCAGCAGTGCATCGTGGCTGCCTTCCTCCACGATCCGGCCGCCGTCCAGGAAGAGGACGCGATCGGCGCGTCGGACGGTCCGCATCCGGTGCGTGACCATCACCACCGTGCGGCCGGCCATCAGGCGCTCGATGCCCTCGTGGACGGCTGCCTCGTTCACCGGGTCCAGTGCGGAGGTCACCTCGTCCAGCAGCACGACGGGCGCGTTCTTCAGCAGTGCGCGCGCGATCGAGACGCGCTGGCGTTCACCTCCCGACAGCAGTGCGCCGCCCTCGCCGACATTGGCCGTCCATCCGCCGGGCAGCCGCTCGATCACCTCGTCCAGCCGCGCCGCGGTGGCTGCCGCCCGCACCTCCGCTTCGTCGGCGTCGGGACGGCCGAGGCGTACGTTCTCCTCGATCGTGCCGTCGAAGAGATGGACGTCCTGGAAGACGATGGCGATCTGCGCCATCAACACCTCCGTGTCGATCGCCCGCACGTCCACCCCTCCTACGCGCACCGCGCCCGCGTCCACGTCGTAGAACCGCGCGAGCAACTGCAGCAGCGTGCTCTTGCCGGAACCCGACGGTCCGACAACGGCGAGCCGTTGCCCTTGCGGCAGGGACAGCGACAGGTCGTCGATCACCGTGCGGTCGCCGTGCCGGAAGGCGACGGACTCGAACTCCAGGTCGTGGCGCACCGGCTGGACCGGTTCGGCCGGTTCCGGCAGCGGCTCGGTGCGCAACACCGTGTCGAGCCGCGCCAGTTCGTAACGTGCGCCGCGGAGTTGGCCGCTGATGTCCGACAGCGACAGCAGTGGATCCGCGCAGCGGGCGGCCAGCACCAGGATCGCCAGGACCTCCGCCGCACCGATGTTCCCGCCGAGCGCGAGGTGGGCGCCCAGGGCCAGCACGACGGTGAACATCGTCTGCACCGCGAGTGCCAGACCCACCACGCCGGGCAGCGCCGACAGCGCGGTCCGGCGGGAGGCGCGCTGGACTTCCTGCAACGAGTCGTCGAGCATCCGGAAGCGTTCGACGGTCCGGCCCCCGGCGCGCAGCACCGGCTGGGCCTGGAGGTATTCGATGACTCGCCCGGTGGCGTCGTGGTCGCGTGCGTGGCGCTCCGTGTCCGTGGCGGCCATCGAGCGTCCCGTCCGGATCTGGATCGCCGCCACGATCGGTACGGCGGCCAACGCGGCCAGACCCATCTGCCAGTTGAAGGCCAGCATGACGGCGACGATCGTCAGGGGGGTCACGCAGGCGGAGATGAACGGTGCCAGCAGATGCGCGATCACGCCCATCGCCTGGAGGACGCCGCGGCTGGCCAGCACGGACACCTCCCCGAGGCGTCCTGCGTCGTACCAGCCGATGGGCAGTCGGGCCAGATGGTCGCCGAGACGGTGGTAGGTGCCGCGCAACAGCGTGGTCCCGGCCAGGAAACCGGACCGATCGCTGACATACCGCAGCACCGCGTAGACGGCGACCGCGGCCCCGAACGCGATCAGCCAGGGCCAGGCGTCTTCGGGTGTGCTCCCGAACACTGCCCGCAGCACGGGAATCAGCAGTGCGTAGGACAGACCCTCGACGAGTGCGGTCGTCGTCATCAGGGCCACGGTGCGACGCACCGGCCGGGCGTACTCGTGCCCCAGCACGCGCAGCAGCATTCGAATCATCGGGGCTCGCCTCCTCCTTGCAGTGCGCCACCTCGGGCTTCGGTCCGGTCGGCGACCGCCGACCGCTGGGCTTGCCAGAACGCGGCGAACTCTCCGTTGCGTGCCAGCAGTTCGGCGGGCCTGCCGCGCTCGACGATCGACCCGTTGGCCAGCATCACGACGGTGTCGGCGTCGGCGATCGTCTCCAGGCGATGGGCGATGACCATGATCGTCCGGGTACCCTCCAGCGTCGCCAGTGCGTGGCGCACCGCCTGTTCGGTCTGCGGGTCGGCGAAGGCGGTCGCCTCGTCCAGCACGAGAACGGGCGCGTCGGCGAGCAGTGCGCGTGCGAGGGAGATCCGCTGTGCCTCGCCACCCGACAGTCCGGCATCCTCACCTATCACCGACTCGTATCCGCGGGGCAGCTTGAGGATCCGATCGTGAATGTGCGCCAGCCGGGCGGCGCGCACCACGTCGTCGAGGCCGGCGTGCGGTACCGCCAGCGCGATGTTGTCCGCGACCGACGCGCGCAGGAGCCGGACGTCCTGGAAGACGAAGGAGACCTTCCGGTAGAGCTCCCGGCTGCCGAGCTCGCGCAGATCGACGCCGCCGAGGGTGACCGAACCGTGGGTCGGGTCGAAGAACCGCGGCAACAGCTGCACCAGCGTGGACTTCCCGCTTCCCGAGGGCCCGACGATCGCGGTGACCGTCCCCGGTTCGAGCACCAGGTCGATCCCGCGCAGCACCTCGTGACCGGCCTCGTAGCCGAACCGGACGCCACGCAGTTCCACCCGGTGCCCCTGGGGCGTGGCCGGACGCGTGGGCTCCGGCAGCGGCTGCACCGCAAGCACATCCCGGATCCGGCCGACGGCGCGCCGGGCGGCCTGCATGTCGTCGAAGCCGTGGCCCAGGGCCGCCACGGGAGCGGTCAGGCCCCACCCGAGCAGCAGGAAGGGCAGCAGGTCGGCCGCGGCCATGCCACCGGTGGTGATGAGAGCCGTACCGCCGATCAGCACGATCAGCAGTACGAACGGCGGCGACAGCGCCACCTGCATCCCGGCGGCGATCCCGGCGAGCCCGCGCACCATCCGGAAGAAGCTGCCGACGAAATCGTCGACGGCCGTGAGGAACGTACGGTGGGCGCGCTCGCTTCCGCCGAACGCCTTGACCACCGAGATGCCCTGGACGAACTCGACGACGGAACTCGCGATCCGCCCCATGCCGGCATCGAAGTCCTCCTGTTCGCGCAGCCGGGTCGGGGTCATCATCAGGGGGACCAGCGCCACGGCCAGCGCGACCGGTATCAGCGTGATCAGTGTGAGCCGCCAGTCGACGGTGAACAGGTAGACCAGCGACACCAGCGGCACCACGAAGGCGGAGACGAGCTCACCGGGGGTGTGGGCGATGAACGGGTGCACGGCGCTGACGTCGTCCCCCACCACCTTCGCCAGCTCGCCGGTCCCTCGCCGGGAGAACCAGCCGATCGGTACGCGCCCCAGCTGCGCGGCCAGTTGCCGGCGGAACGTCAGTTGCACCTGACCGTCGACGACGTGCCCGATTCCTGACGACGCGGCCGTGAACAGCAGCCGGATGAACAAGCCGGCCGCACCCGCGACCACGACGATCCAGACATGACCGTGATCGATCGGGCCGGGCGCCAGCAGAGTGCGCCCCAGTTCGACGACCGCCAGCAGCGGCATCAGACCCGCGAGGGCACCTATGACCTGCAGGGTCACAAGGGCCGCGAAGCTCAAGTAGTAGGGGCGCAGCAGTCCCGCCATGCTCCGTGCCGCCGTGGAACCGGCATCGGGTGGTGGCGTCCCAGTGATGTCCTTTGAGTTTTCGAACATGTTCCGAAAGTAACATGAGGCAGGGCGCCCGTGAACACGAAAGCTGGAACCGCACCCGTTTCGAGGCGGAGGACGGCAGGGCGGCATGATGGGACGATGTCCCGAGCGCCCGCACCGCACGGCCGCACCGGCCGGCCACCCGTGACCTCCCGCGCGCAGATCCTGGTGGCCGCCCGTCGGCTCATCGACCAGGACGGCTGGGAGAAGCTGACCGTCCGTCGCCTGGCCGCCGAGATCGGCATCGGGGCGACGACCCTGTACCACCACATCCGGAACAAGGACGACCTGCTGCTCCTGCTGGTCAATCACCACATCGAACAGATCGAACGTCCCCAACTGCCCAGTGACCCACGGGAGCGCATCGTCGCGGCCGCCACCGCGATGCGCGACGCCCTCACGGCCTGGCCATGGGCCGCGGAGGTCCTCTCGGCCGACGGTTTCGTCGGACTGCTCGACGAATCGGCGATGTGGATGGTCGAGGCCATCGTGGCCGGAGCCGCCGACCACGGATGCACACCCGAGCAGAGCGTCGACGTCTTCCGCAGCATCTGGTACTTCACCGTCGGCGAGGTCCTGGTCCGCGCCCACTCCGCCCGCCGACGGGACGAAGGCCGGCCCTTCGCCTACCGAGACGACCTGGACCCGTCCCAGGTGCCCCACCTGGCCGCCATCGGCGTCCGATGGGCCGCGCTGGCCGCACGGGACATCTACCCCCAGGGACTCCGCACGTTCGTCGACGGGCTGCTCGCACGAGCCACCGCCCCTGGCGTCGCCTGAGCACGTCGTCGCCACGCGAAGTCCGTCACGGGGCGACGTCACGTGCTGTGGTCCGTGAAGAACCCGGCGGGCGCGCGTCGGTGGCGTGTTCGGCTGCGAAGACCCCTACCCGTGGAATGAGCCATCTCCGACTGCGCCAGTTCGTTCGGTTGCGCGGCGGGGCCGCGCCGGTGGAACGCTGGCCTGGTACGCCACGGACTTCCTCACACGCCATTCACATTCCATGACCTCGGTGGGAACCGGCCATCCCTTCGGCCACTATTGCAGGGCCCGGAATCGGCTCCGTAGCCTGACTGCGCATCGAGATTCCCTTAAGTCACACCCCGAACGGACCGGAAGGTCCTCGGGAAGGCTCGCGTCAGTCGTCGAGGGGAATGGCTATGAGCATGCACAGGGCACGTCGATTACACGCACTGTACCGGGCAATTTACACGGCGGGCATCGCTGTTCCCTTCCTGCTGGCAGGCCTCGCATTGTGGTCAGGCATCAGCCGGCAGGCCTGGCCGCTCCTGCTCGCCGCACCGGTGATCGCCGCTCTCCCGCTCCTCCTCGTACGGCGGCGGCTTGCGGAGTTCCGCTCGCTGCGCCACCTGCCGGGCCCGAAACCCTCGCTGTTCCTGGGGAACATGGAGGAGCTGCTGGCCTACGGGCACGGCGGCCGGCACGAAGCGCTGCAAGCCCTGCACGAGGAGTACGGGCCCCTCGTACGCATCCATCTGGCCTGGGGGAGCGCGGCGTTCGTGTCGCTGTCGTACGTGTCGCCCAACCTGCACAAGAAGGACCTCGACTCGCACCGCCGGGCCGACCGCACGGTGCTGGCCCGAAGCCTCATGGGCGTGGAGGGAGGTGACCTCCACCGGACCCACCGTCAGGTCCTCTCGCCGCCCCTGACGAGCCGCGGGGTCGCGGAGCGGTCGTACGTGCTGACGGACGTCGCCGGCCGGTACGTGGACAGGTGGAAGCACGCCGACGAGGGCTACGACGGCCTCCAGGCGGACCTGCGCGACTGGAGCGTCAACTGTCTCAGCGCCTTCCTCTTCGGCGAGGACTGGGATCTCGGGGCGGATCTGCACGCCTACCACCACGCCCTCGGCGCCATCGAGGAAGAGGTCAGCTTCCGCGCCTTCCACCCCTTCTTCGTCCGGTGGATCTTCCCCCGGCGGCGGCTGCGCGTCCGGGCCGCGTACCGCCAGGTCGCCGGCGTCCTCGGCGCCGTACTGCGCGGCCGCGAGCAGCGCGCCCCCGCCGAGTGCCCCGCGCACCGGCCGTCCGGCGACCTGCTCGGTCAGGTGGCGGGGGCCCCGTGGTCCCACGAGGACCGGGTCGAGGAGATGATGTCCCTCGTCCTCGGCGGCGCCGACCCCATGTCCTACGTCCTCTCCCAGGCGCTGGTCATGCTCTCCCAGGACGAGCACGTCCAGGAGAAGGCGCGCAAGTCGATCGAGGCGACCGCCCCGTACGGAACGGACAGCGCGGACGGCACCGAGGTCGATCCGAGCCCCGACCCGTACGTCAGGAGCATCGTCTACGAGACGCTGCGCCTCTTTCCGCCCGTCCCCTTCAGTGCGAAATTCACCGACGAACGCGCGGTGGAGGAAAGGGGAATGAGCATCCCGCCGGGCACGGTCATCATGTGGATGAAGAGCGCCGTCGGGAAGAACCCGGACCTTTTCCGTGACGCGGAACGATTCAATCCGGACCGGTTCTCGACCGACGACGAGGAACACGCCACCATCAACACTTTCCTGCCGTTCGGTGCCGGCCCGCGGCACTGCGTCGGAAACCGGCTGGCGGAACAGCAGTGCGTCGTCATGCTGACCGAAATCCTGAAGAATTTCATCGTCGTTCCCGTCGATGACATCGAAGTGACATTCCATTCGACTATTTCCGTCGTGCCGTCGGCCGTGCCGGTCAGGCTGGTCTCGCGATGAAGGGATCCGATGTGCCGGAGGCTCCAAGGACCGCACCGACAGCGCCGACCGCACCGACAGCGCCGACCGCACCGATCGCGTTGCGCGAGGGGGAGGGCGAGGCGCTGTGGTTCCTCGACTTCCTCGCGACGGTCAAGGGTTCCTCGGCGGAGATGAACGGGGCGGCCTCGGTCATCGAGCACCTCGGCCGGCGCGGTACCGGCTCACCGCTGCACGTGCACCACCGCGACGACGAATGGTGGTACGTCCTCGACGGCGAGGTCACCTTCTGGGTGGCCGGCCAGGTCATCGCCGCGCCCGCCGGATCGTTCGTCTACGGCCCGCGCCACGTCCCCCACACCTTCCTCGTCACCTCGGACGAGGCGCGCTTCCTCCACGTCACCGAGCCCGGTGGGTTCGACGGCTTCACCCGCTCCCTGGGGAAGCCCGCACCCTCCCTGGAGATCCCGCCGCACGGCATCGTCCTGCCCGATCTGGAACAGGTGCGCGCCATCGCCGCCGAGTTCGGGATCGAAGTGCTCGGACCCCCCGGAATCCCGGCCGCGGCCTCGGATGCCGGCCACCGGAAGGAGAGCCAGTGAGTCAGCCGTCGCCCCTCTCGGATCCCGCCATCGTGCCCGACCCGTACCCCGTCTACGCGGACCTGGCCCGGCGCGAGCCGGTCCACTGGGCGGAGGGGCTGAACGCCTGGGCGGTCATGAGGTACGGGGACTGCGCCGCCGCCCTGAAGGACCGCCGGCTCAAGGCCGAGCGGATGGAAGAGGTGCTGGCGGTCAAGTTCCCGGGCCGGCCGCTGCCGCCCGACAGCATCTACCACCGGTTCACCAAGAACGTGATGATGTACACGGACCCGCCGCGCCACGACGCGCTGCGCCGCTCCACCCAGGCCGGCTTCAGCGGGGCGGCGCACGAGCACTACAGCCAGGTGATCGAACGCGTCGCCGCCGACCTGGTCGCCTCGGTCCCTTCCCGTACGCGGGAGATCGACGCCGTCTCCGTCCTGGCCGCCGAACTCCCCGTCCGTTCGGCCGTGCACGCCTTCGGGGTGCCGGAGGACGACCTGGACTTCGTCATCCCGTGCGTCGAGACGCTCATGACGTACTGGTCCGGGCCGCAGAGCCAGCCGGTGGAGCTCGACCGTCTCCTGGAACTCCTCACGGACCTGCACACCTACGCCGTCGAGCTCCTCCGGGGCAAGCGCGGCAAGGTGCTCCCGGACACCGTCATCGCCCGCCTCGCCGCCGCCCAGGACGGTCTGACGGAGACCACGCCGGAGCAGACGGTCCACCAGCTCGTCCTGCTGTTCATCGCCCTGTTCGCCCCCACCACACCCGGCTCGCTCAGCAGCGGCATGCTCTCCTTCGCGCGCAACCCCGGCCAGATCGAGCGGTTCCGCACCGACCGGGCGTGCACGGACAACGCGGCGAACGAGGTGATCCGCTACAACGCCTCGAACCAGTTCACCTGGCGGGCCGCCGCGACGGACCTCGACATGGGCGGCGTACGCATCCGCGCCGGGCAGAGCGTCGCCCTCTTCCTGGGCGCCGCCAACCGGGACCCCGGCGTGTTCGAGCGGCCGGACGCCTTCGACCTGGACCGGAGCAACAGCGCCAAGCACCTGTCCTTCGGGCTGGGAGTCCACTCCTGCCTGGGCAGGCAGATCGCCAACCTCCAGCTGAAGTGGTTCTACGTGGCCCTCTTCGCCCGCTTCCCGGGCATCCGGCTCGCCGGCGAGCCCACCTGGAACCCCAACCTCGAATTCCGGTCCCTGGAAACGCTGCCGCTCAGGCTCGCCTGACCGGGCAGCCCTCCGGTCCCGCCTCCTGCGAGGAACCAGTGAACTCCGAAGCCCCGTCCTTCCCGACACCCGTCCACCATGCCGCCGCCCCCGGCCCGCACACCGGTGCTGCCGCCGACCGGGACGAGGCAGAGGAGTTCCTGCGCCTGTTCCACGCCGAGCATCCCGCCCAGCCCGTCCCACTCGGCCGGCGCCTGGTCGAGGTCGGCGCCGCCATCGACGCCACGGGCACCTACCGCCACACGCCCGCCGAGCTCACCTTCGGTGCCCGGGTCGCGTGGCGCAACTCCCGGCGGTGCATCGGCCGCCTGTACTGGAACAGCCTGCGCGTCCTGGACCGCCGCGACGCCGCCACCCCCGAGGAGATCCACCGCCACCTGTGCGAGCACCTGCGCCAGGCCACCAACCTCGGCCGGATCAGGCCCGTGATCTCCGTGTTCGCCCCCGACACCCCGGCCCGCCCCGGTCCCCGGGTGTGGAACGACCAGCTCATCCGCTACGCCGGCAGCCGCCGGGACGACGGCACGGTGGTCGGTGACGGGGCGTACGCGGCCTTCACCGAGCAGGTGCGGCGGCTGGGCTGGCAGGGCCTCGACGGTCCCTTCGACATCCTGCCCCTGGTCATCGACACACCGGACGACAAGCCCCAGCTCTTCGAGGTGCCGCGGGACCTGGTCCTGGAGGTGCCCATCAGCCATCCGGACGTTCCGCGGATCGCCGACCTGGGGCTGCGCTGGCACGCCGTGCCGGCCATCAGCAACATGCGGCTGCGGGTCGGCGGCATCGACTATCCCCTCGCCCCGTTCAACGGCTGGTACATGGGCACCGAGATAGGAGCCCGCAACCTCGTCGACGAAGGCCGCTACAACCTGCTGCCCGCCGTGGCCGCCTGCCTCGGCCTGGACACCAGCAGCGACGGCACCCTGTGGCGCGACCGCGCCCTGGTCGAGCTCAACGTCGCCGTCCTGCACTCCTTCCGCACCGCGGGGGCCCGGATCAGCGACCACCACACGGAATCCCGCCGCTTCCTCGCCCACCTGGCCAGGGAGGAGCGCCAGGGGCGCACCGTGCCCGCGGACTGGAGCTGGATCGTCCCTCCGGTGTCGGGCGGCATCACCCCCGTCTTCCACCGCTACTACGACGACGTCGACCAGCGCCCCAACTTCTACCCCGGTGACCCCGGTGCCCCCGATGACCCCGGTGAACCCGGCCGCGACCACGGCGAGAGCGGGCCGGAGCAGGGCGGATGCCCCGACCGGCAATGACGTGACCGGCCCGGGTGCCGGAACCGACCAGCGGTCCGCATATGCGGATCGAGTGCGGGGTCTTGTGGCGGATCCCCGGAGGCTGCTATTCCCTTCCTATCGTTAGGAAAGTTTCCTTACGGTCCCAGGTCCGTCACACGGGATGGAGATGCCTTGAGACCCCCACGCCTCCGGCTGCACGCCCTCGCCGCCGCCGGAATCCTCACCGGAAGTCTGCTCGTCGGCCTGGCCGGCGCCCCCGGCATAGCGGCCCCCGCCCCCACCGGCACCGCAGCCCCCCGGTCCGCCGCCGCGGCGGCCGCTCCGGCCGCCGCCGTCACCCACGAGGCCGAGAACGCCTTCGTGTCCAAGGGGCTGGTCGAGTCCAACCACGCCGGCCACACCGGCAGCGGCTTCGTCAACTACGACAACGCCACCGGAAGTTACGTCGAGTGGACGGTGAACGCCGCGCAGGCGGGCAGCGCCACCGTGAACCTGCGCTACGCCAACGGCACCACCACCAACCGCCCCATGACCATCACGGTCAACGGCACGGCCGTCGCCTCGAACAAGGCCTTCAACGGCACCGGGGCGTGGACCACCTGGTCCACCACCGGCCTGACCGCCGGCCTCAAGGCCGGTGCCAACACCATCCGGGCCACCGCCACCACCGCCAACGGCGGCCCCAACGTCGACCACCTGACGGTCGACGCCGGCTCCACCCCCGTGCCGGGCACCACCCCGGTCGGGATCAACGGCCAGCTCACGGTGTGCGGCACCAAGCTCTGCAACCAGTACGGCAAGCCCGTCCAGCTCCGCGGCATGAGCACCCACGGCACCCAGTGGTACGCCCAGTGCCTCACCGGCGGCTCGCTCGACGCCCTCGCCAAGGACTGGAACGCCGACGTCCTGCGCGTCTCCACGTACGTCCAGGAAGGCGGCTACGAGACCGACCCGCAGAAGTTCACCGACCTCGCCCACTCGCTGATCGAGCAGGCCACCGCCCGCGGCATGTACGTGATCGTGGACTGGCACATGCTCGACCCGGGGGACCCGAACGCCAACCTGTCGAAGGCCAAGACCTTCTTCACGGCGATCGCGAACCGGCACAAGGACAAGAACAACGTCTTCTACGAGATCGCCAACGAGCCCAGCGGCGTCACCTGGTCCAAGGTCAAGAGCTACGCCGAGCAGATCATCCCGGTGATCCGCGGCATCGACGCCGACGCCCCGGTCCTGGTCGGCACCCGCGCCTGGTCCTCGCTGGGGGTCTCGGACGGCGCCGACGAGTCGGAGACCGTCAACAACCAGGTCAGCGCCTCCAACATCATGTACACCTTCCACTTCTACGCCGCGTCGCACGGCGACGAGTACCTGAACGCCCTCTCCCGGGCGGCCGACAGGATCCCGGTCTTCGTCACCGAGTTCGGCACCCAGAACTACGCCGGTGAGGGTGCCAACGACTTCGCCACGTCACAGAAGTACCTGGACCTGATGGCCGCCAAGAAGATCAGCTGGGTCAACTGGAACTTCTCCGACGACTTCCGTTCCGGCGCCGTCTTCAAGGACGGCACCTGCAACAGCAACGGCCCCTGGACGGGAACCGGCTCCCTGAAGCCGGCCGGCGTCTGGGTCCGCGACCGGATCCGCACCGCCGACACCTTCCCGACCGGCTGACCCCCTGCCGGACCCGCACCACCCCGCCCGCCGCTCCGGCGGGCGGGGATTGCGGGCGCCCCGGCGGGTAGGAGCACACCGGAGGGCCGATCCCGTGACGCAGGCCGAGTGGCTGCTGGTACCCGGTGAACGCGGCAACACCGCGACGCGCCTCGACCAGCGACGCCCGGACGAAAAGGCATGGTCGGAGGGGAACCACGTACGGCCCCTGGTGCACGGCGCCCGCTACTTCGCGGAGCTGCTGGCATCGGTCCGCGCCCTGCGCGCCGGCGACCTGCTCCTGTTCACCGACTGGCGCGGCGATCCCGACGAGCGGCTCGACGGGGACGGCACCGAGATCGGCTCGGTCCTGTGCCGGGCGGCCGAGCGCGGCGTCGTCGTCAAGGGGCTCCTGTGGCGCTCCCACCTGGACAGCCTGCACTTCAGCGAGGAGGAGAACCGCCACCTCGGCGAGGAGATCGAGGAAGCGGGCGGCGAATGCCTGCTCGACATGCGCGTACGCCCCGGCGGCTCGCACCACCAGAAACTCGTGGTCCTGCGCCACGCCGGGCACCCGGACCGGGACGTCGCCTACGTCGGCGGCATCGACCTCTGCCACAACCGCAACGACGACTCCACCCACCGCGGCGACCGCCAGTCGATGCCCATGGCCGCCGCCTACGGACCCCACCCGCCCTGGCACGACGTACAGCTCGCCCTGCGCGGGCCCGTCGTCGGCGACATCGAGGCCGTCTTCCGCGAGCGCTGGCAGGACCCGTCCCCGCTCAGCCGCAGCCCACTCGTCCGGCTGCGGGAGCTGGCCCACCGGGAGGACACCCGCGCGGACCGGCTGCCGCCGCAGACGGCAGATCCGCCACCCTGCGGCACGCACACCGTGCAGGTGCTGCGGACCTACCCCAACCGCCTGCTGAGCGGCTACCCCTTCGCCCCCGACGGGGAGCGCAGCATTGCCCGGGCCTACCTCAAGGCGCTGGCCCGGGCCCGGACCCTGGTCTACCTGGAGGACCAGTACCTGTGGTCCCCCCGGGTGGTCGACTGCTTCGCCCGGGCGCTGCGCCGCAGTCCCCGGCTCCGGCTGATCGCCGTCATCCCCTCGGTCCCGGAACAGGACGGCCGCCTCACCCTGCCCATGAACCTCATCGGGCGGATCACCGCCCTCGACGCCCTGCGCCGCGCCGGCGGCGACCGGGTCGCCGTGTACGGCCTGGAGAACCATGCCGGCACCCCCGTCTACGTCCACGCCAAGGTGTGCGTGATCGACGACGTGTGGACCTCCGTCGGCTCCGACAACATCAACCTCCGCTCCTGGACCCACGACTCCGAGCTGAGCTGCGCCGTGGTGGACGGCACGGGCGCCTTCGCCCGGGAGCTGCGCCTGGAGCTCATGCGCGAGCACCTGGACGCCGGGGACCCGGCGGGGCGGCAGGCGCAGGCAGGGCAGGAGGCGCTGTCGGACCCCGTGGCCGCCTTCGACGCCTTCGAGCAGGCCGCCGACAGGCTGGACGCCTGGTACGGGAACGGCTGCCGCGGCCCCCGGCCGCCGGGCCGGCTGCGCCGGTACGTCCCGCCGGACCTGACCGGCGCGCAGCGGCTGATCGCGGCTCCCCTGCACCGGGTGCTGGTCGACCCGGACGGCCGCCCCCTGAGGCTGCGGCGGCGCAACGCGTTCTGAACGCGTTCTGACGCGACACCTCCTGGCCCGGCGCGGCGCGGCGGTGCCGGTGCCAGGGCCGTACGGCGGGGTGCGGTGCGGTCCGCCGGCGCCGCCCGGCCGCCTGTCCCGGCGGGTGCGGCCGTTCGGCCTACGGGCTCCCCCGGCCGGCGGTGCAGGGACGTTGCTTCTTGATCGTGCGGTCGTTGTGCGGTGTGCGCGGCGGCCGCCGCGCACGCCCCCGCCGGTGAGAGGGAGTTCCCCATGCGCGCCGAGATCCCCCCGTCCCAGCTGCGGCGCGTCACCCGCCGCATGATCCTCTCCGGTGCGCTGGGGCTCGGTACGGCGGCGGTGTGGCCGCGGACCGCCGCCCACGCGTCGGCCGCCACGGGCCCGGAGATCTTCGACTGCGCGGCATGGGGCGCCCGGCCGCCCGCCGAGCCCGTGGTGATCCTCTCCACGCCCCCGGAACGGATCGTCGTCCACCACACGGCGACCGCGAACGTGGAGGACTACTCCCGCCAGCGTGCGTTCGCCCTCGCGCGGGCGATCCAGAACTACCACATGGACAGCCAGGGCTGGATCGACACCGGCCAGCACTTCACCGTCAGCCGCGGCGCGTTCGTCACCGAAGGACGCCACCACAGCCTCGACGAACTGACCGCGGGTGCCCGGCAGGTCCGCTCCGCCCACTGCGTCGGCCAGAACAACGTGTCGGTGGGGATCGAGAACGAGGGCACCTACACCAGCGTGGAGCCGCCCGCCAAGCAGTACGGGGCCCTGGTCGCGCTCTGCGCGCACGTCTGCCGCCAGTACGGGCTGCCCCCGTCGGAGATCTACGGCCACCGGGACTTCAACGACACGGCCTGCCCCGGCGACCGGCTGTACGCCCTCCTGCCCCGGCTGCGCGAGGACGTCGCCGTCCAGGTGGGCGCAGACCTGGGCGAAGACCTGTGGGACACCATCGAGTTCGAGGATGGCATGCGCTGGTCCGGCCCCTCGGAGTACCTCCCGGCGGACGTCCTGGAGCGGGCGCTCAGGCGCCCCCGGCCCCGCCGTCCCTAGGGACCGCTCGGCCCGGGGCCGGGCGGACGACCGCCCCCGGGCGGTCGTCGTCCGGGGACGCCTCCGCAGGTGCGGTCCGGCGGGCTTCTGTGACGGCCTCTGCCCGACGTGGCGCAGATCATGCTTCCCGGATGCGTATCCCCGCCGCTACCGGGAAGGTGCGGGACAGAACGGAAGGGTGATGCCGGATGGTTCCGGGAGCGGACAGCGAGCGCTTCACCGTAGCGGTGCGGACCGTGGACGGAGCCGTCGTCGTCGAACTGGCGGGGGAGCTGGACCACGACACGGCGCAGCCGCTGCGCGATGCGCTGGATGCGGCGGTCACCCCTGGTGGCCGGCTGCTGGTGGACCTCACCGGCCTTGGATTCTGCGATTCCACGGGGCTGAACGTGCTGTTGCACAGCCGGCTCACGGCGCAGGAGGCAGGTGCCGGTCTGGAACTGATCGGCCTGCGCGGTCCGGTCGCCCGGATGTTCCGCATCACCGGCGCGGACGGGGTGTTCCCCGTGCACGCCGATGTGGCGGAGGCCCTGGGCGAGGCGGGCGGTCCGCCGGACACGGCCTAGCGCCCGGTCCGCGGGGAGCGCATCCCGCAGACAACGCGGACAGCGCGCACAACGGGGACACGCGGACATGACTCCGCGCCGACACGGAGGAGCCTGAGCGTCATGGAGCAGCGGGGGTCACCCGACCGGACCTGGTACCTGGTGCTGGACGGGACCACCGACGTCGTGACGCGCAGCCGCGAGTTCGCCCGCAGGGCGCTCACCGCCTGGCAGTGGCTCCCCGGCGCGGCGGACGAGGACCGGGAGGCCGCCGAGGACGTGCTCCTGCTGGTGTCGGAGCTGGTGGCCAACGCCTGCCTGCACGGCGGCGGGCCGGGCGCCCTGCTGCTGGACTGCACCGAGGAGCGGCTGCGGATCGAGGTGACCGACGGGAACCCGGCGCCGCCCGTGCCCCTGCGGCCGGGCTCGCTCCTGCGGCCGGGGCAGCCGGGCGGCCACGGCCTGCTGATAGTGGAACGGCTGTCGCGCGGCTGGGGGTCGCAGCCCGGGCCCGACGGCAAGTGCGTCTGGGTGGAGGTGGCCTGCCCGTCCCCGGTGCGGGAGGCGTGGGCCCGGCCGTGACCTGGCCGCCCCGGGCCCGGCGTGATCGGCGGGGCGCCCCACAGCACTAGGCCCGCTCGTACCGCAGCTGGACGACCCCGTTGCCGAAGGTGCGCGTCCCTTCGAGGCGTAGCGGCGTGCGGGTGGCGGACGGCGGGAAGAGCGGTCTGCCGCGGCCGATGAGGACGGGGTGGATGTAGATCCGGTACGCGTCCACCAGGTCGTGGCGCAGGAACGAGGCGGCGAGATCCGCCCCTCCCAGGCACAGGTCACCGCCCGGGGCCGCCTTCAGGGCCGCGACCTCCGCCGGTACGACTTCGCGGACGATCACGCTGTTCGGGCCGGACCGTTCCAGGGTGCGCGAGTACACGTATTTGGGCGTGTCACGCCAGATGCCGGCGAACTCGGCCGTCGGCCCGGCGTTCGCGGGGTCCGCGTCGGCGGTCGGCCAGAAGTCCTCCATGAGCTCGTACGTCACGCGGCCTTCCAGGAAGCCGCCCATCGTCCGGAGCTCGTCGTTGAAGTGCTGGTGCAGCTCGTCGTCGACCAGGTGCCAGTCGATCTGCCGCTCGGGACCCTCGATGAAGCCGTCGAGGGACACCCCCATCATGAGAATGATCTTCCGCATACCGGATCACGCTACTCCGCGGACATACTGATCGGCGTGAAGACCGATGACGGCAGCGCCGAGAACACCGTCCTGTTCGAGATCCAGGGCCGCACGGGGGTGGTCACCCTCAACCGCCCCAAGGCCCTCAACGCCCTCACCCACCCCATGGTGCGGCGGATCGACGAGGCCCTCACGGCCTGGGAGCACGACCCGGCCGTCCACCAGGTCATGATCCGCGGGGCCGGGGAGCGCGGTCTGTGCGCGGGCGGGGACATCCGGGCCATCCACGACGACGCGAAGGCCGGGGCCACCGCCTCCCCCGCCTTCTGGCGCGACGAGTACCGGCTCAACGCGCACATCGCCCGCTACCCCAAGCCGTACGTCGCCCTCATGGACGGCATCGTGATGGGCGGCGGGGTCGGGGTCTCGGCCCACGGCGGCGTCCGCGTCGTCACCGAACGCTCCCGGGTCGCCATGCCCGAGACCGGGATCGGCTTCGTCCCCGACATCGGCGGCACCTACCTGCTCGCCCGTGCCCCGGGTGAGCTCGGCACCCACCTGGCCCTCACGGGCGCCGCCGTGGGCGCCGCCGACGCGCTGCTGTGCGGACTCGCCGACCACTTCGTCCCCGCCCGCCGGCTCGACGAGCTCACCGCCGGGCTCGCCGCGGCGCCCGCGCACGAGGTGCTGCCGCGGTACGCCGACACGCCCGCGCCCGGTGACCTCGCCGGCCGGCGGCCCTGGATCGACCACTGCTACGCGGCGGACACCGTCGAGGAGATCGTGGACCGGCTGCTCGGCCACGGCGACCCGGCCGCGAAGGAGGCCGCGGAGACGATCCTGGCCAAGTCCCCGACGGCGCTCAAGGTCACCCTCGCCGCCCTGCGCCGGGCCGCCGGGACGCAGACGCTGGAGCGGGTACTGGTACAGGAGTTCCGGGTGTCCTGCCGTGCGCTGGCCCTGCCGGACCTGGTGGAGGGGATCCGGGCCCAGGTCGTCGACAAGGACCGCAGCCCACGCTGGTCGCCCGCGGCCCTGGAGGCCGTGACCGACGCCGAGGTCGAGCGGTTCTTCACCCCGCTCGGCGCCGGGTACGAACTGGAGTTCCCGGAGGCCGGCGCGCCCCGCTGACCTGGGGGCCGAGGGGGACCGGCCCGCGCTCCCTCACCCCCGTCCCGCACGCCGCCCGGCTCGCGCAACGCCGTACGTGTCCGCGTACGGCGTTGCGCGTGCCGGCGTAGGGGCTACGAGGCGACGTACTCCCGCAGGTGGCGGGCGGTCAGCGTGTCGGCCTCGGCCACCAGGGCCGCCGGAGTGCCCTCGAAGACGACCTCGCCCCCGGCGTGTCCGCCGGCCGGGCCGATGTCGATCAGCCAGTCGGCATGCGCCATCACGGCCTGGTGGTGCTCGATGACGATCACCGAGTTCCCGTCGTCCACCAGCCGGTCCAGCAGGGCGAGGAGCTTGTCCACATCAGCCATGTGCAGCCCGGTCGTCGGCTCGTCCAGGATGTAGGTGGAGGACTTCTCCGCCATGCTGATGGCCAGCTTGAGGCGCTGGCGCTCGCCGCCCGACAGGGTGCTGAGCGGCTGTCCGAGGCGCAGGTAGCCCAGCCCCACATCGGCGAGCCGGCCCAGGATCGCCCGGGCCTGGCCGGTGGTGAAGAAGGCGTGGGCCTCCGACACCGGCATGTCCAGCACCTCGCTGATGTTCTTGCCGTGCAGCCGGTACGCGAGCACCTCGGGCGTGAAGCGCTTGCCCTCGCACTGCTCGCAGACCGAGGCCACCCCGGCCATCATCGCCAGGTCCGTGTAGACCAGCCCGAGACCGGTGCACTTCGGGCACGCGCCCTCGGAGTTGGCGCTGAACAGCGCGGCCTTGACCCCGTTGGCCTTGGCGAAGGCGGTCCGGATCGGGTTCAGCAGCCCGGTGTACGTCGCCGGGTTGGAGCGGCGCGAGCCGCGGATCGGGGACTGGTCGGCCACCACCACCCCTTCCCGCCCGGCCAGGTACCCGTGGATCAGGGAGCTCTTCCCGGAGCCCGCGACCCCGGTCACCACCGCCAGCACCCCCAGCGGCACCTCCACGCTGACGTCCTTCAGGTTGTGCAGGTCGGCGCCCTTCACCGACAGGTGGCCGCGCGGGGTGCGCACCGGCTCCCGCAGCCGCGCCCGGTGTTCGAGGTGGCGGCCGGTGAGGGTGCCGGAGGCGCGCAGCCCGGCCACGTCCCCGCTGTAGCAGAGCTGACCGCCGGCCGTGCCCGCGCCCGGACCGAGGTCCACGACGTGGTCGGCGATCGCGATGACCTCGGGCTTGTGCTCGACGACGAGCACGGTGTTGCCCTTGTCGCGCAGCCGCAGCAGGAGGTCGTTCATCCGCTGGATGTCGTGCGGGTGCAGTCCGGTGGTCGGCTCGTCGAAGACGTACGTGATGTCCGTGAGCGAGGAGCCGAGGTGGCGGACCATCTTGACCCGCTGGGCCTCGCCGCCGGAGAGGGTGCCGGAGGGGCGGTCCAGGCTGAGGTAGCCGAGGCCGATCTCGACGAGGGAGTCGAGCAGGTCCCGCAGGTTCGCGAGCAGCGGGGCCACGCCGGGGTCGTCGATCCGGCGGACGAAGGCGGCCAGGTCGCTGATCTGCATCGCCGAGCACTCGGCGATGTTCACCCCGTCGATGCGGGAGGAGAGCGCGGCGGCGGACAGGCGGGTGCCCGCGCAGTCCGGACAGTCGGCGAAGACCACGGCCCGGTCCACGAAGGCCTTGATGTGGGCCTGCATGGACTCTCGGTCCTTGGACAGGTACGAGCGGCTGATCTTGGTGATCAGGCCCTCGTACGTGAAGTTGTTCGAGCCGACCTTCACCTTCACCTGGCTCTTGTGCAGGAAGTCGGCCCACTCCTGCTCGGTGAAGTCCTTGAGCTTCGTGTCGGGGGAGTAGAAGCCGGAGTTCGCCATGATCTGCCAGTACCAGGAGTCCACGGCGAAGCCCGGGACCGTGATTGCGCCCTCGTTGAGGGAGAGTTCGCGGTCCACGAGCTGGTCCACGTCGATGTCGGAGACCTGGCCGATGCCCTCGCAGCGTGCGCACATGCCCTCGGGCGCGTTGAAGCTGAAGGCGCTGGAGGTGCCGATGTGGGGGGTGCCCAGCCGGGAGAAGATGATCCGCAGCATGGTGTAGGCGTCGGTGGCGGTGCCCACGGTGGAGCGGGAGTTGGCGCCCATCCGTTCCTGGTCGACCACGATGGCGGCGCTCAGGTTGTGCAGGCCGTCCACGTCCGGCCGGCCGAGGCTGGGCATGAAGGACTGGATGAACGCCGTGTACGTCTCGTTGATCATGCGCTGGGACTCGGCGGCGATGGTGCCGAACACGAGGGAGGACTTCCCGGAGCCGGAGACGCCGGTGAAGACGGTGAGGCGGCGCTTGGGGATGTCCAGGGAGATGTCCGCGAGGTTGTTCTCCCGCGCTCCGCGGACCTGGATGACCTGGTGGCCGTCGGCGAGGGGGGCCTGATTCACGCCTGACCCTCCTGGCCGTGCTGGTCGTCGCCGGACTGCTCGTCGCCGGTCCCGGTGGCCCATTCGACGAGCTGGATGATCACGCCGTTCGGGTCGGCGACCTGGAAGAGCCGCTCGCCCCAGGGCTCCTCGCGCGGCTCCAGGGCGATGGTGACGCCGGCGGCGCGCAGCCGCTCGTACTCCGCCGCGAGGCCGGTGACGGTGAAGGCCAGGATCACGCCGCCGGCGTGCTGGTCCCGGAAGCCCTCGGGGAGGACCTCCAGTCCGCGCTTGAGGAAGATCACCTCGGGCCCGCCGGGGCGGGTGAGGGCGGCGAAGCCCTCGGCCGCGTTGGCCTCCTCGTAGCCGAAGTGGCCGGACAGGAAGGCTGCCGAGGCGGGGACGTCGTCTACGTTCAGGGATATGGCGGTACTGGTGATCTGCACGGGAACTCCTCGCGAGGGCGACTGTCTCGGGCTTACTCTATACACTGTACTCTATACATCGTAGATAATTATTGGGGCGCGGAAGGGGCCGGAGATGGCGAAGGACCGGAGCTCGGCGGGCGACCCCGTCCGCACACTGGAACTGCTGTGGCGCGAGCCGGGCCAGGAGGTCAGGCAGTCGGGGCGGCGCGGACCGCGCCAGGGGCTCAGCGTGGACGCCGTGGTCGCCGCCGCGACCGCCCTCGCCGACGAGGAGGGGCTCGCCGCGCTGACCATGCGGGCGCTGGCCCAGCGCCTCGGCGTCACCCCGATGACCCTCTACACGTACGTCCCGGGCAAGGCCGAGCTGCTCGACCTCATGCTGGACGACGCGTACCTGCACATGGACCGCCGGCCGGCCGCCGCCGGGGAGCCGTGGCGGCTGCGGGTCACGCGCGTCGCCGACGACAACCTCGACCTGCTCGAGCGCCACCCCTGGCTCGCGGACCTGTCCGTCACCCGCCCGCCCCTGGGCCCCGGGGTGATCGAGAAGTACGAGTACGAACTCGCGGCCTTCGACGGCATCGGCCTCACCGACGTCGAGATGGACGCCGCCCTCACCCACCTCCTGGGCTTCGTCCATGCCAACGCGGTGGCCGCCGCCGACGCCGCCGACCACAACAGCCGGCAGAGCGACGAGGAGTGGTGGGCCGTCAGCGCCCCGCTGCTGGAGCGGGCCATGGACCCCGAGCGCTATCCGCTCGGCGGCCGGGTCGGCAGCGCGGTCGGCGCGTACGACCCGCGGACGGTGTGGGCCTTCGGCCTCCAGTGCGTCCTGGACGGGCTGGCCCGCCTGATCGAGACCCGCACCGGCCGGGAATCCTGAGCCTGCGAAAAGCCGCCCCGGCGCGCCCCGGAAAGCCCTCCTGGCGGCCCTCGGCGGGCGTACGGGGGCTCGCGCGCGGCCTCCTGGAGGGGCGGGGTCCGGCGCGGGCGCAAGGGGCCCCAGCGGTCCGTCCAGGGGTCGCCCGAGGGATGTCGTACGGCCTCTGACCTGGGCTTATGTGCTTCCGCTGGTTATGATCGTGCCCTCGGGAAAGGGGAGTTCATGGACCGGAACATACGCTCGGTGGACGACGTGCTCAGCCTGCTGGACGGCCTGTTCGCCGCGGAGGCCGACCGCTGGACGACCGGCGGCGCGACCTGGTGGGACGGGTTCTACGCGGACCGTTCCAGGGAGATGCCGTTCTTCGTGGCGAAGCCGGACGAGAACCTCGTCTCCTACCTCGAACGCGGCCTGATCACCCCGGGCCGAGCCCTCGACCTGGGCTGCGGCCCCGGCCGCAACGCCCTCCACCTCGCCTCGCTGGGCTTCGAGGTGGACGCCGTCGACCTGTCGCCCGCGGCCGTAGCCTGGGCCGAGGAGCGCGCCCGCGACGCCGGCGCCGACATCCGCTTCCACTGCGGCGACGCCTTCGCGCTCACCGCGGCCGAGCTGGGCGGACCGTACGACCTGATCTACGACTCGGGCTGCTTCCACCACCTGCCGCCCCACCGCCGCATCAGCTACCGCGCCCTCCTCGACCGCGCCCTCGCCCCCGGCGGCCACCTCGCCCTCACCTGCTTCGCCGCCGGAGCCATGGGCTCCGAGCTGCCCGACGCGGACTTCTACCGGCAGGCCGGTCTCGGCGGCGGGCTCGCCTACACGCCCGAGTCGTTGCGCTGGATCTTCTCCGACCTGGCCGAGGTCGAACTGCGGCGCATGCGCGACGAACCGGCCGCGTCCCCGGTCTTCGGCGAGCCCTTCCTCTGGACGGCGCTCTTCCGCCGCGCGTCGCCCGCTCAGCGGTAGCGGTCGGGGTCCGCCGGCAGGCCCGGGTCCTGGACCTCGACCAGGTACCGCCAGGCGTCCGGCCTGCTGCCGTCGAGATCCGTGAAGCCGTAGACCCGGGCCAGCTGCCCGCTGGACAGGGACTGCCCGTTCCACCGGGACACCTCCGGGTCCGCGGCGAGCGCGGCGACCGCCCGGCCCACGTACGAGGGGGTCTCGGAGATGCCGAAGTGCGGAACCTTCTCCAGGGCGTCCCGCCAGTTCCCCTCCGTCACCCCGAAGTTGTCGAGCATCATCTCCGAGCGCAGCCAACCCGGGGTCAGCGCCACCGCGGTGGCCCCGCGCGGCCCCAGCTCGTGGCCCAGGGCGAACGCCATGCGCAGGACCGAGGACTTGGCGATGTCGTAGAAGAACGAGACCCGGTAGCGGCTCGTGTTGTAGTCGCTGGTGCCGTCCGTCATCTCCACCACCAGCCCGCCCGGCTCGCGCAGCAGCAGCGGCACCGCGAAATGGCTGGTGATGGCATGGGTCTCCACCGCCAGCCGCATCAGCCGCAGCCCCTTGTCCAGGTCGTGCTCCCAGACCGTGCTGTCCCACTCGAAGAGGTTCTCGCCGCCCCAGATGTCGTTGACCAGGACGTCCAGCCGCCCCTGTTCGGCGTCGATCCGGCCGACCAGGGCCTCGACCTGCTCCGGCACCAGATGGTCGGCGACCACCGCGACGCCCCGCCCGCCCGCCGCGGTGACCAGCTCCGCCGTCTCCTCGATGGTCTCGGGCCGGTCGTACTCCGAACGCCTGCCCCGGGTGCTGCGCCCCGATACGTAGACGGTCGCGCCCCGCGCTCCCAGCTGGACCGCGATGCCCCGGCCCGCGCCCCGCGTCGCCCCGGCCACGAGGGCGACCTTGCCTTGAAGAGTCCGCTGTGATTCCGGCATGACCAGACCCTACGACGCCCGCGCCGCCCAGGCCCGCTGAACACGGCCGGCCCGGGCCGGGCAGGCCCGTACGGCCCGCGGGCCGGTACAACCCCTCCTCCGGGCCGCACCGTTGAGCGGAGGCCGTGGTGCGGGGAGTGGCGCCGGAGAGTGGCGCCGGGGAGCGCTGATCCGCCGCCCGGGATCAGGACGCGCCAGGCCGGACCGTGCCGCGGGCCGACGCGCGGCGCCGGGTACGGGCGATCATGCGGCGGCCCCGGTCGGTGCCCAGGGCGCGCAGCGCGTTCAGCGCCTTGGCCTCGCGGCTGCCGCGGACGCCGCCGAGGACCGCGAAGCGCGTACCGTCGCCCTCGGGCACCGCTGCCATCCCGCCGACCACGTGCCGGCTCTGCATCAGGCAGTACCCGGGCTGGAGCAGCACCTCGAACCTGGCCCGGTAGCCGAGCGGGCCGTAGGCCCAGCCCTGGCCGCGCTCCGGGGCGCCGGGACGGAAGCCCGGGACCATGCGGAAGGACTGCAGGGTCGGCACCAGGTGCGGCAGTTCGCCCTCCAGGTCGCTCGCCACGTCCCACACCTCGTCGAAGGGAGCGTCGATGTACTCCTCCGCGTACATGACGGCGCCCAGCCCGGCGGCCATCACGCGCAGCCGCTGGACGGGGTCGAGTGCGGCCGTAGGCCAGCCGGTGGTCATCGCGTCCACGCCTTCCGAAAGCTGTTGCGGGCCCGGTGCAGCCTCGACTTCACCGTGCCACAGGGGATGTTCAGGATCTCGCTCGCCGACCGTTCGTCCAGGCCCTCGAGTTCGCGCAGGGTCAGCACCGCGCGGTGCTCGGAGGACATCCGGCGCAGTACGTCGTGCACGTCGGAGGCCAGTTCCGAGCTGCGCGACCCGGGTACGTCGTCGAACTCGCCCCACGGGGTCTCCCGCTGGGCGCGCCGCGCGACCCGGACGGCCTCGCGTACGGTGATGGTGCGCACCCACGCGTAGAGGGCGGTCGGATCCTTCAGCCGGGGAAGACCCTGGAAGACGGCGATCAGGGACTCCTGCACCGCGTCCGCGCTGTCGGTCAGGGCGATCGGGCGGCACAGCCTGCTGACGTACGGGGTCAGCAGGTTGAGCAGGTCGTTGACGGCCAAGGCATCGCCGGACTGGGCGGCCCTCACCAGCCTGGCCGCGGCTTCCCAGGGATCCGGCTCCAGGGGCCGCGGGGTGTCCAGCTCGTGGCGCCGGACACCGGGGTCGGCTGTTTTCACGTGCCGTTCTCCTCCCTCGCGTGGCATCGCTCCACCCGTGCGCCGGACGGCGCTCGGTGCACGGTGCTTCATAGGACAGAGGGGCCAAACGGAGCGGATACTCCCGCGCGGCTGCATATTTGCGCGGAAGACTCGGGGACCGGCGGGAGTGTCCGGGGCCCGGAACGCCTCTCTCATGGTGTCGACGATGCCTGCTGGAGCTGTGAAGGGGCCGAGGAAGTTGGAGAGAGAGCTTCATCCCGAGGTGCGTACCGGGCAGGGTGTGGTGAGGGGACGGGTCGAGGACGGGATCGCCGTGTTCCGCGGGATCCCCTACGCGCGCCCGCCCTTCGGCGAGCTGCGCTTCGGCGCGCCGCGGCCCGCGAGGCCGTGGGACGGCGTACGGCCCGCGCTGGAGTTCGGGCCTCCGCCGCCGCAGTACGACCGGATGAGCCCGCAGGCGGCCACGGGCCGCCAGGAGCAGGCTCCGGACTGCCTCACGGTCAACGTGTGGTCCCCGGCGCTCGGCGCCGTCGGGCTGCCCGTGATGGTGTGGTTCCACGGGGGCGCCTACGTGTTCGGCCGCTCGGCGGACCCGGTGTACGACGGGGCCCGGCTGGCCCGCCGGGACGTCGTGGTGGTCAGTTTCAACTACCGGGTGGGAATGGAGGGTTTCGGGCAGCTGGCCGGGAGCCCGGCCAACCGGGGCCTGCTGGACCAGATCGCCGCCCTGCGCTGGGTGCGGGAGAACATCGCGGCCTTCGGCGGCGAGCCCGATGACGTGACGGTCTTCGGCGAGTCGGCCGGAGCCGGGTCCATCGCGGCCCTGCTGGCGATGCCCGCGGCGGCGGGGCTGTTCCACCAGGCGGTGGCGCAGAGCGTGCCCGGCTCGTACTTCACCCCGGAGCTGGCCTCCGGCATCGCGCAGGCCGTCGGTGCGCGTGTGGGTTCCGCCGCGACCGCCGAGGCCCTGCGGGGCGGCGATCCCCACCTGCTGGTGCGGGCCGCGGATGCGGTGTTCGCCGAGCGGGCGCGGTACCCGGACCGGTGGGGCACCGTCGCCCATACGGAGACCATGTTCTCCCCCGTGGTCGACGGGGAGTCGCTGCCGTGCACCCCGTGGGAGGCGGTCGCGAAGGGCGCGGCCCGCGACCTGGCCCTGATGCTGGGTCACAACCGGGAGGAGTTCCGGCTGTTCATGGCCAAGCGGGGCGAGTTCGGCGCCGTGACGCGGGAGCGGGCCGCCGAAGCCCTGCGGGTCTTCGGGCCCGGCCCGGACGGCGAGCGGGCCTACCGCGAGGCCTACCCGGGGGCGGGCGCGGAGGAGTTGTACGAGTCGGTGATGTCGGACTGGCTGTGCCGGGTGCCGACGCTGCAACTGCTGGAGGCCCAGGTGGCCGCGGGCGGGGTGGCGTACGCCTATGAACTGCGCTGGCCCGCCCCGGTGTCCGGCGGGAGGCTGGGCTCCTGCCACGGTCTGGACGTGCCGCTGGTGCTCGGGACCCTGGACGCCCCGCTGGCGCGGCAGCTGCTCGGGGACACCGTGCCGGAGGAGGCCGGCGCGCTGTCGGAGCGGATGCAGTCGGCCTGGGTGCGGTTCGCCGGGTCCGGGGATCCGGGCTGGCCCGGATACCGTTCCGCGGGGCGGCTGTCCAAGGTGTTCGACTGCGAAGACGGGCTGCTCGGGGATTTGGTGGCAGCATCCCGCCGGGTATGGGAGGAGCACCCCTTCCGGGCGCTGGGGCCGCGTTAGCCGGCGGCCGCACCGGGCGGCCGGCATTCCGCCCGAGTGGCCCCTTTGGAACGCTATGGGCGATACGCATCTCGCATTGCGGAAGTGATTTGGATCCGTCCAACTATCGCCGCCTGATGCTAGGGTGACCGGTGTTGTACAGAGTCAGAGTTCAGGCGCGACGGGGGTTGATCGCCTGTACTTCGACTGCCTGTGGATTGCTACTCACGGGTTAAGTACGAATGTGCAACGCGTCAGCAAAGTTCATTCAATAAGCAACTTTGTGTTGGCGTGCGCAATCGAATGGTGTGACGCCGCCCCCGTCCGGCGAACGGGATCCAACAATGGGGGCGCAGTGGCTGAAACCGATGTCGCGCGGACGGCTGGCTGGGATATGGAGGAGTTGGCCCGGCTCGTGGAAGGCGCGCAACGGGGCGACGCCTTGGCCATGGACGAGCTGCTCGGCGTCGTCGCGCCGTACGTCGGCCGAATCTGCGGGCCGGTGGCATTGCAGGACGGGGCGGACGCGGCGCAGGAGGCGCTGATCGCGGTATTCCGCAACATTCATCAGCTGAAAACGCCCGCGGCGTTCCTGGGCTGGGTGCGCGCCATCGCCGCCCGGGAGGCCCTCAAGTACGCGAAGCAGCGCCAGCGGCAGGGCTCTTTACCGCCGGACTGGGACGAGAAGCCGGTGCCCGAGGACCTCCAGCTCGCCTCGGACATCGCCGACGTCATGGGCAGGCTGGCACCCGAACACCGGGTCGTGCTGACCCTGCGCCACATCGACGGCCTGAACGAACAGGAGGTCGCGGGGGTTCTCGCGGTGCCGGTGGGGACGGTCAGGTCCCGGCTGTTCCGGGCGCGGCGCTCATTCCGTTCCGCCTGGGAGTGAGCGCGCGTCCAGCCGGAGCTGGAGGCGGTCGAAGAGCATGCCGGTACGGCGCTCCGCCCGCAGCACGCGCACGCGGTCGACGACCTGGCCGCCGGGGAAACGCAGGCTGCTGAAGAAGGCGAAGCGCGTTCCGGCGCCCTCGGCCACGGCGGCCATTCCGCCGACGATCGCCTTGCTCTGCATCAGGCACCAGCCCGGCCTCAGCACCACGTCGAAATGCTCGCGGTGTCCGATAGAACTCACGGCCTGTCCGGTCAGCCGGTCCTTCTCGGTTCCGGTAATGGTGAAGGAACGCAGGCCCGGGACAATATGCGGAAGTTCCTTTTCCAGATCCGTCGCGACGGCCCACAGCCGCTCGATCGGCACGTCGAAAAGACGCTCGCCGAAACTCGGGTACTTGGAGGCGGAGGCGATGACCTTCAGGCGCCGCAGCGGATCGAGTTCAACCGCCGGCCAGTCGTTGTGCAGCGGACCAGTCACTGGCTACCGCCCCCTCTGTCTCGGTATGCGGGAGAGACTCTCAGCATCCCCCTGCCTGGTCAAGCTATTCGGAATACCCGCCCCGGGGCCGCCGCACGCGACGGCCTTCGAGAGAAATTGGATCCGGGCGGGAGTGCATCTCCGCCGTAGGGCCTCTTTCCCCTTGAAGGAGCAGGATACGTGTGCATCGTACAAGGGGAGCGGCGGTATGTGGCTTACTCAGTTGCTGGAGCGCAATCGGCAGGGCTTCGGCGGGCGGGTGGCCCTGGCCGACGCACGGCGCTCGCTGACCTGGGAGCAGCTGGCCGGACGCGTCGAGACGCTGGCGGGACGGCTGAACGCGCGCGGAGTGCAGCGGGGGGACCGGGTGGCGGTCCTGTCGGCGGACCGTAGCGAAGTGATCGAGACCTACTTCGCGTTGGGACACCTCGGGGCGGTCTTCGTACCCCTGGACCCGAGCCTGGTCCCCGGGGAGGTCGAGGAGATCGTCGACCACGCCAAGGTCGTCGGTGTCATCGGCGAGGGAGCGCTGCTGGAGCGCGCGGACCGGGGCTCGACCGCGAGCAGTTGGCGGCTGGCCTTCGAGGACCCGCTGTTCCAGGACGGGCCGGGCGCCGAAGGCGGTGGGCAGCAGGCCTTCGAACCGCACGTCCGGGCCGACGACCCCGTGGCCATCCTCTACACCTCCGCCACCGGCGGCCGCCCCAAGGGCGTGGTCGTGGACCACCGTTCGGTCAAGGACATCTCGCTCGGCTGGCTCGCGGCCACGGCCCCGCCCTCCGACGGCGTACTGGTCACCAGCGGGCCGCTGTTCCACGGGACGGTCGTACTGGCCTTCGCCCATCTCGCCGCGGGGGCCGCCCTGGTGGTGGCCGGACCGCGGCCGCAGGACATCGTCGAGGCGGCCCGTACCCACAAGGCGACGCACCTGTGGCTGGTGCCGGAGACGCTGCGCGCGGTGCTGGACCACCTCGGCGGACACCCGGACGAGGCCCTGCCCGCTTCGCTGGCCGAGGTCCTCTACGGAGCCGCCCCGCTCCCCGTCGAGCTGTACGCGCGGGCCGCCCGCACCCTCGGCTGCGGCTTCCGCCAGGTGTACGGGCTCACGGAGGCGGGCGGCCCGATCGTCACCCTCGGGCCCGGCGAACACCCGGACCCGCTCGGGGAACTGCCCGAGACGCTGCCCACCGGCCAGGTCATCCCCGGGATGTCGCTGCGCATCGCGGACGAGAACGGCCGGCCGCTGCCCGCCGGGCACACCGGCGAGATCCTGGTCCGCGGAGACGGCCGGATGCGCGGCTACTGGCGCGACCCCGCGGCCACGGCGGCGGCCACCGTCACGGGCTGGCTGCGCACCGGGGACCTCGGCCGCCTCGACGGCGAGGGCCGGCTGCACCTCGTGGACCGGCTCACCGACCTCATCATCAGGAACGGCCGCAACGTCTACCCGGCCGAGATCGAGCGCGTGCTGCGCAGGCACCCCGCCGTCGCCGACGCGGCCGTGGTCCCGGTCGCCGACGGCGACGAGGGCGAGGTGCCGCTGGCGCTGGTCGTCCTGGTCCCCGGTGCCGCCGCGGACCGGACGGAGATCCTGGGCCACCTCTTCGAGCGGATGGCCGAGTACAAGGTCCCTAAGGACGTCCAGATCATCGAGGAGCTCCCGCGCAACTCCACCGGGAAGGTGCAGAAGAAGCTGCTCACCGCCTGAGCCGCCGCCGGCCGGGCACACGCCGGTCCAGGCACACGCACGTCCAGGCACACGCACGTCCAGGCACATGCAAGTCCGAGCACACGCAAGTCCGAGCACATGTACGTCCGAGCACATGTACGTCCGGGCACACACGTCCGGGCACACGTACGTCCGAGCACGTGAACGTCCGAAGACGCGAACAACCGGGAACGGGGAAGAAAGCCGTGCGATCCATGGGGACCCTGCTGACACTGCCACGCGCGCTGACACACTTCCGGCCGCAGATACCGGGGCTCGGCTTCGGCGTCTCCTCCGTCCACGAAGGACCGCCGGTCGCCGTGCGCGAGGCCGAGCGCCGGATGGCCAGCGGCATGCCGCCCCGGCGCAGGGCCGACTTCCTGATCGGCCGCAGCGCGCTGCACCGCGCGCTGCGTTCGGCGGGGCTCACCGCGGACGCGGTGCTGTTCGAGGGGCCGCGCCCGCTGCTGCCGCCCGGGATCTCGGCGTCCATCAGCCATTCCGACGGCGTCGCCGTCGCCGTGGCCGGTCCCTCGGACCGGTTCCGCGCGCTGGGCGTCGACCTCGAACTGACCGGCCTGCCCCTGGAAGCGGCCCACCTGGTGCTGCGCGGAGCCGAGACCACCCTGCTCCAGCAGGCCGGTGACGCGGCCCAGCAGCGGCTGCTCGCGATGTACTCCGCCAAGGAAGCCGCCTTCAAGGCACTCAGCCCGCTCCTCGGCCCCGGCCTGACCGGCCTGCGCGACCTGCGCCTCACGGCCGACGCCGACGGATACCTGGCCCATGCCACGAGCCGTCCCGAGCTGCGGATGCGCGTGAGCGTACGGCGGCTCCCGCAGGGCGTCCTGTGCTGGGCCGTACCACAGCACTAAAGCCTTCCCCGTGCGCGATCTGCCCCGTACCCCACCCGCACCACCCTCATGGAGGTCATGCCGTCATGCACGCACCCACCCTGCTCGCTCCGCCGCGGCCGGCGGACTGGACGCCGTCCGACTGGCGTCTGCATCCGGCCGCCCAGCAGCCCGAATGGCCCGACCACGCCCTGCTGCGCCGGGTCCGGGCCCGCCTCGCCGGCACCGCACCGCTCGTCCAGCCCAGCGAGGTCCTGGACCTGCGCCAGGCGCTCGCCCGGGCCGCGCACGCCGAAGCCTTCGTGGTGCAGCTGGGCGACTGCGCGGAAACCTTCGAGACGCCCACCTTCGCCGGTACCGCCGCCCGCGTGGACCTGCTGCACAGCACCGCCCGGACCGTCGGCCGCGCCCTGCACCGGCCGGTGATCCCGATCGGCCGGATCGCCGGCCAGTACGCCAAGCCGCGCTCCTCGCCGACCGAACGGGTCGGTGACCTCGTACTGCCCTCCTTCCGCGGGCACCTGGTCAACGATCCGGCGCCCGATCCGGCCGCCCGCGTCCCCGACGCGATGCGGCTGCTGCGCGGCCACGCGCACGCCCGCGACGTACTCGCCCTGCTGCGCGAGCTCGCCGAGTCGGGGATGGCCATGCAGGACTCGGCGGCCGGCGGCGCCCCCGCCGTGTGGACCAGCCACGAGGCGCTGCTGCTCGACTACGAGGAGCCGCTGGTGCGCCGCGATCCGGTGACCGGCAGCTGGTGCCTGACCTCCACCCACCTGCCGTGGATCGGTGCGCGCACCTGCGAGCCGGACGGCGCGCACGTACGGTTCCTGGCGGGCGTGGCCAACCCGGTCGGGGTGAAGGTCGGCCCGGGCACCGATCCGGAGCGGCTGGCCGAGCTGTGCGAGCGGCTCGACCCGGACCACCAGCCCGGACGGCTGGTCCTCATCTCCCGGATGGGCGCGGACGCGGTGCGCTCCGTACTGCCTCCACTGGTGGAGACGGTCGCCCGGCTCGGCCACCCCGTGGTCTGGCTGTGCGACCCGGTCCACGGCAACACGTACACCAGCGGTACGGGCCACAAGACCCGGCACGTGGACGTGGTGGGCGAGGAGATCCGCGGTTTCTTCGCCGCGGTGCGCACGGCCCGCGGCTGGCCCGGCGGGATCCACCTGGAGGCCACTCCGGCCGATGTCACCGAATGCGTGGGCGGCGCACCGGGAGTCGCGGAAGGCGACCTTCCGCTGCGCTACGAGACGGCGTGCGATCCGCGCCTGAACGGCGCGCAGACCGCCCTCGTGGCCCAGCTGGTCGCGGAGCTCTGCGCCCCCCGCTGACCGTGGGCGCGGCGCGGCGAAAGGTTCCGATGAGTTCTCCCACATTTCCCGGCGGAACGTCCGGCGCGGTCGCCGACTCCTGACGAGCGACCCGACCGACCACCCGATCCTGGGGAGTTGCCATGCAGGACCGCACACCGCCGATGCCCGAACTCGAAGGCGTCCGCCATCACTACGCCGAGGTCCGGGGTGTGCGGCTGCACATCGCGGAGGCGGGCGAGGGGAAGCCCGTGGTCCTGCTCCACGGGTTCCCGCAGCACTGGTACGGATGGCGGCGGCTGATCCCGCTGCTGTCCGGCGACCACCGGCTGATCTGTGTGGACCTGCGGGGCTTCGGCTGGTCCGACGCGCCGGCCCGGGGCTACGACACCGACAGCCGGGTGGCCGACGTACTCGCCGTGATGGACGCCCTCGGGCTGGAGCGGGCCGCGCTCATCGGACACGACTGGGGCGCGTGGACCGGCTTCCACCTCTGCCTGCGGGCCCCGGAGCGGTTCAGCCACTTCCTCGCGCTGAACATGCTGCACCCCTGGCCGCTGCACCGCCGCCTGATGCCGCAGTCCTGGCGGTTCTGGTACACGGCGGTGCTGGAACAGCCGCTGCTGGGCCGCTGGATGCTGCGCAACCGGCCGGGATTCACCCGGTACCTGATGCGCAAGGGGGTCGCCGACGCGGCGGTCTGGCAGCCCGAGGTGATGGACGAGTTCGTCCGCTCCAGCCAGGAGCCGGACCGGGCGCGGGCCGGCGAGGCGCTGCACCGGGCCTTCGCACTGCGGGACATCGCGAAACTGCTCCTCGGCAGCTTCAAGAAGCACCGGCTGACCACGCCGACGGTGATCATGGCGGGAACCCGGGACTTCATGCTGCCGCCGAGCGTGCTCTCGGGCGGCGGGCGGCACGCCGACGACCTGCGGCTCGAGGTGGTCGCCGACTGCGGGCACTACCTGCACGAGGAGCGCCCCGACCTGGTGGCCAAGACCGCCCGGCAGCTGTTCTCCGAAGGCCTCTGAGCACCGCGTCCGGCCCGGTCAGCAGCCCCTTCCCCGGGGCCGCTGCCCGGGCCGGACGCGTTCCCGGGCGCCTCGCGCGGACCCGTCAGGACCGGTCAGGAACGGGCGTAGAGGGCGTCCCGCGGCCGGAGTTGGACGCTCCGGAAAAATACTCGAATTCCGGTGGAGTGTGACGGCCGGATCCCGGCTCTTATCTGGTGTCGGCTGCTTCCAGTCGCTTCAGGAAAACCACGAAACCCAGCGCGATGCGCCCGTGGCAGGGCGGTGTTCGCGCTGCCCGAAAGCAATAGCCAGGCCGAGCAGAGGGATGACGAATGCCCGACATATCCGCACTCAACCTCGACGTGATACCCCAGCCCACCGCGTCCCTCGGAGTGCTCCCCGCCGTCGCCGCCGAGAAGAACCCGGACACGCCCTTCCTCTCCGACACCGCGTGGCGGACCTACGACGGTCCGGTGCGCAACTTCGCCGAGTTCGCGCAGGCCGTGGACGACTACGCCGACCGCCTGTGGGCGGCGGGCGTCCGCAAGGGCGACGTGGTCGCCGTGGTCCAGCGCAACCACATCGAGGTCGAGGGCGTGATGTGCGCCCTCGGCAAGATCGGCGCGCTGCCCGCGCTGCTGTCCTCCGGCATGGAGGTCGGTGAGCTGCTGGAGTGCTTCGCCCGCCTGCAGAACCCGTACCTCCTCGTCGACTCCCTCGGGCTGTCCCGGCTGACCGAGTCCCGGCACGCGCTGCGGCTGCTGGTGCGCAACGTGCTGTGTCTGGAGCCGACCGAGGAGAACTGGGTCGTTCCGGTGCAGGACCGGCTGCCGCACGTGGCCAACCCGCGCGACGAGGACGAGTGGTTCGTCATCACCCACTCCTCGGGCACCACCGGCGCCCCGAAGATGGCCGCGCACTCGACCCGTTCGCTGTTCGGCATGGTCGCCCCGATGATCATGATCTTCCGGGACCAGTACTCGACCGACGACCTGAACGCCAAGCACCTGTCGTTCGTCCACGCCCGCACCTGCGCCGGCACCTTGGCCTCCCTGGAGACCGCGATGCCCGCCCTGGCCATCGCCGACCCGGACCCGGCCAACGTCAAGCGCCTGATGCTCGAACACCGCCCGACCTCCCTGGAGACGCACCCGAACGTCTACATCCAGTGGGAGTCGCTGGCCGACGACCCGGACCGGCCCTTCCAGCACGTCGAGCGGTTCATCAGCACCTTCGACGCGATGCACCCGCGCACCGTACGGGCCCTGCTGGGCGCCTCGGAGCACCCGAACGCCCACTACTTCCAGGCGTACGGCCAGACCGAGTCCGGCCCCATCTGCCTGCGCATCGTGACCCGTGAGGAGTCTGCGGACTACTCGCCGCGCAACGTCGGCCACCCCGGCGGCGGCATGGAGATCCGCATCGTCGACGAGAACGGCCACCCGCAGCCGGCGAACACCCCCGGCGTCATCGAGACCCGCTCGCCCGGCCGCATGCGCGGCTACGTCGGCGGCGACCCGATGCCGCCGGAGGACTCCTGGTGGCCGATGGGCGACATCGGGCGCCAGCTCGACGACGGCTCCCTCGAACTGCTCGACCGCATCGTCGAGCACGTCGACGGAGTCGGCAGCCTCCTGGAGAAGGAGGACCACCTCCTGGAGGCCATGCCCGAGCTGGTCGAGCTCGTCCTGGTGAAGGCCGAGGACACCGAGGACAGCACCGTCTTCGCCGTCGCCTGCCCCCGCCCCGGCACCGTGCCCGACCCCGAACGGTTCCGCGCCGTCGCCGCCGAGGCCGGACTCCCCGACCTCCAGGTGCGCTTCTGGGAGTGGGAGGCCATGCCCGTCACCGGTTCGTACAAGGTCCGCCGGTCGGTGCTGCGCCGCAAGCTCGCCGGCCGCATCCAGCGCACCACCACGCCCGAGAAGGAGGCCTGACCGCCATGGTCCAGCTGTGGAACCTGCTCTCCGAGTCCGTCCACGACGCCACGATGCTCCACACCCCCTCCCGCCAGGAGGAGCCCGTATCCGGACCCGCCCTGTTCGCCCGTGCGGAGCGCACCGCGGGCACCATCCTGGACGCCTGCGACGGCCGCCTCCCACGCCGCGCCGGCCTGCTGATGGCCAACGGCGAGCCCTGGGTGCGCGGCCTGCTGGCCCTGCTCCGGCTCGACGCCGCGGCGGTGCCGCTCGCGCTGCCGGTGGCCTTCGGCGGGGCGGACGCCTACGCCGCGCACATCCAGCGGATCGCGGCCGACGCCTCCCTCGACGCCCTGCTCGTCGACGGCAGCCTCGGCGGCCGGATCGTGTCCCGCGTCGCGGCCGCCGTACCGCACCTGCCGGTCATCGACATCGCCGAACCGCCGCCCACGGGCAGGGAACTGCCCCCGGTGCGCGGCGGCGGCGACGCCCCGGCGGTCATCCAGTACACCTCGGGCAGCACCTCGGCGCCCAAGGGCGTCGTGGTCACCCACGACAACGTCGACGCCGGGCTCGACTCCATCGGGGACGGCACCCGGTGGGGTCCCGGGGACGCGCTCGGCCAGTGGCTTCCGCTCTTCCACGACATGGGCCTGTTCACCATGCTCGCCTCGCTGCGGTACGGCACGAAGACCTCGCTGTGGCAGCCGGGCGACTTCGTCCGCCGCCCCATGCAGTGGCTCAGCGAGTTCGCGGCGTCCCGGTCCACCATCCTGCCCGCCCCGAACTTCTTCTACGACTACCTCGTCGCGGCCGCCGCCAAGGGCATCCCCGACGACCTGGACCTCTCCGCCTGGCGCTACGGCGGCAACGGCTCCGAGCCGGTACGCCTGAGCAGCCTGGAGGCCTTCCAGGAGACCTTCGCCCCCTACGGGCTGCGGCCGCAGGTCGTGCAGCCCAACTACGGGCTCGCCGAGGCCACCCTCATCGTCAGCAGCGGCATCCCGCTGACCGGCTACCGCAGCCTGCTGGTGGACCGCTCGAACCTGTCGGTCGGCGACCGGGTCACCGAGAGCGTTGAGGACGGGCCGACCGTCCGCTCCGTCGTCTCCTGCGGCCCCGCCGTCGCCGGCATCGAGGTCCGCATCGGCGACGCCGAGGGCACCGCGCTGGACGAGGGGACCGTCGGCGAGGTGCAGATCGGCGGCGCGCCCGTCACCTCCGGATACCTCGGACTGCCCGCCGAACAGCAGCCGTTCACCCCCGACGGGATGCTCCGCACCGGAGACATCGGATTCCTGCACGACAGCGAGCTCTACGTCATCGGCCGGATGAAGGCGATGGCCGTCGTCCGCGGCCAGAACTACTACGCCGAGGACGTCGAGGAGATCGTCAAGGCCACCCCCGGAGTCGACCGCCGGCACTGCGCCGCCTTCGCCTGGGACGACGACGGTGAGGAGCGGATGATCGTGATCTGGGAGACCAAGCTCGACATGGACACCGCAGCCGCCGTCGGCGAGGCCATCCGCGCCCGGCTCATCGAACACCTGGGCCTGGGCGCCGTGGAGACCGTCGCCGTCTCCCCGCAGAGCCTGCCCTTCACCAGCTCCGGCAAGGTCAAGCGCTCCGGCGCGGCCGACCTCTACCGCCAGCAGACCAAGCCCCTCACCACCGCATCGGAAGGACGCCACCAGTGAGCGCCGACCAGACCCTCGACATCGTCGTACGCGCCCTGGCCGCCCAGGCCAACGTTCCCGCGGCCGGCATCGACACCGACAAGCCCCTCTCCGCCGTCCCCGGCATCGAGTCGGTCAAGGCGCTGCGCGCCATCACCGACATCGAGGACGAGTGCGACGTCGTCATCCCCGACGACTTCCTCTTCGAGACGGCGACCGTGCGCGAGCTCGCCGCGTTCGTCTCCTCCCTGATCCCGGAGGGCAGCTCCATATGACGGTGGAGACGGCGGCGCCCGACGCGCTGCTCGGCGCCCTCGGCCGGTTCACGGCCGTACCCCGGGACATCGGGCGCTACGACACGGACGCCCGGACCGCGGCGCAAGCCCTGCGCGCCGCGCCGGAGCAGGTGGCCCAGCTCGCGGCCGAAGGACTGCCGCACGTGACCGACTCCGAGCGCGGCCCCCTGTTCGACTACGACGACCTGATGAACGTCGGCATGTTCTGCGGCACCGGACAGACGGTCCCGGAGCTCGGCCTGCGCTTCCTCATGCGGTTCGCCGCCTCCTCCCGCAACAGCTGGTACACGCCCCGGCAATGGGAGATCGGCGTCCACCCCTCGCGGACCGCAGGGGGCGAGCGGGCCGGGGCCGCCGCGGCCCCGGGCGTACGGCTGCCCGAGGTCACCGTACGGGTCCCCGACCTGTCGGCCCCCGGAGTGGAGCTGCTGTCGGAGCAGCCCTTCGCCGACCCGGTGCGGGTCGGCGGCTACGAGGCCACCGTCCGCCTGACCGGCGCCGACCAGACCGTGCGCGACCCGCGGATCCACGAGGCGTGGAACGAGGTCGTCGAGGGCCTGGCCTCGCGCCGGGTCACCTACCAGACGGTGCCCGAGCCGCTGCGCGCCGACCACCACCGGGCCTGGGAGCTCGGCATCGCCGACTGCGTGGTGGCCTCGCGGCTGCTCGCGGACCGGCTGCGGGCGGCCGGCCTGGAGGCCACGGCCCGCCGCGGCTACCTGCTCGGCCTCTTCGGCAGCGACCACGCGTGGTGCGACGTCGTCGAGGACGGGGTGCACAAGTCCCTGGACCCGGTGTTCGCCTTCGTGGCGACCGTCGGGGACGAGCGGGGTGTCGCCGAGTCCCCGGAATTCGCCGCGGCCTGCTTCGGAAGCCGCTTCAACCGGCTGCTGCCGTGCCGCACGGACAGCGCGGAACCCCTTGTCTACTTCGACGGCGAACCCGCCCCGTACTGGGCGATGGTCGGCGTCAGCGCCCGCCCGCGGAGGAGCTCATGACCCTGGCACGCACCCTCGTACGCAACAGCCTGGACCACCCCGCCCTCCTCGACCGGGTCACCGACGAGGCCAGCCTCGCCGGCGCCGGAGTCAACTCCGGTGAACTGATCCGGCTCGCACTGCACATCGAGGAACACCTCGGCCGGGCGCTGGAGGACGAGGAGCTCCTGGAGCTGACGTCCATCCGCGCCGTCGCCGAACTGGTAGGGAACGAGGCGGCCTGACATGTGGCTCAAGCACGTGGTGCGCCGCGGCCTGGACCGCGCCCCCGAGGCCCTCGCGCTGCGCGACAGCCGCCGGGACGTCAGCTGGCGCCGGCTGCACCGGGACGTGGAGGCGCTGGCCGCCCTGCTGCGCCGGGACGTCCCGCGCGGCAGCCGCGTCCTGGTGCTCAGCGGCAACCGGGTCGAGGTGATCGAGACCTACCTGGCCTGCGCGGCCGCCGGAGTGGTGGCCGTACCGGTCAACCCGGCGCTCACCGACCGGGAGATCGGCGCGATCGTCGAGTCCGTGGAGCCGGCCGCCGCGGTGGCCGAGGCCGAGAGCCTGACCCGCCTCGGCGGCCTGTGCCCCGGGCTGCCGCTGACGGACATCGCCGAGGTCGGCGAACTCCCGGACGCCGGAGCGGAGTCCCTCGGCCGGGAGGGCAGCTCACTCACCGACCCGGTGATGATCCTGCACACCTCCGCGACGACCGGCACCGCGAAGGGCGTCGTCGTCGACCAGCGCTCCCTCCAGCTGAACGCGCTGTCCTGGCTGGCCGACGTAGGGCCGCGGCCCGGCACCGTCTTCCTCAACGCGGGCCCGCTCTTCCACGGCAGCGTGGTGATCGCACTCGACCACCTCGCGGCGGGCGGCACGGTCTGCGTCCTGGACCGGTTCACCCCGCAGGGCTGCCTGGCCGCGCTGGAACGCTGGGAGGTCGAGCACGCCTTCCTGGTGCCTTCCATGGTGCGGCTGGTCCTCGACGCGAGGGCCCTGGCGACCACCCGCCTCGACGCGCTGCGGCTGCTCCTGCACGGCGCCGCGCCGATGCCCGCGGAGCTGGCGGCCGAGGCTCGGACACGCCTCGGCGTGGAACTGCAGACGGTGTTCGGCATCACCGAGGGCGGCGGACCGGTCATCTCCCTCGCCCCGCACGCAGCGGCCGGCGAGCCGCCCGTACCCGGTGCGGTGTGCGTCGGGCGGCCCATGCTCGGCACCGAGCTGCGGATCGCCGACAGTGACGGCCGGGAGGTTCCGGACGGCACCATCGGCGAGCTCCAGGTGACCGGCGACGGCCTGATGCAGGGCTACTGGAAGCGCCCCGAGGCCACCGCCGAAGTGCTGCGCGACGGCTGGCTCAACACCCACGACCTCGGCTGCGTGGACGACAGCGGCCTGGTCTGGGTGGTCGACCGCCGCAACGACCTGATCCTGCGCGGCGGACAGAACGTCTACCCGGCCGAGATCGAGCACGTCCTGCGGCAGTCGCCCTCCGTCGCCGACGTGGTCGTCGTGCCGGTGGCCTCGCCGATCTGGGGACAGGTCCCGGTGGCCTTCGTCGCCCCCGTCACCCCGGACGCCTTCGACGCCGCCGAACTGCTCGGGCTGTGCGTCGACGGGCTGGCCGCCTACAAGCGGCCCAGCCACTTCCTTCCGGTGGAGACCATCCCGCGCAACCCGGCCGGCAAGGCACTGCGGCCCAAGCTCCGGGAACTGGCCCACCGGATCGTCATCGAAAGTGAGGACACCCCATGACCACAGCCGACTACACGAAGCCGGAGATCCTGACGGCGCTCGCCGGCGAATGGGCTGTCCCGGTGCACGGCGACGCCGTGATCCAGTGGGACTACGACCAGCGCAACGACAAGATGGTCCGCCTGTACAAACAGGGCAAGCAGCGCCAGTGGGACATGGACGAACGGCTCGACTGGGACCATCAGGTGGACCCGGACGACCCACTCGGCCTGCCGGACGACTTCATCTCCATCTCGGGATCGAAGCTGTGGGACCGGCTGCCCGAGAGCGAGCGGAGCATCGTCCGCAAGCACACCAGCGGCTGGCTGTACTCGCAGTTCCTGCACTCGGAGCAGGCGGCCCTGATCGCCGTGGGCAAGATCCTGCTCACCGTGAACGACCTGGACTCCAAGCTGTACGCGGCCACCCAGCTGATGGACGAGGCACGGCACGTCGAGGGGTTCAACCGTTTCCTGCACACCAAGATCGGCCTGCGCTACGGACTCTCCCCGTCCATCGCCGCGATGTTCGAGCACGCGATGCGCGAACCGCGCTGGGACTTCGGCGTGCTGGCGGCGCACATCCTCGTGGAGAACATGGGCCTGGCCACCTTCGGGGTGCACCGCGAGCGGCTGAAGGACCCGCTGGCCCGGGCGTTCAGCGCCTACGTGGCCCGCGACGAGGCCCGCCACGTGGCCTTCGGCCGGCTGCTGCTGCGCGAGTACTACCCGCAGCTCAGCGACGCGGAACTGAAGGAGCGCGAGGACTTCGTCGTCGAGGGCTGCTGGGCGCTGCGCGACCGGTACGTCGACGACGACATCTGGAACACCCTCGGCTACGGCGAGGAGGCCATCAAGGCCTCCCGCCGCTCGCCCGCCAAGCGGGAGTTCCGCCGCCTGGTGTTCATGCGGATCGTGCCGGGCCTCAAGGAGATCGGCATGTTCGGCCCGCGGGTGCAGGAGGCGCTGCAGAAGATGGGCGTGCTCGGCTTCCAGTCCGTGGACGAGGCCGCGCTGCGCGAGCTGGACGACAAGGCGGCCGTGGACGAACTGACGCGGCGCGAGATGGACTTCCGCCGCCGCGACATCGCCTCCGTCGTCGACCTCGGCTCGGCCACCCCGGACGGCGCTCCCGCCGTCTCCTGAACCGGTCCGCCGCGGCGCCGGGACCGCGGGTCCCCCGTCCCGTCCCCGGCGCCGCGGCGGACCCGCCCACCCGGGCCCGTACCGCCCGTCCCGTACCGCCCACGTCGGCCCGGCCTGCCCGGCCCGTCCCGCCACCTGCAGGCCGCCCTGCTGCCCTGCCGCCCTGTTCCCGCCTCTGGACCAGCGGAGAAACCGTCATGCTCGAAGCCACCCTGCCCCCTGCCCGGTCCGGCCGTATGCGCGGACTCGCGGCTCCCGATGCCGACACCAGCGGACGGAGGACGCTGACCGGCCTGGCCGACGGAAGCGTGTCCGACCCGCCGGCCGCGCACACCCTCGCCCTCCCGCCGGCGACCTCCTGGCTGCCCGGCCTGATCACCTGCGAGACGGAGTTCGACGAGAACCTGACGCTGACCCCCGGGGTCGTCTTCGGCGGCTGGATCGCCTGCCTCGTCGACCACTTCGCGGGCCTGGTGATGCTGTCGGCGATCCCCGACGGGTCGGGCTTCCTGACCGCCGGCCTGTCCGTCGCCTACCACGCGCCGCTGGTACCGGGACCGGTGACCGTCGAGACCGTGCTGACCAGCTGCTCGACCCGTCGTGCCGTCGCCGAGGTGCGCTTCGTACAAGGCGGCGAGCTCGCCTGCACCGGGACCGTCGAGCAGATCATCCACCGTAGCGGGAGCAGCCGTGCGTGAGACCGAACTGACCTCGGAGCACCTGGACTTCAGGGACATGGTGCGCGAGTTCGTGGAACGCGAGATCGTCCCCTTCCACGCCGACTGGGAGCGGGCCGGACTGGTCGACCGCGAGGTCTGGCGCTCCGCCGGGAAGCTCGGGCTGCTCGGCATCGACGTGCCCGAGGAGTACGGGGGCGGGGGAGTGCGCGACTTCCGCTACCAGGCGATCATCAGCGAGGAGATCATGCGGGTCGGCGCCACCGGCGTCGGGTTCGCCCTCCACAACGACGTCGTCGCCCCGTACCTGCTGGACCTCGCCACCGAGGAGCAGAAGCGGCGCTGGCTGCCCGGCTTCTGCTCGGGCGAGCTGATCACGGCCATCGCGATGACCGAACCGGAGGCCGGCAGCGATCTGCAGGCCGTCCGCACCACGGCACGCCGGGACGGCGACCACTACGTGCTCAGCGGCGCGAAGACCTTCATCACCAACGGCATCCACGCCGACCTGGTGATCGTGGTGGCCAGGACCGAGCCCGGCACCGGCTCGCGGGGCCTGAGCCTGCTGGTGGTCGAGCGCGGCATGGCCGGATTCGAGCGCGGCCGCAAACTGGAGAAGATCGGCATGGCCGCGCAGGACACGGCCGAGCTGTTCTTCGACGAGGTACGGGTACCGGTGGCGAACCTGCTGGGCCGGGCCGGACGCGGCTTCCTCTACCTGGCCAACAACCTGCCCCAGGAACGGCTCGGCATCGCCGCCTACGCCGTGGCCGCCGCCGAGACCGCCTTCGCGCAGACCCTCGACTACTGCAAGACGCGCCGCCAGTTCGGCCGAGCGATCGGCTCCTTCCAGCACATCCGCTTCGAACTCGCCGAAATGGCGACCGAGTTGGACGTGGCCCGCACGTACGTGGACCGGGCGATCGCGGAGCACAACGCGGGCCGCCTCGACGCGGTGGCCGCCGCGAAGGCCAAGTGGTGGTGCACCGACGTCCAGCGCCGCGTCCTGGACCGCTGCGTGCAACTGCACGGCGGCTACGGCTTCATGCGCGAGACCCCCGTGGCCAGGGCCTTCGTCGACAACCGCGTGCACCCGATCTACGGCGGCACCAACGAGGTCATGAAGGAAATCATCGGCCGCGACCTCGGCGTCTAGGACAGGGCCCAGCCCGGGCGGCCCGCCACCGCCGCACACCCAACTTGCCCGCCGGAACGGAGAATTTACGTGAGCGACAGACAGCTGGAGGTCTGCATCATAGGCGCCGGCCCCCGAGGCCTCTCGGTGCTGGAGCGGCTCTGCGCCGACGCGCGGGAGCGGGCCGCGGGCACCGCCGTCGCGGTCCACGTCGTGGACCCGGCCCGCCCCGGCGCGGGCAGCGTCTGGCGCACCCGGCAGTCGCACCACCTGCTGATGAATACGGTCGCCTCCCAGGTGACCCTGTTCACCGACCCGAGCGTGGAGATGGCCGGCGCACCCTCCCCGGGCCCCAGCCTCTACGAGTGGGCGCGCGGCCTCACCGGCGAAGGCGCCGGCGAGGGCGCGGCGCACGCGGCCGACCCGGCCTACGACGACCAGGTGCTCGCCGAGGCCAGGGACCTGACGCCCGACTCCTACCCGACGCGCGCCTTCTACGGCCACTACCTGGAGTGGGTGTTCCGCCGTGTGGTGCGCACCGCCCCGCCGCTGTTCACGGTCACCGTGCACCCCCTGCGCGCGGTCCGCCTGCACGACGAGGAGGACGGCCGGCAGTGCGTCACCCTCGCCAACGGCACCCGCATCCGCGGACTCGACGCCGTGGTCATGGCGCAGGGACACCTGCCCGTCACCCCGGACGCCGGCGAACTGCGGCTGGCGGAGTTCGCCCGCGCGCACGGGCTGCGCCACGTCCGTCCGGCCAACCCGGCCGACACCGAGCTGTCGGCGGTCGCCCCGGGAGAGCCGGTCGCCCTGCGCGGCCTCGGCCTCAACTTCTTCGACCACATGGCGCTGTTCACCCTCGGCCGGGGCGGCACCTTCGACCGCCGCGACGGGGCCCTGGTGTACCGCCCGTCGGGCCGCGAACCCCGGTTGTACGCGGCTTCGCGGCGCGGAGTCCCGTACCACTCGCGGGGCCGAAACCAGAAGGGGGCGCACGGCCGCCACCACTCGTGGCTGCTGACCCCCGCCAAGCTGGCGGATCTGCGCAGCGCCGCGGACCGCGGCGGGCTCGACTTCTCCCGCGACCTGTGGCCGCTGATCGCCAAGGAGGTCGAGACCGTCTTCTACGCGGCGCTGCTGGCGCGGCGGACGGACCCGGAGACGGTGCTGCGGTTCCAGCGGCGCACCCTCGCGCGGCCGTGGGGCTCCGCCGAAGAGGCCGACGTACTGGACGAGTTCGGCATCGGCCCCGAGGACCGCTGGGACTGGAAGCACATCGCCCGCCCGTACGGCGACCGGTCCTTCCGCGACGCCGACGACTACCGGACGTGGCTGCTGGAGACCCTGCGCCGGGACCTCGCCGAATCCGAGGCGGGCAACGTCGACGGCCCGCTGAAGGCGGCCCTGGACGTGCTGCGCGACCTGCGCAACGAGATCCGGCTGGCCGTGGACCACGGCGGGCTCGCCGGCCGCTCCCACCGCGAGGACCTGGACGGCTGGTACACCCCGCTCAACGCCTTCCTGTCCATCGGGCCGCCGCCCCGCCGCATCGAGGAGATGATCGCCCTCATCGAGGCCGGCGTGCTGACGGTCCTCGGACCCGGCATGCGGGTCGAAACCGACGAGCGGGCCGGGGTGTTCGCCGTCGAATCGCCCGAGGTCCCCGGATCGCGCACCGAGGTCACCACCCTGGTCGAGGCCCGGCTGCCGGAGCCCGACCTGCGGCGCACCGCCGACCCGCTGCTGCGGTACCTGGCCGCCACCGGGGCCTGCCGCCCGTACGAGATCCGCGACCCGCGCCACGGCGCCCACCGGACGGGCGGCGTGGCCGTCACCGAGCGCCCGTACCGGCTGATCGACGCCGACGGGCGGGTACACCCGCGGCGCTTCGCCTACGGGGTGCCCACCGAGTCCGTCCACTGGGTGACGGCCGCGGGCATCCGCCCCGGCGTCAACTCGGTGACCCTCGGCGACTCCGACGCCATCGCCCTGGCCCTGCTCGAACTCGCCGCCCCCGTACCCGCACACGCCACGGCGACGGCACCGGCCGCCTCCGCCCCGCGCTGGGAGGGGTCGTGACCACGCCCCGGCCGGGCTGGGACCCGGCACTGGACACCGGCCTGCTGTCGCCCGTACGGGCGGGCAGCGCGGCGGAGGCGGCGACCACCGACGCCGCCTTCCTCCAGGCCATGCTCGACGCGGAGGCCGCGCTGGCCCGGGCCCAGGTCCGGCTCGGGACGGTGCCCGCGGCGGCGGCCGAGGCCGTCACGGCCGCCGCCCGGGCGGAGCTCTTCGACCTCCGCGAGGTCGCGGTGCGCGCCCGCGAGGCCGCCAATCCGGTGGTCGCGCTGGTGCGGATGCTCGCGGAGGCGGTGGCCCGCAAGGATCCGGAGGCCGCGCACTACGTCCACCAGGGATCCACCAGCCAGGACGTCCTCGACACCGCGCTGATGCTGGTCGCGGCCCGTACTTCCGACCTGATCCTGGCCGACCTGGACCGTACGGCCACGGCCCTGGCCGCACTCGCCCGCCGCCACCGCGACACCCTGACGGCCGCGCGCACCCTGGGCCAGCACGCGGTGCCCACCACCTTCGGGCTCAAGGCGGCCGGCTGGCTCCAGGCCGTACTGGACGCGGAGGAACGGCTGCGCCGCGTCCGGGAGGACAGCCTGCCCGTCCAACTCGGCGGCGCGGCGGGCACGATGGCCGGATACCTCGAGTACGCCCGGCTGTACGCCCCGGGCAGCGCCGAGCAGGGCACGGCGCCCGGCCGGAGCGCCGCGTACGCCCAGCAGCTGCCGTCGGCCTTCGCCGCCGAACTGGGCCTCGCGGACCCGCTCGTGCCCTGGCACACGGTGCGCACCCCGCTCGCCGACCTGGCCGCCGCGCTGTCCCTGACGGCCGCGGGCCTCGGCACCCTCGCCGCCGACGTCCAGCTGCTGTCCCGGACCGAGACCGCCGAGGTCACCGAACCGGCCGCCGAGGGCCGGGGCTCCTCCTCCGCCATGCCGCACAAGCGCAACCCGGCGCTGGCGGCGCTCATCCGGTCCGCCGCCTACCAGGTGCCCGGACTGGTGGGCACCCTCGCCCAGGTCGCCGTCACCGACGACGAACGGCCCGCGGGAGCCTGGCACGCCGAGTGGGAGACGCTCCGCGCGCTCCTGCGGCTCACCGGAGGGGCCGCCGCCACCGCCGCGGAACTGGCCGAGGGACTCACCGTCCACCCCGAGCGGATGCGCGCCAACCTCGACCTCACCGGCGGCCTGGTGGTCTCCGAGCGGCTCGCCGCCGTGCTCTCCCCGGAACTGGGCCGGGCCGCCGCCAAGCAGCTGGTGGCCGCGGCGTCGGCGCGCGCCGCCGGAACCGGACGGCACCTGGCCGACGTACTCGCCGCGGCGCCGGAACTCGCCGGACGCCACAGCGCGCACTCGCTGCGCGAGCTGTGCGATCCCGCCCGGTACACCGGGGCCGCCGCAGTCCTCGTGGACCGGGTCCTGGCCCGCTTCCGCGCCACCCGCCGCTGCGGCTGACGCAGGACCTCCAACGATCAGAAGGACGAACACACGATGACGGCAATGACGCGGCGGACGCCCACGACCCGGCGATGGACCACCCCCATCGGGGTGGAGGTGACCCGGCGCTCGCACCACCTGGACCCGGCCGCGGCCGAGGCCGAACTCGCCGGCCTGGAGGAGGCCCTCGACGCGCGGCGCGGCCTGCTGATGTCGGGACGCTCCGAACAGCCCGGCCGGTACCGGCCCTACGACCTGGGCCACGTCGATCCGCCGGTGGAGGTGACCGCCGTCGGCGACCGGGTATACGCGCGCGCCCTCAACGAACGCGGCCGCGTCCTGCTCCCCGCCCTGGCCGACGCCCTGCTCCCGCACGGGGCGCGCTGGGACGCCGGGGAAGGCGTGGTGAGCGCGGACATCGGCGAGACCCGCAGCCTGGTCACAGAGGAGGACCGGACCCGCCGCCCCTCCGTCCTGAACCTCCTGCGCACGGTCGTCACCGGCCTCGCCAGCCCCGAGGATCCCGTCTGGGGCCTGTACGGGGCCTTCGGCTACGACCTCGTCCTGGGCTTCGACCCGGTCCCCCTGCACCAGGACCGCGACCCGCGGGACCGCACCATGGTCCTGCACCTGCCGGACACGGTCCTGGAGATCGACCGGCAGCGCGGCACCGCGACGCGCCACGACTACGAGTTCGCGTACGCGGGCCGGTCCACCGCCGGCCTCGCCCGGGCCACGCCCGCAGCCCCGTACGGACCCCCGGCCGAACCCGCCGCCTACCGCGACCACGCGCCGGGCGAGTACGCGCAGCTGGTGCGCCGCGCCCAGCAGCAGTTCCGCGACGGGGAGATGTTCGAGGCCGTCCCCGGCCAGAGCTTCCACCGCCCCAGCGCCTCGGCCCCCTCCGAGGTCTTCCGCCGGCTGCGCGCCCGCAATCCCGCGCCCTACGGGCTGCTGATGAACCTGGCCGCGGGGGAGCACCTGGTCGGGGCCTCGCCCGAGATGTTCGTCCGGGTCGACCCGCGGTCCCGGGCCGTCGAGTCCTGCCCGATCAGCGGCACCATCGCACGCGGCGCCGGCCCCCTGGAGGACGCCGAGCAGGTCCGCACCCTGCTCGACTCCCGCAAGGAGGAGTCGGAGCTGACCATGTGCACCGACGTGGACCGCAACGACAAGGCCCGGGTCTGCGAACCGGGCAGCGTGCAAGTGCTGGCCCGCCGCCAGATCGAGCTGTACTCCACGCTCATCCACACGGTCGACCACGTACGCGGCCGGCTGCGCGGCGACCGCGACGCCCTGGACGCCTTCCTCACCCACATGTGGGCCGTCACCGTCACCGGGGCCCCGAAGCGCGCCGCCATCGCCTTCATCGAGGAGAACGAGCGCAGCCCGCGCCGCTGGTACGGCGGCGCCGTCGGCCGCATCGGCTTCGACGGGGGCCTGGACACGGCCCTGACCCTGCGCACCATCCAGATCCGGGACGGCGTGGCCACCGTACGGGCGGGCGCCACCCTGCTGTTCGACTCCGACCCGGAGGCGGAGGAGAGCGAGACGGTCCTCAAGGCCTTCGCGCTGATCGACGCCGTGGAGAACCCGGCACCCGTGATCCCGGCCGCCTCCGCGCCGCACCGCCCGCACGGTACGGAGGCCGGCTCCGCCACGGGATCCGGCCGGCCCCGGCGGGTCCTGCTCGTCGACCACCAGGACTCCTTCGTCCACACCCTGGCCGACTACTTCCGCCAGACCGGCGCCGAGGTCGTCACCTACCGAGCGGGCTTCCCGCCGGAACTGCTCGACGGCCTCGCCCCCGACCTGCTGGTGCTCTCGCCCGGACCCGGCCGCCCCGCGGACTTCGGGATGTCGGCGCTCCTCGACGCCGCCCTGGTACGGGGACTTCCCGTGTTCGGGGTGTGCCTCGGCCTCCAGGGCCTGGTGGAGCACTTCGGCGGCACCCTCGGCGTGCTGCCGCTCCCGGTCCACGGCAAACCCTCGCCGGTCGACGTACTCGACGGCGGCGGCACCGTGTTCAAGAACCTGCCCGCGCGCATCCACGCGGGGCGCTACCACTCGCTGTACGCCGAACCGGGCACGCTGCCCGAGGTGTTCGACGTGACGGCCTGCACCCCGGACGGAACCGTGATGGCCATCGAACACCGTGAACTACCCATAGCCGCGGTCCAGTTCCACCCCGAATCCATCATGACCACGGGCAACGGAGCCGGCCACAGACTGATCGCCAACGCGGTCGCCGGCCTCACCCGCGCCACGGCGTCCCGAGTCGGCGCGGGGAGCCTGTGATGACGTACCGCAAGGACGAGGCCGCGGACGACGGCCGGCCCGTCCCCGCCCGGCGGCCGGCCCGCGACATCCCCCGGTCCCCCTTCACCCGCAACGCCCGACTGGCCTCCCTGCCCATCGGCTTCGCAGGCCGCAGCGCCCTGCGCATCGGCAAACGGCTGCTGGGACAGCCGGTCGAGCGCATCACCGGCGAGCTCCAGCGCCGCACCGGGGAGCACTTGTTCCGCGTCCTGGGTGAACTCAAGGGCGGCGCCATGAAGTTCGGGCAGATGCTGTCCGTGTTCGAGGCGGCCCTGCCCCCGGAGGTCATCGGCCCCTACCGGGCCGCCCTCACCATGCTCCAGGACGCCGCGCCCGCGCTGCCCGCCGCGCGCGTCCACGCCGTGCTCGCCGCCGAACTGGGCCCCGACTGGCGCGAGCGGTTCACCTCCTTCGACGACGAACCGGCAGCCGCCGCGTCCATCGGGCAGGTGCACCGGGCGGTGTGGCAGGACGGCCGCCCGGTGGCGGTCAAGGTCCAGTACCCGGGCGCGGGGGAGGCCCTGCTCGGCGACTACAACCAGCTCGGCCGCCTGATGAAGCTGTTCTCCGTCGTCACGCCCGGCCTCGACGTCGAACCGATGCTCGACGAACTGCGCGAACGGGTCGCCGAGGAGCTGGACTACCGCCTGGAGGCGGCGGCCCAGCAGGCGTTCGGCGAGGCCTACCGCGGCGACAAGGAGGTCCTCGTCCCCGAGGTGGTCGACTTCAGCGAACGGGTGCTCGTCACCGAATGGATGGACGGCACCCCGCTGTCGGCCGTCATCCGGGAGGGAACGCAGGACGAGCGCGACGACGCCGGGCTCAAGTACGCCCGGTTCCTGTTCTCCGGCCCCGAACGTGCCGGATACCTGCACGCCGACCCCCACCCGGGGAACTTCCGCATGCTGGCCGACGGCCGGCTCGGGGTCATCGACTTCGGCGCGGTCAAACACCTCCCGGACGGGTTCCCGTCCTCCCTGGGCACCCTGAGCCGGCTCGCCCAGACGGGCGACTGGGCCGGCGCCCACGAACTCCTCGTGGAGGAAGGGTTCCTGCGGCCGGGAGCCGAGCAGGACGACACCGCGCTCGCCTCCTTCCTGGTGCCCATCGCGACCCCGTCGCAGGACGAGACCTACCGCTTCACCCGCGAGTGGCTGCGCGAGGAAGTGGTGCAGGCCGTCGACCGGGGACCGGGCAGCCTGCTGCGCCGCTTCAACCTGCCGCCCTCGTACGTGCTGGTGAACCGGGTCGTCGGCGCGGCCACCGCCGTCCTGTGCCAGCTGGAGTGCGAGCTGCCCTTCCGTGCCGAGGCCGTCCGCTGGCTGCCCGGCTTCGCGGACCCGGAGGACTAGAGACCCTCGTGGTGGGCCTAGGCAGCCCGTAGGGGGCGGCCCGGGGCGGGAGCGGCGCCGGCGGGGCCCGGGCCGGGGGCGGAGGTGCGCCCCGGGCCCACGTTCACCGTGACCGCGTGCCATCCGGTCGCCCCGTCCGGGACGGTCCCGGTGCGCTCGCCCGTCTGCACGGCGCCGGTCCGGTCCGTGGCCCGGACCTCCAGGGTGTGCCTGCCGGGGGCCGCCTCCCACGGCCACACCCACTGGCGCCAGGTGTCGTCGCCGTCCGCGTCCCCGAGCCGGGCCTCCTGCCAGGGGCCGCCGTCCACCCGTACCTCGACCCGGGAGATCCCCCGGTGCTGAGCCCACGCCACGCCGGCCACCGCCACCCGGCCCGCCGGCAGGTCGGCGGAGGGGCGCGGGGTGTCGATCCGCGACTGCGTCTTGACGGGAGCCCGCGCCGCCCACGACCGGCGCACCCAGTAGGCGTCGTACGCGTCGAAGGTGGTCAGCCGCAGCTCGCTCAGCCACTTGCACGCCGAAACGTACCCGTACAGGCCCGGCACGACCATCCGGACCGGGAAGCCGTGCGCGAAGGGGAGCGGCTCGCCGTTCATCCCGAACGCCAGCAGCGCTTCCCGGCCGTCCATGACCGCCTCGACGGGGGTGCCGAGCGTCATCCCGTCCACCGAGCGCGCCACCAGCTGGTCGGCCGGACCGCCCTGCGAGGGAGGCCGCACCCCCGCCTCGCGCAGCAGGTCCGCGAGGCGTACGCCGAGCCAGCGGGCGTTGCCCGCGTACGGACCCCCGACCTCGTTCGACACGCAGGTGAGGGTGATGTCGTGCTCGACGACGGGGCGGGCGAGCAGTTCCCGCAGATCCAGGGTGAGGGGCCGGGCCACGCCCTCCCCGTGGATGCGCAGCCGCCAGGTGTCGGCGTCCACGCGAGGGACGACCAGGGCGGTGTCCACGCGGTAGAAGTCCCGGTTCGGGGTGAGGAAGGGAGCCACCCCGGGCACCCGCAGGTCCGCCCCGGCCGGCACCGGGGGCGCGGACACGTCGGGCCGGGGAAGGAGGAACCGGGCCCGGGAGTCCGTGGCCCCCGCGGAGCCGAAGGCACCGAGGCGCCGCCCCGCGAGACCCGCCCCGGCCGAGACCGCCAGCGCGGCGGCCACCAGCCGGCCGAAGCCGCGCCGGTCCATCGCCCAGGCCCCGCCGGGCGGCGCCCCGGCCGGCCGGGGCCGGGTCGCGGCCCTGACCAGCAGGGAGAGCACGGCGACCGCGGCCAGCCCGCCGAGCAGCGAAGGGAGCGCGTCGCGCCAGGAGGCCTCGGGACGGCTGAGCGCGGCCGCCGCCCCGGTCAGCGCGAACACACCGGTGAGGGCGATCCCGGCGGGAAGGCGGCGGACGGCGAGCATCCCGGCCGCCACCGCGACGGCGGTCAGCACGGCCACGATGCCGAGGGTCAGCACCAGCTTGTCGGTGGCGCCGAACTGCCGGATCGCCCACTCCCTGACGGCCACCGGCGTGCGGTCGACCGCGGCCCCGCCGACGGCGGTGACCGGGGAGGCCTCGGGGCGCACGGCGGCCGCGGCCAGCTCGGCGACGGCCAGTCCGGCAGCCGCGGCGACCACCCCGCTGACGGCGCCGAGCAGGTACGGCCGCCGGGGGGATTCTGACGCCACAGGCGCCGCACGAGTCATCCGGAGTCACCTTCCGCCCTGGCCGGTCGGGGCCGGTTCCGGTTCCAGTGTCCCCCCGGACAGGCCGCGCGGGGGAGTGTCGTCGAAGTGGCGTCGGCCGCCCGTAGCCAACCAGACGCGACTTTGACGACACGAACCTAGGCGTTACGCGCGCGGGCGGTCGGCCTTGTCGGCCGCCCGGCGGGCCAGCACCTCCAGCCACCCCGAAGGGTCGAACGCCGTGCTCCAGGTGCCCGGCCCCCGGCGCTTGCGCAGTTCCACCACCCCGTCGGCGAACGGCGACCCGGCGGCGCACCGGCACGGGGCGGGACCGACGTCGTGTCCGCTGCCCAGGTCGTGCCCGCTCCCTAACCGGCCGGGGACCGGGGGCTCCGCCGCCGCCGGGGGCTGCCGCGCGGACTCGGGCTCGGGCCGCTCCTGTTCGCTCTCGGACATGCCCCGATGATTTCCGGGCCCGTCCAGCCGGTCGGCCCGCCGGGTGCGCTCTCCCCCGCACGGGCACCGAGATTCCCACGGGAGGGTGACGGCCACCCCATCAGGTGATCGTCACCGCTCCGAGTGGTGTAATCAGCCTGCCGCCGGGGCCGCCGGTGGGAGGGCTTCGGCGATCCGGGTGGCCAGGGCGTACGGATCCCCGCTCGGCTCGCTCGGGTGCCGGGTGGTCCGCCGGGCCCAGTCCTCCTCGAAGGCGTGCCAGTCGATCTCCCGCGGTGCGGCCTGCCGCACCAGCGCGTCCTCCAGCGAGTCGAAGTAGACCTGCCACCGCCGGGCGTACAACTCGGTGATCAGGCCGCTCCATTCACGGTTGGCGTAGTCGTGGAGGAAGCCGCCTTCGCTGGTGCTCCGGCGGCCCCACACGCTCAGCACCGACCGGGCGTCGTACTCGTACCGGTCCTGCTCGGCCTGGTCGGCGCCCCCGGAGCGGGCCGCGGTCAGCCAGCGGCCGAGCAGGAAGTTCGGATCGGATCCGGTGATCGCGTCCAACTTCCGTTCACCGTCGTGCCATTGGGCCGTCAGCTCGCGGAAGCGGGCCAGGTCCTTGGCCTCGTAGGCCGCCTTGATCTTCGGCAGCAGCACCCGCGAGTGGTTCGCCAGGGCCTGCCGGGCGGTGTCCACCAGGTCGAAGCGGTAGGCGCTCGAACCGCGCAGCCCCGGAGCCACCTTGAGCAGGTGGTCCAGGGCCCGGCGCACCGAATCGGCCGGGTAGCGCATGGACTTGGGGCTCCAGTACGCCGCCCCCGCCGCGGTCAGGCTCGGCCGGGCCGTGAAGAGGCTGTCCTGGGACTCCGACCACAGCCCCGAGGAGGTGCTGTACGGACCCTTGCGCAGTTCCTCCCAGGCCGCCGCGGCCTGGGCGTCGGGCCTGCCGTACCGGCGGGCCGCGTAGCCGGCGAACCACGCCCGCTGGTCGATCGTCCCGGACTCCCAGGCCAGATCGGTGAAGAGGTCGAAGGCGGCGGGGTTGGTCCCCGTGGCCTCCGGCAGGTAGGCGATACCGGTGAGCGCGCTGTTGCTCTTCGCCCGCCAGGGGCCGAAGCGCTCCATCCACACGGAGCTGTTCGCGCCGATCGTGGTGTGCCCGCCGAAGTTGTAGATGGTGCCCATGGCGTACGGGGCTCCGCCCCAACGGGCCTCGCGGTCCAGGCGGTTGTACCGGTCCGACAGCCCGTCCAGGATCAGCAGCTTCGAGGTGTCCACCCCGGCCAGCAGTTCCGCGGTCGGGTCGTCCTGCCAGCCCAGCACCGCCCACAGCGCGCCCGGGTGGGCGGCGTGCAGGGCGTCCTGGATGGCCCCGGCCGCGGACTTCACGTCCACCGACCCGGTCTGGCCGCCCTCGTGCAGCGGGCTCATCCGGTACATGGAGCTGTCCCCGAACACGGCCCGCTGCTCCGCGTAGTAGGCCGCGGCCAGCTTCCCGAACGCCGGGGAGGCCGGATCCAGCCAGTCCGGGCGGTCGAACCCCGCCCAGTCGCCCTGCGGCACCGTGGCCGAGCCCGGGTTGCGCGCGGCGAAGCCGGGCGGGACGGTGCCGAAGTAGCCCGGCAGCACCGGGGTCATGCCGAGGCCGCGCAGCTGCTCGGCGATCCGCCCGCCCAGCTCGGCGCGTTCGCGCATCAGCCGCTCCGAGACCGGGCCGCCGAAGCCGCTCAGGTTCTGCAGCAGCCACCAGCTCTGGTGGGCGGGTCCGGGGATCCACTCCCGCAGCTCCTCGGCGGAGTAGCCGAAGCCCTGGAGCGCCCGGTAGTACGGGTACTCGGCGCCGACCTGCACGAACACCTCGTTGATGCCGTGCAGGGCGAGCAGGTCGATCTGCCGCTGGTGCTCCTCGAAGGAGCGGTACGGGCCCGAGTACCCGTCGTCGGTGTCGTTGAGCGCGTACCGGTGCGGGACCAGCGCGCTGCGGGTGACCGGCGCCGGGACGCCCGGCAGGGTGGCGGGCAGCATCCCGATGCTGTCGCCCGGCCAGCCGATGTCCGCCCCGGCGACGTGCTGGAGGTACCAGCCGACCCCGGTGAGCAGCGTGGCGCCGGTGCTCCCGCGCACCGTGACCGCCCCCGGGGTGCCGGAGACGGTGAAGGTGTCGGCCGCGGCGGTCGTGTCGGGCACGAGCGTGAACTGCCCGGCGTGCCGGGGCAGCAGCCGGCCGAGGGCGGCCCGTGCCGGCGCGGTGTCGAAGGTGCGCGGGCGGGGCGCGGCCGGCCTGGCCCCGGCCCGGGCCGCGGCCGGGGCCCGTACATGCCCGCGTACATGCCCGCGTACGTCCTCGCGTACGTGTCCGCCTACCTCCTCGCGTACGCCGGCCCGTGCGGGCGAGGGCGCGCCCGGGGCGGTGGCCCCGGGCGCCGGGCCCGCGCAGACGAGGCTGAGCAGCACCGCGGGTAGCGCGGCGAAGGCGACCGGGCGGGTGCGCGGCCTGGGGGTCATGGGGTTCCTCATCCGTTCGCCGTTCGCCGTTCGCCGTTCGTGGCCGGTGCTGTCCGCTGCCCGCCCCGCCTGCCGTTCGTGGTCGCGCCGTCAGACCGGCAGGGACCAGGCCTGGTCGACCCGGTGGTCGCCGCAGGCCGTCAACCGCAGCCGCTCGGCGGGGGCGTCCGGGGTCGCGGCCGCGGCGGGAGCCGTCAGGCACAGCCCGCTGGCCTCCTCGACCAGGGCCCCGTCCCGGCGGTGCCGCCAGCTCTGGCCGGGCTGCTCGTCCTCCCGGGAGGCGCAGTTCGCCAGCTCCACCAGGCCGTCCTCGCCCGCCGACAGGCAGTCGCCGGCGAGCCGCAGGCGCGCGTCCTCGCCCAGGATCCAGCGCTGGTCGGGAGCCCCGGTGCAGGCCGCCATTACGACCGCGCCGACGCCCGTGGTGTTGGCCCCGTCGGCGCACCTGGCGCCGTCACCGGCGATCTGCCCGGTGGGCACGGCCTCGGCGCAGCCGTTCGGGGTGAGGCGCCAGACCCCGGTGTCGTGCGCGGCCACCTTCCCGGTCAACGTGTCGGAGATCTCCCGGCGTTCCCCGGTCCACAGGTTCTTGGCCTCGGCGGACGTGCACCCGTGCAGCCCCAACTCCTCGAGGGGTACGGCGATGTCGCGGTCGCGGGCCGAGCGGTTGAGCACGGCCACCGCACGGTCGCCGTTCGCGAGCGGCCGGACCAGGATCTCGAAGGTGGCGTTGGAGGAGACCACCGCGCCCTGACGGCCCATCGGGTCCTGGTCCAGCGCGATCAGATCGGTGTTGCCGAGGGCCGCGAGACCCTGCGGGGTGAGCGCGGAGACGTCGGAGGACAGGATGAAGGGGGCCGCCATCATGGCCCAGAGGGCGACCTGGCTGCGGCTCTCGGCCGCGGTCAGACCGGGCGCGCCCGCGATCAGGAAGTCGGGATCGTTCCAGTTGCCGGGCGACGCGTACCGGCCGAGCCAGCGGTTGTACCCGTAGTTGCCCATCACCGAGCTCCAGCGCGAGGTGGCGGGCGCGGCCGGGTTGTACACCTTGATGTCCCGGCCCTCGCGCCACAGCTGGCCGGTCTCGCCGACCCAGCCGAGCACCTTGTGCCAGTCAGGGCTGCCCCATTCGCCCTGCTGGAAGTAGGCGGGCGCGGACGCGGAGAGCACCATGTCGCGTCCGCTGGCGCGCAGCGCCGCGGCGACGGCGTTGTAGGCGTCGCGGTAGGCCTGCTCCTTGGTCTTGCCCTCCGGCACCCACAGGTTGCAGCCGTCCATCTTGACGTAGTCCACCTTCCAGGAGGCGAACTGCCGGGCGTCCTGCGCGTAGTGGTCAGCGCCGCCGCCCTGGGGCGCACCACTGCCCGGGTACTTCTCGCAGGTCAGGGAGCCGGCGTCCTCGTAGATGCCGAACTTCAGGCCCTTGGCGTGGAGGTACTCGCCGAGCCAGGCCATGCCGCGCGGGAACTTCTGCGTGTCGACGACCAGGTTGCCCTGAGCGTCCCGGCTCTTCGTCATCCAGCAGTCGTCGACGGTCACCGTGTCGTAGCCCTTGGCGGCGAGCCCGGTGGACACGAGCGCGTCGGCGTTGGCGATCACCTTGGCCTCGTCGATGTCGCACATGTAGTGCGCCCAGTTGTTCCATCCCATGGGCGGGGTGAGCGCGAGCGGGGTGTCCGAGGTCGCGGTGGGCTCGGCCGCCGCCGGGGCGGGGGCGAGCGCGAGGGCGAGCAGGGCGGCCGCGGTCAGGCAGGGGAGCGACGCACGCAGGCGAGGCGGCACGGAGTCTCCTTGACGTGGGGCGGGCGTACCGAGGGCAGTGACGCCCTAGTGCAGCGGTGCGATTACTCACTGTCAACACAAGTCGATGATTATGAGTCAATGACCAGCAATATGGCCGTAGTCGACGTCACACGAAAGGGGTGGGCCGTCGTGCGGCCCCTTGATCGCCGCACCGTGAGATACACCGGCTGATACGCTGTATCTCATGCCTAGGAGATCAGCCGCCCTCGACCGCGCGACACCCGGGGTGATCGCGCTCGCAGCCCTGCGGATCCTCGACGAGGAAGGACCGCAGAGCCTGAGCTTCCGCGCCCTCGCCGACCGGCTCGACGTCTCCCACGCCACCGTCCAGCGCCGCTGCACCGACCTCGCCGGACTGCTGGACCTGTGCACCGAACACCTCGCCGCACAGCTGCCCGAGGTCCCCGCCGGGACGGACTGGGCCGAGGCCACCGAGCTGCGCTTCACCGCCCTCTACCGGCTCCTCACCGCCCACCCCGGGCTGCTGGTGCTGCGCGGCGGCCGGCCCTGGCTGGGGCGGCAGCTGCTCGCCCGGCTCGTGGAGCCCGCCCTCGCCGACAGCGTGGCCGCCGGTATGACCGCCGCCGAGGCGATGACCGTCTACCGCCGCATGTACCTGCTCACCCTGGGCAGCGCGGCCTTCGTGGACCACCGGGACCCGGCCGCGGCCACCGAGGCCTCCCGGGCGGCCCTCGCCGCGCTGGACCCGCAGCGGTTCCCCGTGCTCTCGGGCGGGCTGGCCGACGTACTGCCCCCGCTGACCGACCACGAGGTGTACTACGGCGCGCTGCGCCAGCTCATCGAGGCCGCCCGGCCCGCCGTCTGAAAGGCAGTCCGACCATGGAACAGCAGCTCGACTACGCCGCCGTACGCGCCGCCGCCGACCGGATCGCCGGAGGGATACGGCCCGTGACCGTGGCCCCCGCAGCGGAAGGGGTCTGGTACGCGCTGGAGCACCTCCAGCACACCGGGTCCTTCAAGGCGCGCGGCGCCCTCAACTTCCTCGCCGCCCACCACCGCGCCGGCACCCTCCCCGCCGCCGGCGTCACCATCGCCTCCGGCGGCAACGCGGGCCTCGCCTGCGCCTGGGCGGCCCGCGCGCGGTCCGTGCCCGCGACCGTGTTCCTGCCCGCCAACGCCCCGCGCGTGAAGGTGGAGCGCCTGCGGCGGTACGGGGCCCAGGTGCGCCTGGTCGGTGACCGCTACGCCGAAGCACTGGCCGCCTGCCAGGAGTTCGCGGCCGGCACCGGAGCCCTCAGCAGCCACGCGTACGACCACCCGCTCATCGCGGCGGGCGCCGGGACCCTGCTCGACGAGATCCGGGCCGCCCTGCCCGGCCTGGACACCGTGGTCGTCGCCGTCGGCGGCGGGGGACTCTTCGCCGGGGTCGCCACCGCCGCGCGCGAGCACGGCGTACGGGTGATCGCCGCCGAACCGGAGAACTGCCGGGCCCTGAACGCGGCCCTCGCCGCGGGGCGGCCCGTGGACGTCGCCGTGGACTCGGTGGCCGCGGACTCCCTGGGAGCCACCCGGGTCTCGGCGGACGCGCTGGCGGCCGCGCGGGAGGCGGACGTGGAGTCGGTGCTCGTCCCCGACACCGCGATCAGCGCCGCCCGGCGCGCCCTGTGGGAGGAGCACCGGCTCGTGGTCGAAACCGGAGCCGCCACCGCCCTGGCGGCCCTGCGCGGTGCGCCGCGGCCGCCCGGCGAGCGGGTCGCCGTCATCCTCTGCGGGGCCAACACGGACCCCGGGGACCTGGTGACGCCGGGGTCGTAGGCCGCCCGGGCGCCTCAGTCGTCTGCGTCCGCGCCCTCCCGGACGACCACGACGGTGCTGGCGGAGTACTGCACCACCTGCTGGCTGACCGACCCCAGCAGAGCGCCCCTGAAACCGCCGTACCCGCGGGTGCCGACCACCATCAGGTCGGCCTCCTTGGAGGCGTCGACCAGGACCTGGGCGGGGGAGCCCTGTTCGACGCGGCGGAACACCGGCACGCCGGGCGAGGTGCCCACGGACGAGGCCACGGTGTCCGCCAGCTTCCGCCGGGCCGCCTCCTCGGCCGTGACCACCTCTTCCTCGGCGGTGTGCGCGGCGGCCGTACCGATCGCGAAGGGATTGCGGTTCCACTCCCAGGCCATGACGGCGTGCACCCGGCCGCCCACCATCCGGGCCTGCTCGACTCCCCAGCGCAGGGCCTCCTTGGAATGCTTCGAACCGTCCACGCCGACGACGATCAGAGGCTCGACGGGCTGCTCAGTCATGGTGGTTCCTCTCGCTTCGCCCGAATAGTCGATCTTCTCCATGTATACCCGGAAGGGCAGCCCGACCTCGAACGACGATCGTCGCGACGGCCGAAGACTTTGGAGGGCAGCCCCGCACCCCCGGCTCCGGCGAAGGTAGGGGTGTCACGGTGAACGGCGCCGGACACGGCACGACACGGAGGAACGGGCGTGGCACAGCGCAAGGGTTGTCTGATCGGCTGCGGCGTGGCGCTGGTGGTGGGCGTCGGGCTCCTCGTCGCCCTGGTCTTCGGCATGGGGAAGGTCCTCGACATAGCGGACAAGACCCTCGTGGACCCCAAGGTCTACGAGGCCGTGCGGACCGGCGACCCGGAGGACGAGGTCCGCGGGAAGCTCCCCTCGGGCGACACCTTCGTCAAGAGCGTCCTCAAGGAGGGCGGCCCGGCCGAGCCCGAGGGCAGCACGTGCTCCTGGTACGTCTCCGGCGGCGAGACCAAGGCCGGCAAGGAGACCATGTTCCGCTTCTGCTTCAAGGACGGCAGGCTCGCGCAGAAGGCCGAGTATCCGATGCGGTAACCCTTGCCGGGCGGTGCGGCGCCGTTGCTGGGGCTCTGCCCTTGCCCCGGCCGGGTGCGGCGCCGTTGCTGGAGCTCTGCCCCAGGCCCCGCCCCTCAATCGCCGGCGGGGCTGGGTTTGCCCGAGCAGCGCGAGGAGCTGCCCCTGCTGCTGCTGGAGAACAACCAGGGGAGCTGGCAGCCACCACACCGACTTTTGTCCGCGGACATACATGGGCACCGGTCTCCGGTCAGATATTGCGCGCTGCCGTCACTGCCGGTCGAGGGCGGTAGCAACCTGGTCCATGACGCGCTGCCAGTGCGCCCGTTGCCGTTCGCGCTCTTCGGCACTCGCCAGGTGTTCCTGGTGGAAGCGGAGTGTCGTGCGGGCTCCGTCGGCGGCGGGGGCAAGGGCGACCTGGACTGTGGTGGTGCCGTGGGTGACGCGGATGCGGTCTGCGGGGCGGTAGCCGCGGACCTCGCCCGCCACTCCTTCGGTCGTCCGGTAAGAGGTGCCGCGTTCCGGGGTGAGGACCGCGCCGGTGCCGAGCCAGAGGGCGATGCCTTCGGGGCTGCTGATGAAGTCCCAGACGATGGGCGCGGGGTGGGGCAGGGTGCGGGACACGCCGATCTGCCAGCCGGCGTCCTTGGTGAGTCCTGTGGGCATGACGGTCATCCTTCCTCGGAGTGGCGGGCGCGCAGCGCCCTGACCTTGTGGCGGTTGCCGCAGTGCTCCATGGAGCACCAGCGGCGGCGGCCGGGGCGCGAGGTGTCGACGTAGACGAGGTGGCAGTCCTCGGCGGCGCAGGTGCGGATGCGGTGTGCGAAGGGTCCCGTCAGCAGCTCGACGGCGTCCCGGGCGACGGTGGCCGCCAGGTTCGTGCCGGTGGGTGTTCCGGCCCACTGGCGCTTTCCGGCCGGCGTGATGGCGGGTGCCAGGGACGGTCGCGCGGATGCCTCGTTGATGACCTCCAGGTCGCCAGGCGGGTGCGGCTCGCCGCGTGTGTGGGCGGTGATCACCCGGAACAGTGCGTCGCGCAGCCTTCGCATACCGACCACCTCTGCTTCGGAGATCTCCAGCACGGGCGTCGGCGTCAGCCGCGACCGCTCCGCCCAGGCGGCCAGGTCGGCGGGCTCGTGCAGGACCTCGTACCGGCGGTAGGGGCCGGGGCCGCCGGTGACCAGCAGTTCCAGGCACAGCGCGCCGGGGTCGAACCGGTAGGCGACGCCGGTATGGGAGCGCAGCGTCAGCCCCTTGGTTGCGAAGGACTCCATGTAACCAATATAACTGGTTACATGGCACTGAGTTGGAAGCTGGTCATCGACAGCACGAACGCGTCCGTCCTCGCGGACTTCTGGGCCGCTGCCCTGGAGTACGAGGTGGAAGACCCCAGCGCTCTCATCGAGCAACTGCTGGCCGCCGGCCACATCGGTGACGACGCGGTCGTCGAGCATCACGGCCGCAAGTCCTTCCGCGGCTACGCCGCGATCCGCCACCCCGAGGACCCGTTCGATCAGACCAGCGGCGTCGGCCGCGGCCGGCGGCTGCTCTTCCAGGACGTGCCCGAGGGCAAGTCCGGCAAGAACCGCCTGCACCTCGACGTCCACAGCGAGCCCGGTGGCCTCGACAAGCTGGTGGCCCGACTGGAAGACCTGGGGGCAACCCGCGTCCGCGAGGTCGACAAGGGACCGGCCGGGCACTGGTGGGTCATGCAGGACCCGGAAGGCAACGAGTTCTGCGCGGCGTAGGTCGGTCCGCGACCACTCGTGACATCCCCGTGCTGCGAGCACGGTGTCCCAGCTCCGCCGGACGGCCACCCGGAAGACCCCGCACACAGGTGTCGCGCGCAGAGTAGATGGGCTCTGGCCCACATTCGATGAAGCGGTGACTGATCGTGCGTTTCTGTTGCCTCGGCGCCGGAAGCAGGTAGGACCCGGATGGTCGCGATTGCGTAACCAGCCGGGTGTGAGACCCGCCGCTCCGTGACGATCTGGGTCGACCGGATCTTTGATCGTCACCGAACGGCCTCGGGGTTCTTCGTGCTGAATGCTCCGCTTGCGGGCAACGATGTCTGCTGTGCTCGCGTGTTCCTCCCGGATTTGAAGGACGTACTGATTCAGGGCGTCGACGACTTGGGCGACGTGGTCGTGGTCACCGCCCGGACCGCTGGCAAGGAGGCGGGGTGTCCTTCGTGCGGAGAGTTCTCCGCCCGCGTCCACAGCCGATACCGTCGTGTTTTGGACGGCTTGGCCGCGGGCGGACGGCCGGTCTCGATCAGTCTCTTTGTCCGTCGGTTCTTCTGCGAGGAAACGGCATGCTCGCAGCGGATCTTCGCCGAGCAGGTCGTCGGGTTAACGAACCGGTACGCCCGCCGGACGACAGCATTGCGCGAGTTACTGACCAGCGTGGCCATCGCTCTGGCCGGGCGGGCCGGGGCACGACTCGCCGCAGTGGCCGGTGTCGTGACCGGGCGCTCGTCATTGCTGCGGATTCTCCGGTCGTTACCCGATCCCGAAGTCGGCGAGATCCGTCTGCTCGGCGTCGATGACTTTGCCAAACGCCGTGGGAACTCCTACGCCACGATCCTGATCGATCTGGAGAGCCGCCGACCCGTCGACATCCTCGACGGACGAACCTCCGCTCACCTCGCGCAGTGGCTCAAGGCGCATCCCGGCATCGAGGTCATCTGCCGCGACCGTGCCGGCGCCTACGCCGACGGAGCCCGCGAAGGCGCGCCGGATGCGATCCAGTGCGCGGATCGCTGGCACCTGTGGAGCAACCTCGGTGACGCCCTGGAGCAAACCGTCCGCGCCCATCGTGCGCGCTTGGACGAGACCGCGGAAGCCGACCAGGATCATCCATTCCAGAGAGATTCGGAGCCTCCCGCCGAGCGTCCCAAGACGCTCGATTCCGGCGGCAACGAGCGGCCCTTCGTGGAACGGACACGTACCCGCTACACCCGAATACAGCAGCTGAGGGATCGCGGTGCATCGTTGAACTCGATCTCCCGCGACCTCGGCCTGGCCTTCCGCACCGTTCAAAGGTTCGCCAACGCCGCCAGCGCGGACGAACTGCTTGCCCCTGTCCTCCACCGAGCCGGCAAGCTCGACAGGTTCAAGCCCTACCTGATCAACCGTTGGAACGAGGGCTGCACCAACGCTGTTCAACTTCACCAGGAACTCGCGGCCCAGGGTTGGACCGGCAGCATTCGCACTGTTCAGGGCTATCTACGGCCGCTTCGAGGGCACTCCACAGCAGCCGTTCCACCGTCCCTGCCGCCATCACCTCGGCGCGTCACCGGCTGGATGATGTCACACCCCGACCGCTTGGACGCCAACGCCCGAATCCGTTTGAAGGAGGTCCTTGCCCGCTGCCCCGAACTCGACATCGCAGCCGGCTTCGTCCGTGGCTTCGCCACCATGATGACCAACCGCGAGGGACACCTGCTCGACCAGTGGATCACCACCGTGACCGCCACTGATTCCCTGCCGCACCTGGCCAACTTCGCGAGCGGCCTACGCCGCGATCTCGCCGCGGTCACCACCGGACTCACGTTGCCCCACAGCAGCGGCCCCGTCGAAGGCACCGTCAACAAGATCAAATTCCTCAAGAGGCAGATGTTCGGCCGCGCCAACCTCGACCTACTCCGCATCCGGGTACTCCACCACCGGTGACTACACGCGACCACTCATCGTCACCGCTTCATCGAATGTGGGCCAGAGCCAGTAGATATCAGTGCGGCGCAGGGTTATGTCAGTGCTGTGCCGTAGCGCGCGAAGTGCGACATGGGCGCGAAGCGGCTGATCTCCTGCCTGTCCGCCGCCCGGCCCGGCATGGTCCGTGAGGGGGACGCGTCGGCACGCCGCACTACAAGCGGAAGCCGCGCCGTGGGTAGTTGCGCTAGACACGCACCCGTGATCATCGGCTACTGCAGGACAACGATCGCCCGCTGTCGATCCATGGGCGGGACCGGACTTCCGAAGAGGGCTGAAGGGGGGAGCCTGTGTCGTCGAGACGGCCTCCCGGAGTGAACGGGCGAGTGCTCCTCGCGGCGCGCGGCTGGCCGCGCGCACTTCTCCTCGCGCTCGCCGTGACGCTCACGGTGGTCGCGCCGGCCGCCGGGGCGGCCGCCGAGCCGCGTCCCGGCGTACCGCCCACGGCCGCCGGCCCGTCGCGGGCGGACGGCGAGGGGAAGCTGACGCGGGTCAAGCTGAAGCGGCGCGTGGACGTACGATCGCTGCCACGGCCCCGTCGCACCGCCGAGCCGCAGGTGCAGCCCTATCTCGCCCCACCGAAGCGCAAGGCGCCCGAGGGACCCAAGCGAGAGGCGAGCCTGCCGGTCACCCCCGTGGCCCTGACCCCGAAGGCCACAAAGGCATCCCCGAAGGCGGCGCCGTCCACGGCCGTCATCGAGCGACTGAAGACCTTCCCCACGCTTGGGAACGCGGACAACGCCGCTGCCGCCCAAACCACTCCCTCCGACACGCAGCTCGCGGTCGGCCCCACCCACATCGTCCAGTTCGTGAACCGGTCGGGTCAGGTCTACGACAAGGCCGGCAACGCCGTCGGCGCCACCTTCGACCTGGGTACGCTCTTCGGCTTCACGGCCAACACGGGCGGTGATCCGCGGGTGCACTACGACGCGGGTTCCGGTCGTTTCTTCGCCGCGTACGAGGGACTCCTGGCCGGCGGGGACGAGGTCGACGTCGCGGTCAGCGACACCTCCGACCCCCGCGGAAACTGGTCTGTCTACATCGCCGGAAGCAACACCGGCAACGTCCAGCACGACCGGCCAAAGCTCGGCTACAGCAACGACAAGGTCACGCTGAGCTGGAACAACTACGACATGCTCACGAACCCCCGGACATTCCTGGGCGTGGTGACCGTGGTCGCCAACAAGGCTGACCTCCTGGCCGGAGGCACGGTCAGCCTCACGACGTTCGGCCAGGACAACACCAAGTTCGAGGTCGTCCCGGCCACCTCGCTGTCGGGGATCAACGACCAGCTCGCGATGGAGCACGACGGCACCGACGTGGTGGTGACCACGATCACCGGCGTGCCCGGCGTCAGCGCGGTCAACCAGACCGAGAACACCATCGCCATCGGAACCGCCAACGCGCCGCCGGACGCCGCCCAGCCGGCCGGGGGTGACACCTTCATCGAGACCAACGAGGACCGGATGCTGTCGGTCGCCTGGCAGAACAACCGCCTGTGGGGCCTCTTCAACGTCGGCTGCACACCCATCGGCGACACCGCGGTCCACGCCTGCCAGCGGTACATCCAGGTCTCGACCGGCGGCACGCAGACCCTGGCGACCAACCTCGATCTCGGCCTGGTGGGCGGAGACCTCTACTACGGGTCGCTGGCCCTGAACGACGAGGACGACCTGTTCTCCGGATTCACGGCCTCCTCGTCCACCATGTTCCCCACCGCGGTCGCGATCGCTGTGCCGGGCGGCAACTTCCCGGCGACGACGTTCGGCGACTTCTATGCCGCGGGTACGCAAGCCTACGCGTGCAACTGCGCCCCCAATCGGGTGCGCTGGGGCGACTACTCGGGCACCGCCCGCGACCCGAGCAATCCCAAGGACGTCTGGACCGTCCAGCAGATCGGCGCCGTCGCCAACACCGGGATCTTCGGCGGTGACTGGGGCACCGCGATGGACCGCGTCACGCTGTCCCCGCCGACCGTCACGAGCGTCACCCCGAACCACGCACCCGAACTGGCCCAGTGCGTGAACACCGTGACCGTGCGCGGTACGGAATTCCCCACGAGCGGCGCCACCGTCAGGTTCGGCTCCGTGACCGCGACGAACGTGAACGTCATCGGGCCGGAGGAACTGACCGCGCAGGTGCCCCCGCAGGCACGGGGCACGGTGGACGTCACGGTGACCAACGCCAACGGCACCAGCCCGGTCACCGCCGCCGGCAGGTTCACATACGACGCGGACACGTCCGCGCCGACCGCCTCGGCGAGCGTCTCGCCATCGCCGAACGCCGCCGGCTGGAACAACAGCAGCCCCGCAACGGTCAACATCAGCGCCGGTGACGGGTCCTGCGGCTCCGGCATCCAGAAGATCACCTACAGCGCGAGCGGTGCCCATCCGATCGGATCCACCGACGTGCCCGGCGCGAGCGCCGCCGTGCCGATCACGACGGACGGCGTGACGACGGTGTCCTTCACCGCCACCGACAACGCCGGCAACACCTCCGCGCCGCAGACGATCACCGTGCGCCTCGACACCGTGGCACCGGCGATCACCATCGTGCGCCCGACGGCCGGCACCTACTTGCTCAATGAGTCGGTCACGGCGTCCTATTCGTGCGCGGACGCCACCTCCGGTGTGGCGAGCTGCGCCGGCACGGTCCCGAATGGCAGCCCGATCGACACCTCGACCTTCGGCTCGCACACCTTCACCGTGAACGCCACGGACGTCGCCGCCAACCCGGCCACCAAGGGCGTCACGTACACCGTGGCGTACCGGATCTGCCTGCTCTACGACCCGAGCCGGCCGATCCGCGGCGGGAACAGCACGGTCCCGATCAGGCTCCGGATCTGCGACGTCAACGGCGTCAACCTGTCCAGCCCCGGCATCACCCTCACACCCAGCCAGGTCGTCGGTCCCACCACCAGGCCGTTCACGACCCCGTTCCGGTACGACGCGGGACTCCGCGGCTACGTCGTCAACCTCCCCACCAGGGGGCTGGCGGACGGCAGCTACAACCTGGAGTTCACCATCAGCGGAGCGGACACCACGACCCACGTAGCACCGTTCATCCTGCGCTGACACCCACAGCTCCCGTCGGAGCGCACCGGCCCGGCCCCAGTCTCTCGGGGCCGGGCCGGTGCGCGTCAGGGCAGCTTGCGAGCCACCGTTGACGACGGTTTCGCACCCTCACCTGTGATCAGAGATGGGCACGCCCGCGCACAGCCCGAAATCGGCGGCGCCTTCGCCGCTGAGGCGTACGAAGTCCTCGCGCGCGCCGGAGCCTGGACCGACCGGGCGGGAGAGGAAGCGCAACGCCATGCGGCCGCAGAGCGGCACGCCGCGTCGGTGCGCCAGATCCTCGAACGGATCGAGCAGTCCGCGCAGAAGAGCCGCATGGCCCTCCGCCTGGCCGGCACCAGCCGGAGGGAAACCCTCGCCGTCAGCGCGCAGTACCAGCAGCAGTACGCGGCTGCGCTCGCCGAGGCCGAGCGCGCCTCACGAGCGTCGGCCCAAGCCCTGCGCGAGGGCTGGGGCATCCTCACCGGCTACCAGCACATCTCCCTGCTCGCGCAGGGCGGGGCGGCGACGCCGCCCGGGGACGTGCAGGCGATGGAGGCTGTCTCGGTGTCGCTGCGGCAGCGCGTCCCCGTGCTGGCAGATCGCCTCGACGCCCGCGTCGCCGACGACGTACAGCAGCTTCGCAGCTGTGCAGCTGTGCAGCTGCGCAGCGGACAGCGGCCGCGCGGCACGGCGCCGGCGCGGAGGAGATCCGACGCGAGGCCACCCTCCGCGAGGGGATGCGGTCCACGGCCCCCGTCCGGCACGCGCGCGAGGTCGACGAGCGCACAGCCGCGCTACGGACGGCCCCCTCGTCCCCTTCCAAGACTCCGCAGGCTTCTTCGCGGGACCAGCAGCCCCACGTGCTTGCGCGACCGGTGGGCGAGACGGGCCACGGCGGCTGGTTGCCGCGACCGTGACGGTCGGCTTTCGGCTTTGGGCCTTCGGCCTACGGGAGGGTTCGCCCCCAGGACGGACGGAGGGACAGACGGACGAGCAGTGTGATCAGCGATCAGGGGGCGCTTGGACCGGCAGCTCACCGACAGCACCGGCACCTACGATGCCTCTGAGCTTGAGTTTTGACTCGCGAGTTGATACTTGCGCGATACCCATGCGGAGCAGGGCGAGGGCCCCTGCGATGATGAGGCGCTGTATTCCTTCGCCCGCGAGGTGGTTTTTTGAAGAAGGTGGCACTGCGTCCCTACGCACTGTTGCCTCGGCAGTACGACGACCGGAAGGTCCTGGCTTCCACGGTGGATGCGTGGGGAAGGGCCCTGTGGTTGATCTGCCCCGATGCCGTTTTCTCGTCGAACTCCTACGGGAGGGCCCGGCCTGAGCCCCTGAGTCTGCCCTTCGACGCTCTTGTCGTCATCAATGACGCGGGAGCGGTGCAGGAGCGGACCTTGCGCCGCGTGACGGTGATCCCGTACAGGGTTGACGCTCTGCCCAATGGCCGAATTGTTCTGGAGGGCAGGAGTTCCGTCGGGGACCGCAACGCTCAGATATTCGGTCGTGACGGCCGTTCCCGACGCTGCTTCGCCATGGGAGCCTGCGTGGCGTTCATGATGGCGGACCGCCGCAACAACCTCTGGACCGCCTACGGGGATGAAGGGATCTACAGCGATCCGATCAGCTCCGCCGGCCTGGCCCGATGGGACAGCGGGGGCAGCCACCTGTGGGGGTACTGGCCACCCCAGGGCATCGACCACATCACAGACATCGAGGCCCTCAACGTCACCGATGGCGCCGCCTGGGCTGTCTACTGGCCCACGTCCCCGCTCCTTGAAGCGCGGACCAGCGGGCAGCTCCGGGTGTGGGAGCAGCCTGTGACATCTCCACGCGGACTGGCGGTCCACGACGACCGCGTACTCCTACTCGGCGGCCGCCGCCGTGGTTGCGCACGGCAGGACGGCCTCACCACCGCTCACTACTGCCACATGACCGACGGCGAGGCGGTCGTCGTCGAGGAGGCGGCGCTCACGATGCCCAACGGAGACCCGGTCCGAAGCTATGCGCGTCCCGTCGGTCGAGGCCGGAACCTTTACCTGCATGGCCGATCCACAAAGCAGTGGTACGTGCTGGGTCTGTAGCCAGGGTGGTGACCGCCGGGAAGCACACCCGGCAGCCGGGCGGTGTGGCAGATCCTCTGTGCGATGGCGTGAGGCATTCCCAGACCCGGAACTGATGGGGGGCGCTGCCGGACGTACGTGTCTCGGATTGTTCGGCGTAGAACTGGCAGGCGGTGCGTACAGGTGCCTCCCCGGGGGCAGGGCCTCGGCCGGCAAGCAGGCGTAGCCCCACGGTGGCGTGTCGCATCTGCGCTACCCGAGACGGACGGGACACGGGATAATCAGGTCAATGGTCACGCTCTCCTCCACCGGCCCTGAGCCCTCCGCGGCTGAGGTACTGCATGCCAGGTACGCGAGCCGGCTGCCCGCCTCGCTCGAGAAGCTCGCGGGCCCCGCCCACGGAGTGGTGCACCTTCCGCTGCACGTCGCGTGGTCCGGCCTGCGGGCGTACGACCTGGACCGCCCGCGTCTGCGGATGGGCATGTACCGGACCGTCCTGGCGGAAGGCCAGCACGAGGACCTCGTGAACCTCCTCAACCGCGACCTGCTCCTCGCCCAGTGGCCCACCCTGCGCACGCTGGTTCCCCGGCACCTGCGGCAGGCCTGGGAGGACGCCTTCCCCGAGCTCGCCGCCACGGGATCCGCCGCCGCGTGAAGCTCACTGACCTGCACCGTCGGCTCCTGAGCGCCGTGATCGACATCGGCACCCCGTACCCCTTGGTCATTACCGGCGGGTACGCCGTGCAGGCCCACGGCCTGGTCGACCGCCTCAGCCAGGACCTCGACGTCGCCACCGAGAACCCCGCCCCCATGCCCGAGATCGTCGCCAGCCTCGAGCTCGGGCTGAACGAGCGCGGCTGGCGCGTACGGGTGATCGACGTGGACACGCTCTCCGCCCGTCTCATGGTCACCGACCCGGACACCGATGAGGACTGCGAGGTCGACGTCCTCAAGGAGCTTCCCAATGCTGATGTCAAGCCGCTGCGATGACGGCTGGCGTGGCCTGGTAGCAGGCTCCGTCGCGAATCATGGCCCACAAGACGTTGAGGCGGCGGCGCGCGAGCGCCAGCAGTGCCTGTTTGTGTCCCTTCCCTTCGGCGCGCTTGCGCGCGTAGAACGCCTTGGAAGCCGGGCAGGTCTTCAGGCTGGAGAGTGCGGAGAGGTACATCGCGTTGAGAAGGCCCCGGTGGAAGCGGCGTGGTCTGCGGAGATTGCCGCTGACGCGGCCGGAGTCACGCGGGGCAGGCGCCAGTCCGGCGAAGCCCGCGAGCCGGTCGGCGCTGCTGAAGGCATTCATGTTGCCACCGGTGGCCGCGATGAACACGGCGCCCATCGTCTTGCCCATGCCGGGCAGGCTGAGGATCACCTCGGCGTGCGGGTGCTCGCGAAACCGGGCCTCGATAAGAGCATCGACTTCCGCGATCTCCTCATCGAGAGCCATCACCCCCTTCGCGAGGCGGACCACCATGACGCCGGCCAGCTTCTCTCCAGGAAGGGACGTGTGCTGGGCCTCGGCCGCCTCCATCGCCGTCCCGGCCAGCGTGGCGGCGCCTCGGACCTTGCGGTTGCGCAACCACGTTTCAATCCGCTTGGCCCCGGTGCGGCGGATCGCGGCCGGTGTCTGGTAGCCCGTAAGCAGGACGACAGGGCCCTTGTTGGTCAGGTCCAGCGACCGTTCCAACGCGGGGAAGATCTCCAGAAGTTGCGAACGAAGCCGGTTGATCTGGCGAGTGCGGTCGGCTACGAGGTCGGTGCGGCGGGCGGTCAGAGTGCGCAGATCGACGGCGACCTCGTCGCCAGGCCTCAGCGGGCCGAGGTCGCGCCTCATGCGGGCTTGGTCGGCGATGATGAACGCGTCCTTGGCGTCCGTTTTGCCCTCGCCGCGGTAGGAGGCCGAGGCACGGTGGAGGGTCAGGCCGGTGATGTAGACCATCGGCTGGCCGTGGCTCAGCAGCAGGCCGATCAGCAGGGCGGCACCGCCGCCGTTGAGGTCAACAGCCCACAAGACGTCAGAGTCGAGGGCGCGGACGTCGCCGATCAGTTCCAGCAGGGCCGATTCATCGTTCAGGACCCGGCGGGACAGCAGCCGTTTGCCGTCCTGGTCGATCACCACGCAGTGATGGTGTTCCTTACCGATGTCCACTCCGGCCCATGTACGGGGCACGGTCACCTCCGCCAGCTCGTCTCGTGTTCACAGCCCAGCAGACGACCTCGCCGACGTTGCCCTACGCAGCGATCGAGTCGCATCTCCCAATTGGCGGTCGAGTCGTCGCGGGGCTCCGGGTGGCCAAGCTCCTTGAGCCATCTGACGGTCTCACTTTTGTCAGCCATGCCCGGAGCCCCTGGGTCCCGCTGATCTTACGAATGACCATTTCGAACCCTCTAGAAAGGTAGGGCACTTTTGGACCCCGCCTGCTCAGACCGAGTACGGCCCGGTCCTGGCCTTCGACTCCGTCGTCGGCACGAAGGTCCGCGCGCTGGCCGACCGCGGCGCCGTCCGCGACCTCATCGACGTCCATGCCGCTTCCGGGCATCGTGATACGGGCGAGCTGGAGCGGCTAGGCGAACGCCACGGCCGCGGCGAGTTCCGTCTCGAGGACCTCCGCGACCGCCTGGTCGGCGCGGACTGGGCCGACGACGAGGAGTTCGCCGCCTATGGCCTCACCGGGGACGAGACGGCCGAGCTCCGCGCCTGGGCGCAGCGGTGGGCGAGCGACCTCGACCAGCGTCTCTACGCCGACGACGAGTGACACGCACAAGCGCGTCGGTGCGGGCGGCCCGGTGGTACAGCCCCAGGGCGTAGGTGAGAGCACTCAGCAACGAGCCAGGCAGCCGCGCCGAATGTCGCGGGCATCCGCGGGCGCGGCTCGGCCACGGGCGAACGGTACTCCGTGGCAGGCTTTCGTCGGCTGATCGAGGAACGCGCGCAGCGCGCACGAGACCTCTCGGATTTCGGTGCCAGATGGTTGTCCGGCGCCTAGCGAGGCCCGGTTCGTTCCTCACACGGACGGATCCCACTCCTCGGGGCCGGCGCCTCTCCACTCCACGAAGCCGGGGTCGGTCAGGTCGACGTCCTCGGCGTTCTCCAGTCCGGCCGCGGCGAGGAAGACGCGGATGTCGGCCGGGCGGTGGGCGACCCCGATGGCGGTGCCGTCGTAGCGGACCCGGCGCCAGCCCTGTGCGTCCGGCGGGTAGACGATCAGCATGGCGGCCATGCGCCCAGCCTCCGCTCCGTCTGCTCCAGGAGCACCCGCCAGCGCCCGAACGGGTGACGGCCAGGTCGTCCGCTCCCCCGGTCAGCCAGCGGTCACAGGATGGTCCCGTGCAGGGCGTGGCGGTCGCCTGACATCGCGTAGCGGCGGGCGGCGAGGCCGTGCTCGAGGTCCTCGCTGATCTGGTCGCACGGCAGCGCGAGGACGTCGGCGGCTTCGGTCTCGGAGAGGTAGGGGGCCATTTGTGAGAGATAAGGCCAAGATCCTTCTTGCACCAACCGCCCCCACTCACAGCACTAGTCGGCGACGACCCCCGTGTTCTGGCAGGCGGTCAGCAGCCAGCGGCCGTCGGCTTGCTTCGAGATCACGTACAGCGGGGCACCCTCGCTCTCCTCGCCCGGAGCCAGGTAACGCTGACGGACCTTGACCGCCGCGACGTCGGGGCGGATGAAGAGCACGTGGACCATCTCGTAGGTGACCTTGCCGTCCCAGCTCGCCGCGGGGAGGACCTTGCGGGTGAACTCCGAGATCGCGTCGAGGCCGATGAGGACCTTGCCGTGGGCAGTCGTCCAGATCGCGTCCGGGTGGAAGAGGCCGAGGAACTCCTCGGGGTCCTTGTTCTGCTGCGAGTGCTCGACGGTGGCGACGAGCTGCCTGATCGCCTCTACGTCTGCCGCGTGGGATGTGGATTCCGTGGTCATGTGGATCATCGTCACACCTCAAGCGTGATTGAGGTCAAGGCGTGATCACATGGAGATGTGAGGATGACCGGACATCCGGCGCGTTCCGGCACAAGCTGCCCGGGCAGTCTGAGCCCAGGATAACGAGCCGGGCACGAGACGTCACATGATCGGCCGGACGACCCCTAGGGGGTCCGCTTCGCTCCCACCCCAGGTCCCTTTCGGCTTCGCCTCCGGGATCAGCCCGCTCCGCGGCCATCCAGCAGCAGGGCCGGCTTGTTTTGCTCTTCGTGTCGAGGAAGTCAATCGGCCCAGGTTGTCCAGCGCGCGTGGGACGGCTCGCACTGCCCCGACTCGATTGCCCGTTGATGTGCCTCGTTCGGACTCTGCGTCTTCCCAGGAGGGCCACTGGAGAAGAAGACACAGTCCGGGTAGACCGGCTGGAGCCCATACCAGCAGGTGGTTATCGGCGACGGTCAGTGTGATGGGTCAACGCCGTGGAAGGCCGCGTTGGCGATGTTCACTAGGTAGTTGGTGTATTGGCTTCCAGCGTCGCTGTCGCTGTCGCTGTCGCTGTCGTTGGGGTTGAGGGAGTAGAGCAGGCGGCGTTCGAGGTCGCGGGTGGCGAAGATTCCGTTGTCCCAACCGGGGCGGGAGCCGGTCTTGCCCCACACGGTGACGCCGCTCTTGAGGGTGAGTCGCATCAGGCCGCCGGGGCTGAAGCAGGCCGTTCCGGTTGCGGCAGTTCTTGTTGCCCGGCGCGTTGGGCACGTGTGGGACCGAGAAGGCCACCTTCTGCTGGGCCGGCGGGAGGAGGCGACCGCGGAACAGGGCCGTCATGAAGCGGTCGAGATCGCTGGTGGTGGAGATCATTCCGCCCTCCGCCCAAGGGTAGGCGCTCTGTTCGGTCACGTCATTGCCGCCGACGGACACGCGCGCGTGCGGACCGGGAATGGTGATGTCATCGGCGGCGGGGAGGCTGGTGTCCCGTAGGTGGAGAGGGCGAAGGATCCGCCGGTCGAGTTCCTGCCGGAGGGTGTTGCCGGTGACCTTCTCCACGAGCAGGCCGACGATCACCGTGTTGATCCCGTTGTACTGCTGAACCGTGCCGGGGCCGGGGCGGTGTTCCTGCCAGGCCTGATCCTGCAAGGCCAGCGCGAACGTCTCGCGGACCCCGTCCACCGGGGTCACGCCCTTCAGCCACCATCCCTGCTCGCCGCCAGGGCCAGGGGTCGGGGCGGGCTTGGGCAGCCCGCTGGTGTGATCCAGGAGCTGTCGCACCGTGACCGTGCTGTAGTCGGCCGGTATCAGGTCCGGCAAATGGCGCTGCACCGGGTCGTCCAGACGATGCGGCGCTCCGCGATCAGCTGCAGGGCCACCGTGTGGGTGAAGACCTTTGTGACGCTGCCGATGCGGAAGTGGTCATCGGCGGTGACCGGTCCGGCGGCGCCGATCAACAGCGGGCCGCGGCCCGGGCCGGCGACTCTGACCAGTGCACCAGTCTCGAAACTCGGCAGGGGGGTGATCAGTTTCCGCAAGGGTTCGGGGTCGAAGGTGGACACGGAAGACCGCGCAGGCGGCTGCGCTGACGTGACCGCCGTCGCGGCGGGAACGCAGGCACCGATCGTGACGACGGAGGTGGCAAGACCGGCCACGAGAAGGCGCCGGAGTACGGTCGTGCGGGATCCCACGGACTGCTCCTTCGTGCTGTTGCTGTGGGGCTCTCTGCGCCCCTGAACAAGCACCAACTCTGCTGTTCCCACTGCTCCGTGCCCATCGGTGATCACCCCGAGCAGTCCCGGACTCCCGAGGACCGCCACCCTGATGCATGGGCCTGACTACCCGTAAGGGACCACTCGAGACGACGCGCCCCGCGAGGCGTCCGGATCGGCCGATACGCGCTGCCGAGGAGGGCTGACGAGCGCCTATGCTGCCGGGATGATCAAGCCGATTGAACTCGTCATATTCGACTGCGACGGTGTGCTGGTCGACAGCGAACACATCGCAGCCCGCGTCCAGGTCGCCCTGGGAGCGGAGCTGGGCTGGCCTCTTACCACGGACGAGGTCGTCGAGCGGTTCATCGGCCGCTCGCATGCCTCCATTCGCGAGCAGGTTGCCGCCCGGCTCGGCGAGGAGACGGCCGCGATCTGGTCGGAGCGGTTCGAGCAGCTCCACCGCGAAGCTGTGGATACCGACCTCGCCCCTGTCGAGGGACTACCCGAGGCACTCGACGCGATCGCCTTGCCGACTTGTGTGGCCTCCAGCGGATCCCACGACAAGATGAGCCACACCCTGGGCCGCACCGGCCTGTACGAACGCTTCGCAGGCCGCATCTACAGCGCCACCGAAGTCGCCCGCGGTAAGCCCGCTCCAGATTTGTTCCTGCACGCCGCCCGCCACATGGGGGTTGATCCCGCAGCCTGTGTGGTGGTTGAGGACAGCCGGCCCGGCGTCCAAGCCGCCCGTGCAGCCGGCATGCGCGCCTTCGGCTACGCCGGCGGTCTTACCCCGGCCGAACGACTCGAGGGCCCTGGCACCACCGTCTTCCATGACATGCGCAAGCTCCCCTCCCTCATCACCGAGCAGTAACCAACTGAGGGTCGTCGTCGCTGGGCCACCCACAGGAACTGACGACCCTCGGAGCATTACGGTCGCGGCTGATCCCAGTTGACGGGTCACCTCGACGGCATAACAGAAGGGGGACAGGTCCCCGCCCCGTGCGCTCTGGGAGCAGGCTCCCGGACTACACCACAACGCGTTCTCGGAACTCGAAGACACCGCTCTCTCGTATCGTCTCGGACGATCTCACGACGGAGCGGCAAGCTGGGCCAGAGCTGTGCGCCCTGGCCCGGCTTGCCGCTTGCCGGTGTGGTGTGGGTGGGGTTATCCGATGGTCAGGAAGTCGGTCCAGCCGTCGTCGTCGGAGCCGGAGGGCGTGCCGGGCATCGTGGTGGGTGCGCCGGGGAAGAGGTACTGGATTCCGTGCGGGCCGACGGTCCAGACGTCGGGGACGCCGTCGCCGTTGGTGTCGGGGGTGCCGAGGACCATGGGGAGTTCGGCGCGGCTCCAGTAGACTCCCCGCGTCGCCACATCGCGGCCGACGGCGCCCCGCTCCCCACGGCTGTCGACCTGACTGGTGGGGGCGGGGCGGGCGACTCCGATGGCGACGCCGTCGTATCGCGCCCCGCGAGCGAGTACTGCTCGCTTGGTGATCCGTCAGCTACTGCTGAGGTCTCGGGACGCGGATCGTCAATACGGACGAAACCGGGTCGGTCGGCGGCACCAACTCTCCAGTGGCGACTTCTACAAGGTGTGCCGGAGCATCCCCGTGCTGCAAGGCGGTCACGTATTCGATGATCTGAGCGTGGGAGAGCGCTGGCACCCTTTGGCGCAGGGCGTGCATGGCATGAACCCTCCCGCGAGCGTCGGCCACCGCCCGGATCTCATCGTGCAGATCATCCACTGCGGTCCGTGTGACCTGGCTTCGAATACGGGCTCGATAGTCCGACTCCCAGGAGCCGGTTACTGCGGAGACGACACCGATCTGGTGCAGGCTTCCGTCGAAACAGTCGACAAGATACGGCCCGTTCCCGACCAGCATGAAGCCCGGGTTCCGGGTGCGCAGATGCTCCTCAGATGTCCAGTCAACGATCCATGCCAGCTCGTGCTGCTCTACGTGCGACACAGCCATGCGCATCGGGTCCAGACCAGCCGACAGCTCTCGCTGGTAGCGACGTTCCAGCTCCTCCTCAACGATCCGAACCGCGGCATCTCGCTCGATCACTCGGCCAGCATCCCGTACGGACTCGGATGGTGACCACCAGGTTTCCTGTTCGCTACACGGCTGCGCAGACACCAGCAGACCCTGGTGACGGGGGCCAGTACGTGCTGCTGATTCTCCAAGGGCTGGAGCAAAGGCGGCCGTGGCCTGCACCGGCGTCACCGCTACCGACTACCGCGCCCGTCGGCATCTCAAGCCTCACTGAAAGAGTCGATCGCCGGGTTCGCCTTCGCCGACACCGGAGGACAAGGACACGGAGCACATCCGCGTGGACCGGACACGCCCGGTGATGGACTACAAGGCCGGCGTGATCCGTGCCGCATGCACAGCCCTGGACATCGAGCTAACGCTCTCCGCGGAACACGCCGCGGCCCGCTGGGAGGCGGTCGCGCTCGACTACCACGCGGGCCAGATGCGGTACACCGACGGCAACGTCCCGCGTGATGTGGTCATCGAGCCGGCCTCCGGAACGGTGGCGCTGGGCAGGACTCAGTCGGTGCGGGTGCGAGGGTCCTTCGTGGGCCTGGCTCTGTTGGTTGGTTTCGGCTCTGGTCCACTTCTTGTGGTTGCGTACGCAGCGTGACTGTTGCTCGTCGTTAAATGGCTGACGAGGTCGCCCGAAAATCGTCCTGCCGGGGAGGAGCGGGGTCGACAGTTCTGCCTCGTGAGCGAAGTACGGCCGCAGCTGGATGAGCTGCTGTTCTGGTCCGTGGAGAACGTGTCGGTGGAGTTGGTCGAGGTGGCCGACACCCTAGTGCGAGTGGAGGCCCAAGCCACGGCCCTTGGGGCGGCGTGTCCGGGCTGCGGGTGTTGGTCAGGGCGAATACACGGCTCCTACCTGCGATTTCCCCGTGACCTGCCAACCGCTGGCAAGCGGGTCGTGGTGTCGCTACGAGTGCGCCGGTTCCTCTGCGCCGAGGTGTCCTGTCCGCGCAAGACCTTTGTCGAACAGGTGCCGGGGCTCACCCGTCGATTCGGCCGGCGGACGGAGCGGCTGCGTTCGACGCTGGTCTCTGTCGGGCTCGCGCTTGCGGGACGTGCCGGTGCCCGGATGTCGGACGCCTTCGGGGTGCGAGTCAGCCGGAACACCCTGCTGAGGCTGATCACCTCGCTGCCGGATCCGTCCGTCTCCACGCCCCGCGTGGTCGGAGTCGACGAATACGCCCAACGCAAAGGCCGGATCTACGGAACCGTGCTCGTCGACGTCGAGACCCGCCGCCCCGTGGACCTCTTGCCGAACCGCGAGGCGGACACCCTCGCAGCCTGGCCGTCCGAGAGGCCCGGGATCGAGATCATCTGCCGGGACCGCGCCCGCTTCTACGCCGAAGGAGCCACCCGCGGCGCCCCGCAAGCTCTGCAGGTCGCTGACAGGTGGCACCTCTGGCACAACCTCGGCGAAGCCGCCGAGAAGTGCGTCTTCCGGCACCGCGCCTGCCTGCGACCGGCAACGGCGCCGCTCGAAGAGCTTGAGCAGACATCGGAACCGCCCGACTCATCGCCGTGGCCGACCGGGCACCGGTTCGCTGAGAGGACCCGCGCCAAGCACGCCACCGTCCACGCGCTCCTCGCTGCTGGCCACAGCAAGCGATCCATCGCCCGGCAACTCGGCATGGGCTTCAGCACCGTCCTCCGCTTTGCCCATGTTGCGGAGCCGGAGCAGTTGTTCACCGGCCAGTGGCAAAGCCGCCCCACCAAGCTCGACGCATTCAAGCCCTACCTCGACGAGCGGTGGCAAGAGGGCTGCACCAACGCCTGGAAGCTATGGGAGGAGATCAAGGAACAGGGCTACCCGGACGGCTACGGCAACGTTCGCGCCTACGTCAGCCGGAACCTACGCGGCAAGCCTCAGCCGGTCGGCTCCCGGCCGCCGTCCGCCCGCGCCGTGACCCGCTGGATCCTCACCCGTCCCGAAGCATTGATCGAGAGAGACCGGATCCAGCTCAAGGACGTACTGGCCAACTGCCCCGAACTGGACGCACTCGCCGGACATGTCCGCTCCTTCGCCAACATGCTCACCCAGTTGCAGGGCCACCAGCTGCTGGCATGGATCGAAGCCGCGACCACCACCGACCTGCCGAGCCTCCAGCGATTCGCCCGGCAACTGGAGCGCGACCTCGACGCCGTCACCGCCGGACTCTCGCAACCTTGGAACTCTGGAGTCGTCGAGGGCCATGTCAACCGGATCAAGATGCTGAAGCGCCAGATGTTCGGCCGCGCCGGCTTCGAACTCCTCCGCAAGCGCGTCCTGCTCTACTCCTGAAAAGGCTACTCAGGACACATCGCCGATCAGCCCGAAGCCCTCCGGGAACGCTTCCAGGAACTCGCGGCGAGCGGGGTTGTTCTCGGCGGCTGCCATCTCCCCGACCAGCTCGATCAGCTCCTGCCGCTGATCACTCGGCAGCGTGCTGACCACGTGGCCCATACCCTCCATGACCTTGACCGCGTCGTCCTGATCCATCTGCTCGTCCTCGCTACCGTCGATGAACCACAGGACATCGACCAAAGCCTCGGCCAAGGCACGAGTCAGGGACGGGTACGAGGACGTCACGATGGCCTCCCAGCGGATCAACGGCAGAGTCCGGCCATCCCACCACACACCACTGACATCACTGTCCGTGAGCCCCCACAAGAAGTGGACCAGAGCCTCTCGGCGAGGAACGTTTGTCGTCGACTTTCGGGAGCGTTCGCGCTCACAGCCGTTCGCGATGTCGGCGAGAAGTAGGAACGCATGCTGTTGATGACGCCCTTTCAAACCCCAAACCTTGCTTGAGGGTGGGACCAACCTGCTCGCTGAGAGACCCCACCCATCGGTGGCCCTCACGCCCCCTCCATGCCCCCGGATCGGGTGGGGGTCTGCGTGGGGGAACCCCCACCCGATCCCGTTTACGCCATGAGCTGGTGCAGGGCCAGGACCGTGGCCCCAGCGGCCCCGAGGGCGGCCAGCATGCCGCCGAGGGTGAAGACGGCGGCGCCGGCCACGAATCCGGCGATGAGGATGACGGCCCATCGCTGGGGCAGGGGCTCCGGCCGGCTCGCGGCGGTGTTCTCGTTGGTGTTGGTTTCCACTACGCTCCTGGTCAGTACGTGAACTGAGACGGCCCCGGGTTGCCCCCGGGGCCGTTCGCGTTTGGTGCGAACGGCTGGCCGTTGCACCCCTCTTCTCCGGGGCGCAGAACCAAGTCTGAGGAACGTCTAAGGGTCCATCAGCGGGCAAAGGCAACGCTTTGATCCGCACCAGAGCCTTAAGGTTCTTTGTTATCTGCGGATCAAAACGTTGAGGCCGAACTCGTGGTCGGGGGGATTCATGCCCAAGGGGCTGACGGCTGTGGACCGTCGCCACCGGCGTCTGAAGGAGCTGCAGGACACCGGGCAGTTCGAACCTGTGAACAAGGCGCTGCAGAGGGTCTGGGAGGACGGGCGGCGGCCCGACCGCGTCCATCTGCGCCTTCCGCTGTTGCTCTCGCGGCCAGAAGATCCGGCGCCGCCTCTTACCCAGTTGCTCAACCCGCGCGGCATCGCGCTGCGGTTCTACCTGCTCGCTGTCTTCGAGGCACACTGCCGCCTTGAGCCAGGCGAGGCGTGGACGTCCCGGCGGGCGCTCACCGGTCGCCTGGGCTGGTCTGACTTCGTGGCGGTCGACGCGGCATACAGCAGCCAGAAGGGCTACCTGCACGATGAAGTCCTGCAGGAGCGGGACGGGCAGTCCTGTCGAGTGCGCCAAGTACAAGGGGCCCTGCGCACGCTGGAGGGTGTCGGAGGCGGTGGGCAGGCGCTCGTCCAGGTGCCGCGCAACAAGAACGGTGCTCGGGACTACGCGGCCTTCTCGCTGATGCCGGAGGGAGGCCGCGGCGGGACGCTCACACCGGACCGCTACGTCCTGCCGGAGCCCGGCACTACCCGGGCGTTCTCGATCCCAGTCGACTTCTTCCTGCAGGGCTGGGTGCAGGTTCTCACGCCGGCCGAGGTTGCCACCTGGCTCGTCCTGCAGCTGCTGAGCCAGGCATTCCCCGGCAAGCACGCGAAGTGGGGGGTCTACCTCTACGCGAACAAGCGCGAAGGGTACTTCCGCCTGAAGCGTGACTCGTACGAGGACTCCTGCAACGCGCTGCGCAGCTTCGGTCTGATCCGGGAACCCCGTCTGCCTGAGTCCGTCGTCGCCGCCGCGCAATCACTGGAGTCGGCGTCGGAGGGCTTCAGTGCGAAGGACTTCCTGAAGACGATCCCACTCAAGGAGGCCCCCTTGGGCGCGCCGCCCAAGTACGAGGCCAACCGCCACCACATGTCGGACGAGGGCCTTCGCAAGCCCGCCCTGAAGGCGTGCATGCAGGGGCTCACCTTCCGGCGGCAGCGGCAGCGGCAGCGGCTGATGGGTTGAGGAGTGGTGTCCCCGCGGCCGCCGCTCGGCTGGTCGTGGCCGACACACTCATTGAGGTGTCGGCCCTTCCACTTCCCGGCACTGCCGGCGTGCGCAGGCCTGCGAGACCACTTGCGGGCTCGGGGCGACCGTCGAGTCCGGACGGCGGGTCCTAGTGCTCGAGGGCATGGTGGCCGAAGTGCCCGTTCACCTGCGGCGCTTCACCCACGGCGGGCCCAAGCACCCCACCTACCGGGCGGTCGAGGAACTCGGACGGGCCGTGCGTACGGCGTTCATCTGCGACTACCTCGCCGACGCCCACCTGCGCCGTGAGATCAACGACGGCCTCCAGGTCGTGGAGAACTGGAACTCCGCCAACCATGATCTGTTCTACGGCAAGGACGGCGACCTGACCGGCTCCGACAAGGAGTCCCAGGAGGTCTCGATGCTCGCCCTGCACCTGCTCGCGAGGAGAAGTGGCAGAAGCGGCTCACCGACGCCGACCGGCGGGCCCTGTCCCCGCTGTTCTGGACCCACGTGAACCCCTACGGCCGGTTCGAGCTGGACATGAACTCCCACCTCGACCTCGCGCCGGCCGCGTCCATGGTGCCCGGTCCTCGTACCGCACCCGATGCGCCGGATGTCGCCCAGGAGGCCGCTGTCACCTCTCCCTGACCGGAGCCGTTCCCACTGCCAGACCCGCGCGCTCGACGGCGGCGGACACGGATTCCATCAGGTTGTCCGACCGGCCCGCGGCGGCGTTCGGCGACAGCCCCAGGTCGTCGCCCGCGAAGATGAGGACGCAGCTCAGCTTCTGGGCCGGCCGGCGCCATCCGGGCGGCAGCGTCGGACGCAGCGGGTACAGGAACGGCGCGCTCAGACGGGGTGAGTGCGCGCTCAGCAGACCCTCTCCCGACCGGGCCTCCACGGAGCGTGGCCGCGGTTGTCGGAGCTCCGTGGAGGCCCGGTCGGCGTGTGATGGAGGCTGCCCTCGGCCTCAGGACCGTCCTTGCGGGCTCAGACGACCGCCCCCGTCCCCCTCTCCTTCTTCCTCTGCGCCTCCAACGGGCTGTACTCGTCAGGGACTTCCTTCGCGGCGCGGCGGTCCCGTGCCGGTGGGGGTGGCGGGTTGCGGTGTTCCAGGGCGATCGCGATCGGGACCGCGGTGAAGATGGTCGAGGCGATGCCGACCAGGACGCCCGCGATCAGCGCCACGGAGAAGTCCGCCAGCGAGTCGCCGCCCAGTACCGCCAGTGCGGTCAGGATGAACAGGGCTCCCATGCCCGTGTTCACCGTGCGCGGGAGTGTCTGGACCACCGCGTGGTTGGCCGTTTTCTCCAGGTTGCCTCGTGGGTCTCGGCGGCGCGCTTCGCGGACGCGGTCGAAGACGACCACCGTGTCGTTCACGGAGTAGCCGATCACCGTGAGCAGCGCGGCCAGGAAGACGCTGTCCACCGGCCTGCCCAGCCAGGCGAACAGGCCCACCACGAGGAGGACGTCGTGGACCATCGCGGAGACTGCCGCTGCCGCCAGGGTCCAGCGGAACCGCACGCTGAGGTAGATCAGTTGGGCGGCCACCGCGATGCCCAGGGCCACGAGCGCCTTCTGGCGCAGTTCGCTGCCGAGGCTCGGGCCGATCTGTTCGTCACGCTCCACCGTGACGGTTCCGCCGGGCTTCTCCAAGGCCGCCTTGACGCGCTGCTGTTCGTCGTCGGTGAGCTTCTCCGTGCGTACGGTGATGTCGCCGTCGCCGGACTCCTGCACCACCGCGCGCGGGAACCCCGCGTCGGACACGGCGTTCCGGGCCGTGTCCGCGTCGACGGACCTGCTGGTGCTGTACTCGACGAGGCGGCCGCCGGTGAACTCCACGCCGAAGTCCAGGCCGCGGATGAAGATTCCTGCGACGGCCACCGCCACCAGGAGTGCGCTCGCGCCGAGCCAGCGGCGACGGTGGCGGACCAGGTTCGGGTTGCGGCGGGACAGCCATGTGCGGACTCGGCCCGTCGAGGCGATGCCCGTCAGACCGGGGCGCTTGCGTACGAAGCTGCGGGCGACGGCGAAGTCCGCGAGCGCGCGGGTGATCACGAGCGCCGTGAGCATCGATGCCAGGACGCCGATGCACAGGGTGACCCCGAAGCCCTTGACCGGGCCCGTGGCGAAGAAGAACAGCAATCCCGCGGCGAGCAGCGTCGTCACGTTCGAGTCGATCACCGCGCTCCATGCCTTCGCGAAGCCGGTCTTCACCGGCTTCGCCAAGTCCTTGGAACGGAGGCCCAGGTACTCCTCCCTGGCCCGTTCGAAGACCAGGACGTTCGCGTCCACCGCCATGCCGATCGCCAGGACGAACCCGGCGAGCCCCGGCAGTGTGAGCGTCGCGCCGAGCGCCACCAGAGCGGCGTACGAGATGAGGCCGTACAGCGCGAGGGCCAAGGCGGCGAGCGCGCCAAGGAGCCGGTAGACGACGGTGATGAACAGTGCGGTCAGGGCGATGCCGATGAGCGCGGCCTTGGTGCTCGCCTCGATTGCGTCGGCGCCGAGCGTCGGGCCGACCGTGCGCTGCTCCACGACGTCGAGGGGCACCGGCAGCGCGCCGCCCTTCACGAGCGCCGCCAGGTCGCGCGCCTCGGCCCGGCCGAAGTTGCCGCTGATCTGCGTGGAGCCGCCGATGATACCGGTCCCGCACACCACGTCCGCGTTGACGCCGGGCGCCGAGATGATCTTGTTGTCGAGGGTGATGGCGACGCGGCGTTCCGGAGCGCCCTGAGGGGCGCAGGCCGCGTCCGAGGTGATCTTCGCCCAGGTGTCGCCCGCACCCTTGCGGAAGTCGAGGGAGATCATCCAGCCGTTGAGCGACTGCTGGTCCAGGACCGCCTCGGCGTCCTGGACCCCCTCGCCGGTGAGGGCGGTGGGGCCCAGCTTCAGGTGGTTGCCCGGCTGGTCCGGGTCGGGCAGGGTGCGCGATCCGTCGGCCTCGGGCTCCGCGGAGCCCTTGTCGGCCGTCGCCCCCGTCACCGGGTGGACCGTGAGCTGTGCGGTGCGGCCGATGACCTCGGCGGCCTTGCGTGGGTCCTGCACTCCGGGCAGTTCGACGATGATCCGTTTCTCGCCGGAGCGGGCGATGCCGGGTTCGGAGACGCCGAGGGCGTCGACGCGCTGCCTGAGGACCTCCAGAGCGCGCTCGGTGGATGCGGCGTCGGCCTTGACGGTGGGTGAGTCCCGGGTCTCCAGGACGATCTGGGTGCCGCCGCGCAGATCGAGGCCGAGGCGGGCGGATTGGGTGAGGGCGATGTAGAGGGACAGCGCGACGGCCGCCAGCGCGACGATCGCCCTCCACAAGGGTGGGCGGGACAAGGATGGGCGGGACAAGGGTGCGCGAGACATGCGTACTCCACGATGAGGGCAGGACGGAGGGACGCGTGACCGGACCCGCGCGGTGTGCGCCGGGTCAGAAGGGGCAGGCGTCGATGACGGTCTGCGTGCTCATCGGTGGGGCGGGCCGCGCGGGGCGGCGGACTCGGCCGGCCCGCGCGGCGGCGCGAGTGCGGTGGCGGGGCCCGTGTCGGGCCCGCCCAGGGGGCGGCGCGGGGCCGTGTCGACGGCCGTACGCGCGGGGCCCGCAGGCTGCGGGCCCGGGATGTGGGCGTCAGGTCGGTGCGTGACCGCGACAAGCAGCGCCGGGACGTCGTCCGGTCCTGCCCCTTCTCCGGCGTGCCCCGCCACCGTGTGGTGGGCGAGCGACCTGTCGGCGGGCATGGGCATGCCCTGCGCCCCGGACACCGGGACGAACAGCGCGAGGACGGTGACGACGAAGGTCAGCGCGGACGCGGCCAGGCGCGCGGAGCGGCTCCGTTGCGGCAAGCGTCCCCCCATCCCTTCGGTGCTCGTCGGGTGCGCACGGCGCGGCCCCGCCCTGCTCAACGTATGGGGCGCCCCGGTTCGTTCCGTGTTCCTCGGCAGTTCTTCGGAAGCCGAAGAACTTCAGCAACAGCGCGAAACCCAGCCGGTTCGCCGCCCCCGACTTGCTCCGATCCCGCTCCTGGTCCTCCTCCAACAGCGTCCAGACCTCGATCAAGTCCTCCGGCTCCCACTCCTGCCGCACTCCGCGCTCCCTCCGGTCCTCGTGACCGGACCGACGTCGCCGAGCGGCTCCTCAAGAATCCGGAAAGATCGAAAACCCGGACAAGCCCACCCCGGATTTGCTACAGAGAGCTACTTGTCACTTCGTGGCAGCTTCGGGAGGACAGGGCCGCGACCGGCGCCCTCGGCGCGAACCTCGGGTCGCACACGCGCGAGGTAAAGGGGTTTCGGGGGGTGTGGGGTAAAGCGCATTAGTGTGCGTCGCCGGGGACGGTCGACAAGGAGTCAATTCCTGACGGACGGCCAGGTTCGTTATCGAATCGATACCATCCTCAACTGGCTTTGTACTAAAGCGCATTAGCGCAGATCAATGGGTTGCCGACGAGTTCATTCGCGGGGCGTTCCGGACTCTCGTGGCATTCGGTACCCGCCGGTCACCGGCCACCGGTGTCTTCGCCTCATTGACGTCATCTCGGTTTCGGACGAGCGTGGGCACCGCCTCCGGCAATGAGGCCGGACTTCTGCGAAGGCGGCGAGGATGACTCGTTCGAACCTGACCCGTATCGCTGGTGCCGGGCTCGTGGCCGGCGTCCTGTTAGGGGTCTCCGCGTGCGGCGTGAGCGGCGGCGCCGGGGACATGAAGGCGGCGGAGCGGACCGGCAGAGTGGCCGGTGAGATCACCTTCAGAACCCTCCAGCTCAAGCCCGTGTACACCGCGTACGTCCAGGGCGTGATCGACGCCTTCGAGGAGAAGTACCCCGAGGCGAAGGTCAAGTGGGAGGACGTGCCGGGCGACGGCTACAACGAGAAGCTGGTCGCGGACGCCCAGGCCGGAGCCCTCCCCGACGTCGTCAACCTCTCCACCGACTCCTTCCAGCTCCTCGGTGACCGGGGCATGCTCGCCGACGTGGCCGCACTCGACGGCGGGGCGGCGAAGGACTACGTGCCCGGTGCCTGGGAGCAGTTCAAGCTGCCGGGCAAGGGAGACGGCGTGTTCGCCTACCCCTGGTACGTGACCCCGGAGATCCTCACGTACAACCGGGAGCTGTTCCAGAAGGCCGGGCTGGATCCGGAGGCGCCGCCGACCAGCGTCGAGCAGTTCTTCGACTACGCCGAGCGGATAGCGGCCAACTCCGGCGGCCAGTACTCCGCCTTCATGGCCGACCCCAAGGGCCGGCTGCCGGGGGACTGGCAGAAGATGGGCATCCCGATCCTGAACGAGAAGCAGGACCGCTTCACCTTCGACACCGACAAGGCGGTCGAATGGGCCGAGCGGATGAAGGACCTCTACGCCAAGGGCGCCATGCCCAAGGAGTCCCTCCTCAAGTCCGACGACGTCAACCAGCTGTACGGCGGCGGCAAACTCGTCTTCGGGCCGGGCTCCCCGGGCTTCGTCAAGGACATCAAGCGCAACGCGCCGCAGATCTACGCGAACACCAAGGTCGCGGGCGCCGTCACCGGCACGCTCGGCCACATCGGCATCTACGCCCAGTCGCTCGGCATCAAGAAGGACACCAAACACCTCGACGCGGCAGCCGAGTTCGCCAAGTGGGTGACCAACGGTCCCAACCAGGTGGAGTTCTCCAAGAAGGCCACCATCTACCCGTCCAACGCGCAGGGCCTCGCCGACCCCTACTTCTCGGACCGGGGCGACGGCACGGACGCGGAGACCGTGGCCCGCGCGGTCGGATCCGAGCAGCTCAAGACGGCTGCCCTCGACGCCAACACGCCCGTCCAGTGGACCAACCAGGTCGGCGACGCCGTCGTACGCGAGATGCAGAAGGCCATCAAGGGCGAGCAGGACGCCCGTACGGCGGTCCGCAAGGCCCAGGAAGCCGCCAACAAGCTGCTCGCCGACGCGGCCGCGAAGTGACGCAGGCACTTCGGGCGGAGGAGACCCGGCAGGCGGAGGAGGCGCGGCGCCGCGGGAAGGCGGCGCGGCGGGGGAAGGAAGCGCGGCGGGGGAAGGGTGCGCGCCGCGGGAAGGCGGCGCGGCGGGCGGTGGAGGACGGGGGCGGGCTGCCCCACCGCACCTGGTGGACCCCGTACCTCTTCCTCGCCCCCGGGCTGGCGATGGTCGCGGTGTTCAGCATCTGGCCGTTCGTCAACACCGTCATCCTCTCCCTCACCGACGCCCAGATCCTCCGGGGCGGCTCCTTCGTCGGCTTCGACAACTACCGCCGCGCCCTCGACGACCCGGACTTCTGGGTCGCGACGGGCAACAGCGTCCTGTACCTCGTGGTCGTCGTCCCCTGCCTGGTCCTGCTGCCGCTGGCCCTCGCCGTCCTCGTCCAGACGAAGGTCCCCGGCATCGGGTTCTTCCGCTCGGCCTTCTACACCCCGGTGATCGCCTCGGCCGTGGTCGTCGGCCTGATCTGGCAGTGGGTGCTGCGCAGCGACGGCCTGGTCAACACGGTCTTCCAGAAGCTGCGCATCGTCTCCGAGCCGGTCCCGTTCCTCACCGACAGCACGATGCTCCTGGTCTCCGCGATGATCGTGACCGTGTGGAAGGGCCTGGGCTACTACATGGTCTTCTACCTGGCGGCCCTCGGGAACGTCCCCGCCTCCCTCCACGAGGCGGCCGCCATCGACGGCGCGGGCGCCGTGCGCCGCTTCTTCAGCATCACCGTCCCCCAGGTGAAGCCGATGATGCTGCTGGTCGGCACGCTCTCGGCCATCTCCGCCCTGCGCGTCTTCACCGAGATCTACATCCTCGGCGGCGAGAGCGGCGGCCCGGGCGGCGGAGCCCGCACCCTGCCCTTCCTCATCCGGCAGGTCGGCCTCGGCTTCTCCGGCGAGACCGGTTACGCCTCGGCCATCTCCATCCTGCTGTTCCTCCTGACGCTGGTCTTCAGCCTGCTCGGCCGCCGTCTGTCGAAGGGAGACGAGAGTTGAGCGCCCCCGCACCCGTCCCCGCTTCCGCGCCCGCGCCCGCCCCCGCTCCCGCGCCCGCCCCCGCCCCGGAGAAGGGGACGGGGCCCCGCCGCGGCGGCGCCGCCCGCGGGCCCCGCTGGACCGCCCTGGCCTGGCGGTACACGGCGCTGGTGCTGATGCTGGTGGTGATGCTGGGCCCGATCGTCTGGCAGTTCATGACCTCGATCCGGGGCCGCACCGAGAACGTGTACGACGGCGTGCTGCCCTCGCAGCCCACCTTCGACAACTACGTCCGGGTCGCCGAGTCGTTCCCGCTGGTGCAGTACGTGGGCAACACCCTCACGGTCGCCGTCCTCGCCGTCACCTCGAACCTGCTCTTCGCCGCCATGGGCGGGTACGCCCTCTCCCGGGCGGGCTGGAAGGGCCGCAGGAGCGTCTTCACCGTGCTGGTGGCCACCCTGATGTTCCCGTTCGAGTCCGTGATGATCTCCATGTTCCTGACGGTCCGCGAGATGGGCCTGGTCGACACCCTCATCGGGGTCTGGCTCCCCGGAGCGGTCTCCGTCCTCAACATCATGATCATGCGGGCGGCCTTCCTCGCCGTGCCCCGGGAGGTGGAGGAGGCCGCGGTCCTGGACGGCGCGGGCGAGTGGACCCGCTTCACCCGCGTCTTCCTCCCCGCCGCCAAGGGGGCCCTGGCCGTCGTCTGCATCACCAGCTTCATGGGCGCCTGGGACGACTTCCTCTGGCCCCTGCTCGTCCTCACCGACAGCGACCACTACACCCTCCAGCTCGGCCTGAAATCCCTGGCCGGCGCCACCACGGTCAACGACCAGCGGCTCGTCGCCGCGGGTGCGATGGCCGCGCTCGTCCCGATGATGCTCCTCTTCTTCGCCCTCCAGCGTTTCTTCTTCAAGGGCGTGGGAGAGGGAGCCGTCAAGATCTGAGCCACACCCCCCGCCGCACCTCCCGAACCGCCCGCCCCCCGACGCCACGACTCCTGGAGCCGCCGTCATGCACGACGACCGCAGCATCACCGAACACCGCCTCCGCCGGGTCCTCAGGGAGCGCATCAAACCCGCGGTCCACTCCCACCCCGTCCCGCTGACCGTCGAGCGCTGGGACGCCCCGGGCGAGCCCGTGCCGGCCGCCGAGGGACTCGCCGCCGCCTACGGGCCCTGCGCGGTAGGCGATCCGTGGGGCCCGGCCTGGGGGACCACCTGGTTCAAGGTCACGGGCGCCGTCCCGGCCGAGTGGGCCGGCCGTACGGTGGAGGCCGTCCTCGACCTCGGCTTCGACCGGATGATGCCCGGTTTCCAGTGCGAGGGCCTGGTCCACCGGGCCGACGGCGGCGAGGTCAAGGCCCTGAACCCGTACAACGACTGGGTGCGCGTCAGCGACCGGGCCGAGGGCGGCGAGCGCGTCGAGTGGTACGTCGAGGCCGCCTCCAACCCGGTCCTGGTGGACCACGCGGTCACGTACGAGGGGGACCGGCAGACCAGCGGCGACCAACCCCTCTACCGGCTCGCCCGGATGGACCTCACCGTCTTCGAGGGCGAGGTCTGGGAACTGGTCCAGGACCTCGAAGTCCTCCACGACCTGATGACGCAGCTCGACGTGCAGGACGCCCGGCGGTACGCGGTCCTGCGCGCCGTCGACGCGGCGCTGGACGCGGTGGACCTCGCGGACGTCCCCGGCACGGCGTCCGCCGCCCGCGCGCGGCTGGCCGGCGTACTCGCCTCCCCGGCCCACGCCTCCGCGCACCGGATCAGCGCGGTCGGCCACGCCCACATCGACTCGGCATGGCTGTGGCCGCTGCGCGAGACCGTGCGCAAGGTCTCCCGTACCGCGTCCAACATGGTCCATCTCATGGACGGGCACCCCGAGTTCGTCTTCGCCATGTCGCAGGCTCAGCAGCTCGACTGGATCAAGACCCACCGGCCCGAGCTCTTCGAGCGGATCAAGAAGAAGATCGCGGACGGGCAGTTCGTACCCGTCGGCGGCATGTGGGTGGAGTCCGACACCAACATGGTCGGCGGCGAGGCCATGGCCCGCCAGTTCCTCTACGGCAAGAAGTTCCTGCTCGACGAGTTCGGCATCGAGACCCACAACGTCTGGCTGCCCGACTCCTTCGGCTACACCGCCGCGATGCCGCAGATCGTCAAGCTCGCCGGGGCCAAGTGGTTCCTGACCCAGAAGATCTCCTGGTCCCAGGTCAACAAGTTCCCCCACCACACGTTCTGGTGGGAGGGCATCGACGGCACCCGCGTCTTCACCCACTTCCCGCCCGTCGACACCTACAACTCCGACCTCGGCGGCGCCCAGCTCGCGCACGCCGCCCGCAACTACCAGGAGAAGGGCCGGGGTTCGCGCTCCCTGGTCCCCTTCGGCTGGGGCGACGGCGGTGGCGGCCCCACCCGGGAGCACCTCGCCCGCGCGGCCCGCCAGCGCGACCTCGAAGGCTCCCCGCGGGTCGAGATCGAGCGCCCGGACGCCTTCTTCGAGAAGGCACACGCCGAGTACGAGGACGCGCCCGTCTGGGCCGGCGAGCTCTACCTGGAGCTGCACCGCGGGACCTACACCTCCCAGGCCAAGACCAAGCAGGGCAACCGGCGCGGCGAATCGCTGCTGCGCGAGGCCGAGCTGTGGGCGGCCACCGCCGCGGTGCGGGTCGCCGGGTACGCGTACCCGTACGAGGACCTGGAGCGGATCTGGAAGACGGTGCTGCTCCACCAGTTCCACGACATCCTGCCCGGCTCCTCCATCGCCTGGGTGCACCGGGAGGCGCGCGAGACGTACCGGGCCGTACGGGAGGAGCTGACGGCGATCAGCCTCGCCGCGCAGACCGCCCTGGCCGGGGAAGGCGCCGTGGAACTGGTCTTCAACTGCGCCCCGCACACCCGGAACGGGGTTCCGGCCGGCGGCGCGGACCGACCGGCGGCAGCCGGAGAGCCGGTCACGGTGGAGGAGCGGCACGGCGGCGGATACGTCCTGGCCAACGGCCGGCTGCTGGTGGAGGTCGACGGCCGCGGGCTGATCGTCTCCGCCTACGACCTGGAGGCCGACCGCGAGTCCCTCGCACCGGGCACCGCGGCGAACCTGCTCCAGATCCACCCCGACTTCCCGAACATGTGGGACGCCTGGGACATCGACGCCTTCTACCGCAACAACGTCACCGATCTGGTGGCCCTGGACGCGATGGAGGTCGCCGGGGGCGGGCCGGAGGCCGTGACCGTACGCGTCGCCCGCTCCTTCGGTAACTCCACGGCGGTCCAGTCCGTCACCCTGCGCGCCGGGGCCAAGACGGTCGACATCGTCACGGACGTGGAGTGGCACGAGACGGAGAAGTTCCTCAAGGCCGCCTTCCCGCTGGACGTGAAGGCCGAACGCACCGCCTCCGAGACCCAGTTCGGGCACGTCTACCGGGCCACCCACACCAACACCTCCTGGGAGGCGGCCAAGTTCGAGATCTGCGCCCACCGCTGGATCCATGCGGAGGAGCCCGGCTGGGGCGTGGCGCTGCTCAACGACTCCACGTACGGGCACGACGTGACCCGGGACGTACGGGCGGACGGCGGTCAGACCACCACGGTGCGCCTCTCCCTCCTGCGGGCCCCGCGCTACCCCGACCCGGAGACCGACCAGGGCTCCCACACCCTGCGGTTCTCCCTCGCGCCCGGCGCCGGGATCGGGGACGCGGTCCGCGAGGGCCACTGGCTCAACCTGCCGGAGCGGACGCTGACCGGCGCGGGCCCGGTCGCCCCGCTGGTGACGGTGGACGACGACGCGGTGGTCGTCGAGGCCGTCAAGCTCGCCGAGGACCGCGGCGGCGACGTGATCGTGCGCCTGTACGAGTCCCGGGGCGGGCGGGCCACGGCCACCCTCGCGGCGGGCTTCGAGCTCACCGGGGCCGTGGAGAGCGACCTGCTGGAGCGGCCCCTGGCGGGCACGGCCGTGGGCGACCCGGGGGCGGACGGCAGGGTCCCGCTGACCCTGCGCCCCTTCCAGATCGTCACGCTCCGCCTCCGCCGGGCCTGACCCCGGATTCAGCGTTCCTCGTTCCGCCCGCCCGGGGTCCGGGCGGGCGGTTCGGCGTCCGGCCCGGTGCCGTGGCCGATCCCGGTGACGCCGTCCTCGGCGAGCGAGCGCCGGGCGGAGCGGGCCGGAGGCCGTGAACTGCGCCACAGGCGTCGGCCGACCGGTCCACCCAGGCCCGGGATTCGGGGCTTCCGGCGGCCCCACCTGGTTTTGCACCTAGTTGCAAAACCGCTCTCCCCTCGCTAGAACAGGTTCATCACCCCCGCGCGAGGAGGCGCCCCTCATGAGTTCCCAGAGCCGGTACCCGCACCTGCTGAGCCCCCTGGACCTCGGCTTCACCACCCTGCCGAACCGCGTGATCATGGGCTCGATGCACACCGGCCTCGAAGAGCACCAGGGCGGCTTCGAGCGGCTCGCCGCCTTCTACGCCGAGCGCGCCCGCGGCGGCGCCGGCCTGATCGTCACCGGCGGCATCGCCCCCAACGACGCCGGGCGCCCCTTCGAGGGCGGCTCCCGCCTGACCACCGAGGACGAGGCCGCCGAGCACCGGGTGATCACCGAGGCGGTGCACGCCGAGGGCGGGAAGATCGCCATGCAGATCCTCCACTTCGGCCGCTACGCCTACCACAAGGACCTGGTCGCCCCCAGCGCCCTCCAGGCCCCCATCAGCCCCTTCGTCCCGAACGAGCTCACCGACGTCGAGGTCGAGCGCACCGTGGAGGACTTCGTCCGGGCCGCCCGCCTGGCCAAGCTCGCGGGCTACGACGGCGTCGAGATCATGGGCTCCGAGGGCTACCTGATCAACGAGTTCATCGCCGCCGCCACCAACAAGCGCACCGACCGCTGGGGCGGCGCGTACGAGAACCGCGTCCGCTTCCCGCTGGAGATCGTCCGCCGCACCCGCGCGGCCGTCGGCGAGGACTTCATCCTGATCTACCGGCTGTCCATGCTGGACCTGATCCCGGGCGGCTCCACCCTGGACGAGGTCGTCCACCTCGCCAAGGAGGTCGAGGCGGCCGGCGCCACCATCATCAACACCGGCATCGGCTGGCACGAGGCCCGCATCCCCACCATCGCCACCTCCGTCCCGCGCGGCGCCTACACCTGGGTCACCAAGCGGCTGATGGGCGCCGTCTCCGTCCCGCTCGTCACCAGCAACCGCATCAACACCCCCGAGATCGCTGAGGAGTTGCTCGCCGACGGGCGCGCCGACCTGGTCTCGCTCGCCCGCCCCTTCCTGGCCGACGCCGACTTCGTCGCCAAGGCCGCCGCGGGCCGCCCCGAGACCATCAACACCTGCATCGGCTGCAACCAGGCCTGCCTCGACCACACCTTCAGCGGCAAGATCACCAGCTGCCTGGTCAACCCGCGCGCCTGCCACGAGACCGAACTGGTCCTGTCGCCCACCCAGTTGAAGAAGCGCGTCGCCGTCGTCGGCGCCGGCCCGGCGGGCCTCGCCTGCGCAGTCTCCGCCGCCGGACGCGGCCACGCCGTCACCCTCTTCGAGGCCTCCGGCCACATCGGCGGCCAGCTCGACATCGCCCGCCGCATCCCGGGCAAGGAGGAGTTCGAGGAGACCATCCGCTACTACGGCACCCAGCTCGCCGAGAGCGGCGTCGAGGTCCGCCTGAACACCCGCGCGGACGTGCAGACCCTCCAGGGCTACGACGAGGTCGTCGTCGCCACCGGGGTCACCCCCCGCACCCCCGCCATCGAGGGCGTGGACCACGCCAACGTCGTCAGCTACCTCGACGTGCTGCGCGACGGCGCCCCCGTCGGCGAGCGCGTGGCCGTCGTCGGCGCCGGCGGCATCGGCTTCGACGTGGCCGAGTACCTCACCGACAGCGGCGAGGGCGCCTCGCAGGACCCCGCCGTTTACTTCCGCCACTGGGGCGTGGACACCGAGTACGCCGGCCCCGGCGGCCTCACCGCCCCCGCCCGCCCCGCGCCCCCGCGCCAGGTCCACCTGCTCCAGCGCAAGACGACCAAGGTCGGCGCGGGCCTCGGCACCACCACCGGCTGGATCCACCGCGCGGAGCTCAAGCACCGCGGCGTGGTCTCCGTCGCCGGGGCCACGTACGAGCGCATCGACGACGAGGGCCTGCACATCACCGTCGACGGCGAGGAGCGCCTCGTACCCGCCGACACGGTGGTGCTCTGCACCGGCCAGGAGCCGCGCCGCGACCTGTACGAGGCGCTGCGCGCGGCCGGGGTCGAGGCGCACCTCATCGGCGGCGCCGACGTGGCCGCCGAGCTCGACGCCAAGCGGGCGATCCGGCAGGGCACGGAGCTGGCCGCCACGCTCTGACCGCGGGAGATCCTCCAGGAAATCAACCTCTTCGCTCCAGGGTGTTGTGGCGGCCCGGCCCGGGCCGCCACAATCTCCCGGTGACGCTGACACCGGCAGACGCCGACAAGATCCTCGCCGACCACTTCGCCCCCTGGGTGCAGGCCCTCGGCCTGACCGTCCAGGAGACCGGCGACCGGCACGCCGTCCTGCGGCTGCCCTGGTCCGACTCCCTGGCCCGGGACGGCGGCGGCCTGTCGGGGCAGGCCATGATGGCGGCCGCCGACACCGCCACCGTCGTCGCGATCTCCGCCGCGCGCGGGGAGTACGGGCCGATGACCACCGTCCAGCAGTCGACGAGCTTCCAGCGGCCGGTGGTCGGCGCGGACGTACTGGTCCACGTACGGGTGACCAAGCTCGGCCGGCGGATGGCCTTCGCCGACGTCACCCTGACCCCCGAGGGCGCCCAGGAGCCCGCCGCCACGGCCTCCACCGTGTACGCCCTGCTCGGCTGACGGACCCCGCGGCCGCGAAAAAAGCGCGCGACACCCCGGGACGCTCTCACCTACCGTCCCGGGGTGATGAGCCGAAGAGCACGAGGGCGACCGGGGCACGGCGAGCGGGCCGACGAGGACCACGGGCGGCCCGGGCGCGGCCCGCTGGGGCGGAACAAGGACTTCAACGTCTTCTGGCTCGGCCAGGCGCTGTCCGTCATCGGCGGCTCCGTCTCGCTGCTCGCGCTCCCGCTGCTCGTCCTCCACGCCACCGGATCCCTCGTCCAGATGGGCCTGGTCACCGTCGTCTCCGCGGCCACCGGCATCGTCACGGGGGTGTTCGCCGGATACGTGGTCGACCGCGTCGACCGCCGCCGGCTCATGATCGTCTGCGATCTGGCCCGCGGACTGCTGCTCGGCGCGGTGCCGTTGCTCTGGCTGGCCGGGCCGCGGATCTGGCTGCTGTACGTACTGACCGCGCTGGTCGGCGTGTTGAAGACGCTCTTCGACGTTGCCTACGTGACGGCGGTGCCGAACCTCGTACGCCCGCAGGACCTCACCGCCGCCAACGGCCGGCTGATGAGCACCTTCGCCGTCGGAACCCTGCTCGGCCCGGTGGCCGCCGGCTTCCTCACGGCCGCGGTGGGAGCGGACTGGGCCCTGGCCGTGGACGGGGCCACCTTCCTCGTCTCCGCCGCCAGCCTGGGATGGGTCAGGTTCGACCGCCCGGCCGGCGGCCCCGACGCGGACGCGGCGCGGGCCGGGGCACGCGGGGGAATGCTCCGCGAGGTGTTCGTCGTCGGCTTCCGCTTCCTGTGGGCCCATCCGCTGCTGCGCCCGCTGACGGTACTGCTCACCCTGCTGACCTTCGTCACCATGGGCGCCACCGACCTGCTGATCTACCGGGTCCAGCACGACCTCGGCCAGGACGCCGCGACCCTGGGCTACGTGATCGCCGCGGGCGGGGCCGGAGCCCTCCTCGCCGCCTTCGCCGCCGGCACGCTGCGCCGGGTCTTCGGCTTCGGCGCCTGCTGGCTGGCCTCGGTCGCGATGTTCGGCCTGGCGGTGGCCGGCACCGGCGTCAGCCGCAGCGTGCCGCTGATCGCCGTACTGACCGCCGTGTCCATGTTCGGCCTGACCCTCGCCGGGGTGTGCAGCATGACGCTGCGCCAGGAGGTGACCCCGGACCACCTGCTCGGTCGAGTGACCTCCGCCTTCTGGACCGTGCACAACGCCTCGGGCCCGGTGGGCGCGGCCGTGCTCACGCTGCTGGCCGCCCGGCACGGGGTTCCGGTGGTCAGCCTGGCCGGCGGGGCGTTCTGTCTGCTGATCCTCGTCGGCGGGCTGCTCAGCCCGCTGCGCGGCAGCCGGATCGGGGCGGCCGCGCCGCCCGCCGGGGCGGAGTCCGCCCAGCGCGGTGCGCGGGCGGGGCGGTCGACGCACGCATAGGGTGCTGGTCTGCCATCGTGGATCGCGAGAACCGCACGGAGGAGCCGACATGTCCGGACAGTTCGAGGCCAGCGTCGACATCGACCGGCCCGTCGACGAGGTCTTCGCCTACCTCGCCGACGGGCGCAACGACCCCGAATTCAGCCCGCGCGTCCAGCAGATCACCAAGACCCCGGACGGGCCGACCGCGCTGGGCACGGTCTTCCGCAGCACCGTCAAGGACGCCGGGATGAAGACCGGCCGCGAGTTCCGCATCGTCGGCTTCGAACCGCCGGGCCTGATCCGCTGGACGGAGCAGAGCAAGAACCTGGTGACGGCCGAGGGCGGCTACGACCTCGAGCCCCTGCCCGGCGGCCGCACCCGGGTCCGCATCTTCAACACCCTCGAAGGCCACGGCCTCGGCCGGCTCCTGGTCGGGCTCGCGCTGAGCGCGGCCCGCAAGGACGCCCCCGACTTCGGCCGCCGCATCAAGGCGGCCGTGGAGGCGTCCTCGTCCTCTTCCCCGTCCTGAGCCGGCTGCCCGCGGCGGCCGGACCGGACGGGACCGCGGGGTCGGAACGGCGGGCTCAGGACCGCGGGGTCAGGACCGCGGGGTCAGGACCGCGGGGTCAGGACCGCGGGATCAGAAGAGCACCGCGGGGTCAGAACCGCCCGGGCCCGGCAGGGATCGGGAGCGGCTTCTGCGGGGTCAGCGACTCCCGCTGCTGCGGGGCGGCCGGCGGGTTCTGGCAGGTCACGTTCCCGGCGGGCAGCCGTCCCGTGGTCAGGTAGTCGTTGACGGGCGCGTTGGCGCAGGAGTTGGGGTCGGCGAGGTACACGCCGTGGCCCTCACCGCCCGCCACCAGCACCATCCGGGAGCCCTTCAGCGCACGGTGCAGGCCCACACCGCTGGCCAGCGGGGTCTGAGAGTCCCACTCGTTCTGCACGGTCAGCACGTTCGCCTTGGTCCGCATCGGCGTGGCCGCCTCGACCGGGCGCTGCCAGAAGGCGCACGGCATGACGTTGGAGACGAAGTCCCCGTACAGCGGGTACCTGGCCTTGTCCTTCGCCGCGTCGCGCTCGTACTGCTCGGTGTAGCGGGGCCAGTTGCCCGTGTCCCCGCACACCACGGACAGGAAGACGGCCGTGCCGTTGTCGGCGGGCGGTTCCGGGGTCCGGCCGGTGGCCGGCTTCGGGGCCGGTCCGGCGGCGGAACCCGTGGTGATCAGCCTCTTCACGTCCGCCACGGAGGAGGGATCGGGCTGCGGCGTACCCTCGGCGGCCGCCTTGAGGGCCACGACGACGGGGGTGGCCTGCGCCGGGTAGAAGAACAGCGCCCGGGCGCCGCGGATGTCGTCGCCCGTGAGCTTGAGCCCCTCGAACTCGATCGGCTCCCGGTCGGCGCGCGCCACCAGCCCCCAGAAGGTGTCGGAGACAGCCTTCGGGGTGTCGCCGAGCCGGTACTCGCCCGAGCGCTCGGCCGCCCACCCGGTCCAGCGGGTGAAGGCGGGCTCGGCCTCGGACGCCCATATCTGGAGCATCCCGCGCCAGATGCGCTGCGGGTCCACACCGCTGTCGAGCACGAAGCGGTCGGTCCGGTCCGGGAACATCTGCGTGTACACCGAGCCCAGGTAGGTCCCGTACGAGTAGCCCACGTACGAGATCTTCCGCTCGCCCAGCACCGTACGGATCGCGTCCATGTCGCGCGCCGTGTTGCGGGTGGTGATGTGGGGCAGCACCGCCCCGGCCTTCTCCTGGCACTTGTCGGCGACGGTGCGTGCCCAGTCCACGTCGGAGGGGAAGCTCTCCGGCCGGTACGGCCGCAGGAAGTTCTGCTCCTCCTCCGTCAGCCCGCAGCTGACCGGGCTGCTGGCGCCGACCCCGCGCGGGTCGAAGCCGATGAGGTCGTACTGGTCGCGGACGTCCTTGGGCATCGCCTCGTTCATCATCAGGGGCATGTCGAGCCCCGAACCGCCGGGACCGCCGGGGTTGGACAGCATCACGCCGTGCCGCTTGGCCGGGTTCTCGCTCTTCATCCGGGACAGGGCGAGGTCGATGGTGGGCCCGGTGGGACGCCGGTAGTCGAGCGGGACCTTGATGGTGGCGCATTCGTACGAGGCCGGCAGGTCCGGGCTGCAACGCTGCCACGAGGGCTTCTGCTTGAGGTACTCGGCCGGGGCGGCGGAGGCCTGCGTCGCGGCCAGCAGGGGCACGGTGGTTGCCATGAGTCCGGCGGTGGCGAGCAGCGGTGCGAGGCGTTTCATGCGCACGTTGCCGTTTCCTTTCGCTGAAGTCGCTTACGCGCTCACCCTGTTGCATGCGGCGGCCCCGGCGAATCATCCCGGAGGTCGGCCTTCATGCGTCTCACGAACGAGGCGATAACAGGACAAGTGGCCGACGCGCCGTCCGGGTTCGGTCCCTGCCGGGCCCGCCGGCTCCCTCCCCCTCAGGCGGCTGCCGGGTCCTCCTCCTCCGCGTCCCCGTCCCGGGCCTCGGCGGGGTGCTTCGGCGGGCAGGGCGGGCACTCCCGGACGTAGACCGCCAGGACCTCCTCCAGCGTCTGGGTCTGCTTGCGTGCGCAGGCGGCCTTGCGGGCCTCCTCCTTGCAGATGAGTTCCGCCTTGGCGCCTTCGAGGGCGGCGATGGCCTTCGAGCCCTTCAGGACGCAGAGCAGCAGCTCGCACAGGCACGCGACGTAGGCAGAGACGGTGGGGAAGCCCCGCCACACCTCCTCCGCGCGCCGGCGCAGGATCAGCAGCCGGGCGTAGAGGCGCACGACGTCCTTCCCGGTCACCGGATCGGAGGCGTCGGCCAGCAGCCGGGCCGCGTCAGCCTTGATCTGCGCGGCGCGCGCGGGCAGTTCCGTACGCTCCTCGTCCAGCCGCTCGAAGCAGGCGGCGGCCGCTTCCACCTCGGCGGCGTAGCGGGCGATCCGGGCGGACAGGGAGGCGATGGTGTCGTCCTCCCCGACCTCGTCGTCGAAGGAGCAGTCGCAGTCCCCGACGCAGCAGCCCCAGCCGCCCGCACACTCCCTGATCTCGTCGAACACCTCGTCGACGGCCTGCGCCAGGCACTCCTTCTGGTCCCGGGGGATCCGGCAGCGGATCTGCTCCAGCACCGTGTCCAGCGTGGCGTCCGCCGCGTCGAGATCACCCTGCGCGGCATCCCTGGCCTTGCCGTACTCGCTCCGGGCGCTGTCGAACTTCTCCTTGAACTCCTTCAGCCGGGGCAGGCGTTCCTCGGTGACCTCGGCCCGCCGGCTGATCCCCTTCGAGCTGCACGTGAGGTCGTCGATGGCGCCGAGGTCGCAGGTGCCGCCGGTGCCGCCGGTGCCGGAACGGTCCGACGTGTTCTGGTGGGTGCTGCTCATGATGGCTCTCCTGGTCGAGGGGGCAGGCGCACCGAGTGTGGGACCGGCGGTGTCACCGGCCCGTCGCCCGGCCGTCCCCGCAACGCTGGCGTGACGGGGCGGGCCGCAGCATCGGCCCATGGCTGGATACCGGGCACTCGCCGCAGTGGGGCGCAGCGTCGTCGACCTGCTCAACCGGCGCTTCCTCGACGAGATCCCCGCGGGCCCGCGGCCGGAGGCGGTCCTGGCCGGGCCCGTGGACTTCGACAAGGTGGACACCCCGGGCGCCGTGATCCGCCATCCCGCCGTGTCCGTGTACTGCTACCGGCTCAGCATCGACCGCGAGACCCGCCCGTCCTGGGCGGCCATGGCCGCCCAGGACGGCATGGCCCGGCTGCCGCTGAGGATGCACCTGCTGATCGCCGCCTGGGACCGGTTCGTCGAGGCGGAACTGGAATGGCTCGGCCTCGCCGCCCTCGCGCTGGAGAGCGAGGGCCCGCTCACCGGCCCCCTCCTGCACCCCAGCGGCGACTGGGGAGCCGGGGACGCGGTGCAGATCGTCCCCGACGACCTGGCGATGGACTCGATGAGCGAGGCCTTCCAGGCGATGACCACCGACTACCGGCTCTGCCTGCCCTATCTCGCCCGGGTCATCCGCATCGACGGACGGCCCGGCCGGACGGCGGACGAGGTCACCGTCGTCGCCTCCGGGACCTCGGGGACGGGCCGATGACGCGGGAGGGCGGCCGCCGGATCACCGCCCAGGCGGGTGAGGTGGAGGTACTGCACCGGCTCGCGCTGGCCGTCCGCCCGCTCGACGCCCGCAACCGGGGCCCGGCCGGACCGGGTCTGCGGGTGGGCCGGGAGGCCGGGCGGGTGCCCGGCCGCCGGGAGCGCCCCGCTGCCCCCGTCCGGCCGCTGGAGAACCACGGAGCCACCGGCTTCGTCCTGCGGCACGGCACCACCGGCGCCCTCGGCGCGAGCGTGACCGTACGCGTGGACGACCCGGCCCGCCGCTGGGTCCCGCGGCGGTTCTCCGTACCGCTGTGGACCCTCGCCGAACTCACCGGCGCCGACGCCCGGCCGCCGACCGCCGCTCCCGTCCGCGCCGCGGCCCGGCTGCTGGCCCCCTGGCTGCTGCCCGGCCCCGCCTACCCGGTGCCGCAGGGCGTGACCGGCATGCGCCTGCGGGTCACCCGCGGCGGCGAACCGGTGCGCTGGCCCCGGGTGGAGGCGTTCGGCGAGGGCGGCCTCCGGATCGGCTGGGCCCACGGTGACGAGCACGGGCAGGTGCTGCTGCTGATCGACGGGGGCGGCGCCCTCACGTACCCGATGCCCTCGCCCTACGCCGTCGCGCTGCGCACGCACGCCCCGGACCCGGCGACGGCCCCGCCCCCCGACCCGCTCGACCCGCTGGCCGACCTGGTGGCCGAGCCGGTCACCCGCAGCGCCTCCCCGCCCCGGCCGCAGGACCTCGACAACGGGCTGCTGCGCGGCACCGACGTGCCGGCCGGATACCGCACCGCCACCGCGGACACCGTCCGCCAGCTCACCGTCGGTCAGGTGGTGCACGCCGACGACCTGCCCCACACCACCGCCTGACCCCCGTGACCGAGGAGATCCGCCCATGCCCGAATACCTGACACCCGGCGTCTACGTCGAGGAGACCAGCTTCCGCTCGCGGTCCGTCGAAGGCGTGCCGACCAGCACCTTCGGGATGACCGGACGCACCGAGTACGGGCCCGTCCCGTACAGCCTGCCCGACCCGGCCGACCCCACCGTGCTGCCCGGGGCGACCCTGGTCACGAGCTTCACCGAGTACGAACGTGCCTTCGGCGGCCTCAGGATCGGAGAGACCGAATGCCAACTCGCCCTGGCCGCCCGGGCGTTCTTCGGCAATGGCGGGCGACGGCTGTACGTGGCCCGGGTCTTCGCCTTCACCCGGACCGCCGGCGCGAACCCAGCCATCGACGTCCCGAAGAACTTCGCCTCCCTCGCCTTCCCCGCCTCCGGCAACCCGCTGCTGCGCTGGCGCGCCCGCTGGCCGGGCTCCGCCGGCGCGCGGATCAGCGTCGGGGTCACCTTCCGGCGCGGCAAGAACATCCTCGTCCCCGGCGGTGAGACGGGCGCGCCGCCCCGCCTCACCGGGGTGCGGCCGGGAGCGGCCGTGGAGGTGGCGGGCCTGGCCGCCGACGGACGGGCGCCGGTCCTCGGCGACCAGACGCCGCCGCAGCCGGGCAACGTCCGGTTCGTGGTCCAGCGGGCCGACGGGGTACTGGGGTACGCGAAGCCCGACGGATCCTTCGAGCCCGCGCCCCCCGGGACGGCCGCCTTCCACCTCACCCTCGCCGTCACCGTACGGCTCGGCGACCGCGTCGACGTCTACAACGAGCTCGAACTCGGCCCCGAGCACCCCCGGGCCGTCAGCCGGGTCCTGGACGCGGTGGACCCCGCCGACGAGTTCTCGCTGGTCTGGCTGCAGACCGTACGGCCCGCCGCCGGGCAGCCCCCGGTCGCGGCCGGGGCCCTGCTGGCCGCGCTGCTGGGCGCGGGCCGAGGCGCGTTCCTCACCGGGGGAGGCGACGGGGACCCGCTCACCGCGCAGGACATCCTCGGCCAGGCCGCCAACCCGGACAGCCTCACCGACCCGGCCCGCGGGCTCGGCGCGCTCGGCGAGGTCGACGACATCGCCATCGTCGCCGTCCCGGACACCGTGGACCTGTCCGGCGAGCAGAAGACCGCCGTCGACCACCTCATCGCGCACTGCGAGCGGCTGCGCTACCGGATGGCGGTCGTCGACCCGCCCAGGAACAGCTCCCCTTCCGAAGTGCGCCGGTTCCGGGCCCAGTTCGACACCAAGTACGCGGCCCTCTACTACCCCTGGGTACGCATCACCGACCCGGGCCTGCGGCCCGACCCGGGAGCCCCCGCGCCCCTCCTGGAGGTCCCGCCCTCCGGCTACGTCGCGGGCGTCTACGCCCGCAGCGACCTCGAACGCGGGGTGCACAAGGCCCCCGCCAACGAAGTCCTCCTCGGCATCAACGACTTCAGCACGAACGTCACCTACGACCGGCAGTCGGTGCTCAACCCCGAGGGGATCAACGCCCTGCGCTTCTTCGAGGGCCGCGCCCGGCGCGTCTGGGGCGCCCGGACGATGAGCTCCGACCCCGAGTGGAAGTACGTCAACGTCCGACGGCTGTTCATCTACCTCGAGCACTCCATCGACAAGTCGACCCAGTGGGCGGTGTTCGAGCCGAACAACGAGCGGCTGTGGGCCTCGGTCCGGCAGACCATCGAGGACTTCCTGATCGCGACCTGGCGCACCGGCGCCCTCATGGGCACCAAGCCCGAAGAGGCGTTCTTCGTCCGCTGCGACCGCACCACCATGACCCAGAACGACCTCGACAACGGCCGCCTGATCTGCCTCATCGGCGTGGCGCCCACCTACCCCGCGGAGTTCGTCGTGTTCCGCATCGGACAGTTCACCGCCGACGCGCAGCGCGGCTGAGCGCAGATCAGGAGACGTTCATGGCAACGCGCACCAACCCCTACGGGGCCTTCAACTTCCTCGTCAAGCTCGGCGACACCGGGGGCGAGGACCAGATCGCGGGCGGCTTCTCCGACTTCAGCGGAGCCGGCAACGAGGTGAAGTTCTCCGAATACCGCAACGGCAACGACCCCGAGAACCACGTCCGGAAGATCGCCAACACGAACACCACGAACGACGTCACCCTCAAGCGGGGCATCATCGGCGACCTGCGCCTGTTCCAGTGGATCAAGGCCACCCGGGAGGGCGAGTTCGACCCGCGGACGGTCACGGTGACCCTGCACGACGAGGGCCGCCAGCCGGTCTGCTCCTGGGTGCTGCGCGCCGCCCAGCCCAAGAAGTGGGTCGGCCCCACCCTCACCGGCAAGGGCGGCGGAGAAGTCGCGATGGAGGAGCTCCACCTCGTCGCCGAGCGCATCGACTTCCTGTCCCTGTGACCCCGCCCGGACTGCGCCTCGGAGCGCCGGGAGTCCACCGCGACGGCTCCCGGCCGCAGCCCGGCTTCCGGCCCGTACGGCTCGACGTCGCCGGGTTCGTCGGGGTGGCCCCGCGCGGGCCCGTGGACACCCCGGTCGCCGTCGACCGCTGGCCCGACTACCTGCGCAGGTTCGGCGGCTTCGAGGGCCCCGGCCTGCTGCCCCACGCGGTACGGGCGTTCTTCGCGCAGGGCGGCGTCCGCGCCCACGTCCTGCGGGTGGCGCCGCTCCCGCGTGCCCCCCACCCGGCCGCCGTCGAGGCCTGCGCGCTGCACCGGATCCGGCTGGCCCGCCCGGACGGTCCCGGCGTAGCCCCCGGGTCCGGCCGGCCCTGCGAGGTCCACCTGCGCGCCCGCGACGAGGGCAGCTGGGGCGGACGGCTCTCGGTGCGCTGGGAGTTCACCGGGGCGGACCAGTTCACCGCCACCGCGACCGCACGGGAACTGACTCTCCCCGAGGCGCTGCGTCCCCCCGCCGGCTCCCTGCTGCGGCTCCAGGGCCCCGGACTCGGTCCCGCCGGGAGCTTCTTCCGCGTCCTCGAAGCGGCCGTCCGCCAGGACCCCTCTGGCCCGCGGCGCACCGTAGCCCTGCTCGACCGGGCCCCCGGGGACGGCGCCCGGCCCGTGGACGTGACGGCCGAAACGGTCACCGCCACCGTCACCGTCACCGACACGGACCCCGCCCACACCCGGCAGGAGCGGTTCGCGGGACTCGGGCTGTGCCGCGCCCACCCCCGGTACGCCGCCGCCGTGCTGGCCGCCGAATCCCTGCTCGCCACCCCCGGTGGCAGCTGGCCCGAGGACCTGCTGCCACCGGACGCCTTCCTCACCCCCGCCGGCTCCGCCGTCGTGCCCGGCCGCGAGGGCCGGGACCGCTACGCGGCGATCGGCGCCGACAGCTTCCACGGCCCGGGCTCCGTCGAACTGCTGCCCGTCGGCGGCGCCGAGGACCCCGACGGGCCCGGCGCGGTGGCCGCGTACGGCATGGACCGGATGGCCCTGGTCCCCGAGGTCGCGCTGCTCTGCGTACCCGATCTGCTGTGGCACCGCACCGAGGCCCCCGCGCCCGCCCCCGAGCCGCCCGCGCCGTCCTGCGGTCCCGTCTTCGCACCCTGCCCGCCCCCGGCCGTGCCCCCGGCCCCAGCCCCGTCCCGGGAGCGGGGCACCCTGCTGGACGGCCACGGCCAGCTGCCCGAGATCATCCGGCGCCAGCAGCGGCTCGTCGCACTCGCCGAAGGGCAGCGGCGGTTCGTCGCCCTCCTCGACGTGCCCCCCGGGCTGCCCGTCCGCTCCGTGGCCCGCTGGCGCGCCGCCTTCGACAGCTCCTACGCCGCCGCCTACCACCCCTGGCTCGGCGTGGTCGCCCCTGACGATCCGCGGGGCCGGGCCGTGCTCGTGCCGCCCTCGGCCTTCGCGGCCGGCATCATAGCCGAACGCGAGCGGCGGCTCGGGCTCTCCTGGGGCCCGGCCAACGCACTCGCCGCGCAGGCCGTCACCGCGGCCCAGGACCTCGCCGAAGCCGACCGCGACGCACTGCACCTGCTGGACGTCGACGTCTTCCACCGCGAGCGGGACGGATTCCGCCTCGCCTCCGCGCGCACCCTCTCCCGCGACCCCGACTACCGTCAGCTCAGCGTGCGCCGGCTGATGACCATGCTGCGGCTCGTCCTGGACCGGCAGGCCCAGCCCCTGGCCTTCGAACCCCACTCGCCCCAGCTGCGCGCCGAACTCACCGGCTCCCTCGTGCAGTTGCTGCGCGGCCTGTACCGCTCCGGTGCGCTCGCCGGGGACGGCGAGGACGAGGCCTTCTTCGTCCGCTGCGACGAACGGCTCAACCCCGCCTGGTCGGTGGGCCTCGGCCGGCTGGTCGCCGAGGTCGGAGTGGCACCCGCGCACCCCCTGGAGTACCTCGTCCTGCGGATCGCGCAGGACTCCGACGGCGCCGTCCGGGTGGTGTGACCCGTGACCGAACTCGTACAGACCTTCAACTTCCGGGTACGGATCGTCCGCAGCGCCTCTCCGGGCCGCACGGCCGCGCCCCCGCCCGCCCTGCCGCTCACCGGATCCGCCGGGGCCGGTACGGCCGGGGGCGGCGGGAGCGCCTACCAGGGCGGACCCGAACGGCTCGGTGACGGAGGCTTCCAGGAATGCTCCGGACTGGGGCTGGAGGCCGACCTCCGCGAGTACCTCCAGGGCGGGGCCAACGACGAGGTGGTGCGCCGGGTCGGCCGGGTCAAGCTCCAGCCGCTGGTGCTCAAACGCGGCATGCTCATCGCCGCCGAGGGCGCCGGCGCCGACACCGGCCTGTGGGACTGGCTGCACGGCATGGTCGGCGGCGCGGCCCCGCCGCCCCGGTACGACGGGGACGTGGAGGTCCTCGACCCCACCGGCCAACGGGTGCTCCCCCACTGGAGGTTCACCCGCGGCCTGCCCCTGAAGATCGCCGGACCCACCCTCAACGCCAGGACCGGGGAGATCGCCGTGGAGGAGCTGCACATCGCCCACGAGGGCCTGCGCCTGGAGCGGACCCGGTGACCGCGCTGGCCCAGGCCACGCTCCAGCGCCTCAAGCGGGGCCCGTCCGAGGGCAAGGACAGGCCCGCGCGGGTACTCGACGACGGCCCCGCCGTACCGGTGCAGTTCAACCCGGCCTCCCTGCGCATCAGCCGCAACAACGAAACCGACCGCGGCGGTACGACCACCCGCACCCAGAAGCGCCAGCACCCCGCCCAGGAGGGCTCGACCCTCACCTTCGACCTGGAGTTCGACACGGCGGAGCAGCGCAGCGGCGGACAGTACGTCGACGTGCGGCGCTGGACCGCGCTGGTACGGCAGTTCGTCGAGCCGCCGAAGGACAGCCCGGCGGATCCGCCGCCGGTGGTCCGGTTCGTCTGGGGGACGCTGCGCTACAACGGCATCGTCACCCAGGTCAACGAGGAACTCGACTACTTCGCCCCCGACGGCACCCCGCTGCGCGCCAAGGTCGGGGTGACCGTCGTCGAGCAGAACTTCGCCTACGAGGCCCACGAGGAGGGCCCCGGAGCCCGGGACACCACGGCCGCCACCGAACCGGGCGCCCCCCGGGCGGGGGCCGCACCCGGCACCGCCGGAACGGCCCGCCCGCAGCGGGTCGTCCAGGCACAGGACGGCGAATCGGCCCAGCAGTTGCTCTCCCGCCTCGGGCTCGACCCGGCGGCCTGGCGCGGCGCGATGAGCGGGCTCGACAGCCCCCTGACGCTGGCCGCGGGGGCCTCCGTACGGCTCGGCGCGGAGGTTTCGGCCGGGCTCACCGCCACGGCGGGACTCCAGTTGTCGGCCGGGTTCGCCGGAGCGGTGGCCGCCACCTCGGTCGGCGGCCTGTCCGCGGCGCTCGGCATGCGTGCCGGGATCCCGGGCGACGGGCCCGCCGGTGGCGCCCCGGCGGGCCGGGACGCGGCGGGCCGGGACGCGGCGGGCGCCGGCACCGGCCCCGGCGGCGCGCCGGACCCGGACCTCGCCGGTTTCACGCTCAGTGCCGGAGGCGGCATCGGGGCCTGCGCGGACACGGTGACGGGTGCCGCCGTGGACCGGGCCACCGTACGGGCCCGTCAGTCCTTCGAGACCCCCGCCGGGCCCGCGCCCGGAACCCCGGCGGCCTCCGCCGTCCCCGGCTCCGGGCCCGCCCGCCCGGCGCTGCCACCCGGCCCCGACCGCCGCTCGACCGGCTACGGCCGCGGCGTGCCGCTGCGCGCCCGCGCCGACCCCGGGACCCTCGCCGAAGTCGAGGCCGGCGGCGGCCGCAGCCTCGCCGACCGGGCCCGGCGCGAGGAGACACCGGCCCCCGACGCGGCCGCCGCCCCCTGGGAACGGCTGCCCGCCGCACCGCCCGGCCGGTACGCGGCGGACTGCGAGCAACGCCGCCGTGACGCAGGCCCGGACACCCTGAGGTGGACACCGCGAGGAGGCCCGGCATGAGCGTGCACATCGGAGAGCTGCACACCGAGGTCGTACCCGCCGCCGGCCCGCACCCGCCGGGCGCGGGCCCGACCGGGCCCGGCGCCCACACCGCCGCCGAGCTCCACCGGGAGGCGGCCGAGCGCGCGGCCTGGCTCGCCGCCCGCGTCGCGGCAGAGGGCTTCGATGACTGAGCCCGCGGTGGCCGCCCCGCCCGCCGTGTCGGCGGTCTCCCCGGCCTTCGAGGTCGGCGGCACCCTGGTCAGGGACCTCGCCCGGGACTGCGTACGGCTGGAGGTCGCCGAGGGCGTCGAGGGACTGCGCACCCTGCGGGCCCACTTCCTCGCCGTCGGCGCCGGGGCCACCGGCCCGCAGGACCGGCTGCTGCACCTCAACGGGAGCACCCTCGACCTGGGCAGCCCCCTCAAGGTCGCCCTCGGCCCGCCGTCCGCGCAGCGCTACGTCTTCGAAGGCGTCGTCTCCGCCCTGGAACTCGTCCTCGGCGACGGCGAACCCCCGCTGGTCCTCGTACACGCCGAGGACGCCCTGATGCGGCTGCGCATGACGCGCAGGCACCGTACGTACCGGGACCTCACCGACGCCGGGCTCGCCCGGGAAGTGGCCCGCGAGCACGGACTCGCCGCCGACGCGGACGCCCCCGGCCCCCGCTACGACGTCGTCCAGCAGCTCAACCAGAGCGACCTCGCCTTCCTGCGCGAACGGGCCCGGCTGATCCAGGCCGAACTGTGGGCCAGCGGCCGCACCCTGCACTTCCGCGCCCGCGGCAGCCGGGGCGCCCCCGCGCAGACCCTCGTCCACGGCAGCCAGCTGCTGTCCGTACGGTTCGCCGCCGACCTCGCCCACCAGCGCAGCGAGGTCGTCGTGACCGGCTACGACGCCGACCTGCGGGCCGGCATCGACGAGCGGGCCGGCCCCGAGGTCGTCGAGGCCGAGACGGCGGGCGGCCGCGTCGGAGCCCGGCTGCTGGCCCGCGCCCTCGGACCCGCCACCAGCCTGCGGGTACGGGAGACGGCCCTCACCGCTGCGGAGGCCGAGGCGTGGGCGCGCGCCGAGATGCTGCGCCGCGGCCGCCGGTTCGTCACCGCGGCGGGCACCACCAACGGCAGCCCCGACCTCGTCGTCGGCGGCCGGCTCACCCTGCGCTCGGTCGGCGGCCCCTTCGAGGGGGAGGGCTACTACGTGACCCGCGTCCGGCACACCTTCGACCCGGAGCGCGGCTTCCGCACCCGCTTCGACGCCGAACGCCCTTCCCTGAACGAGGTGGTGTGATGTCCCTGCCGGCCCCGGCCGACGGAAGCGCCCCCGGCTACTTCGGCGTCTACCCGGCGATCGTCACCGACATCGTCGACGAACAGCGGCTCGGCCGGGTCGAGGTGCGCTTCCCCTGGCTGGGCACCGAAGGCGAGCGCGACGTACGCGCCTGGGCGACGCTGTGCTCCCCGTACGCCGACGACGGCCAGGGCCTGCTCGTACTGCCCGAGGTGGACAGCCAGGTCGTGGTGGCCTTCGAGGCCGGCAACCCGCGCCGCCCCTACATCCTGGGCGCGGCCTGGAACGGCCGGGCCGCCCTGCCGCACCAGCCCGAGCCCGCCAACGACCTGCGGCAGCTGCGGACCAGGGCGGACAGCAGACTGCGGTTCGTCGACACCCCCGGGGCGGAGCAGGTCCAGATCACCACGGCCTCCGGTCACGAGGTGACCCTCGACAACGCCACCCAGCAGGTGACGGTGCGGCACGGCGGCGGCTGCGTGGTGCGGCTGACACCCACCTCGGTCGAGATCGAGGCGAACGTGTCCGTGGACGTCAAGGCACCCCTGGTGACCGTGAACGCCCCGCTGTCCACCTTCAACGGCCTGGTCAAATGCGCCACGCTGGTCACCGAGCAGATGGTGATCTCCCCGGCCTACACCCCCGGCGCCGGGAACATCTGGTGAGCGCCGCGGGCCCGCCCGTCCCCGAGCACGGCTTCAAGGTTTACGCACCTTGGTACGTGTGCGAGCGCGGGGGATTCGACCGCTTCGACCCCAGGGCCCGCACACCGGCCCTCCAGAAGTACGACTCCGCCGAGTTCGTCCGCCGCCTCGTGAGCGACCCGCGGGACTCCCTGCGGTTCGAGGATGCCGACGACGTCTGGTCGTACGCGGTGCCCGTGCCCCTCGGCGACCGGGGCCCGGGCCGCGCCCGTTTCGCCACCCACCAGCTGGTCCGCACCGGCCTGCGCAAGCTCTACCAGCCCGCCCACGACCGCTTCTACGCCTTCACCGTCGAGCTGTTCTGCGACCGGCCGGGACTGCCCCGGCCGCAGTCCCCGGACGGGCTGGAGGTGGGCTTCGTCATGCGCCGCCGCCAGGTGGAGATGACCGCCCCGCCCCGTGTGCTGCGCAAGCTCGCCCACCGGCTGACCGCCGACCTGCTCGCCGCCCAGAACGGCAGCCGCGGCGAGGGGGGCGTCCACGGATCGGAGGTCGAGGACGTCCTGTGGGCCGACCTCGCGCAGCGGCTGCGCTTCGAGTCGGACCACCGCGAACTGCTCGACCAGGTGGGCCTCCAGACACAGACCCAGGCGTGGATGACCGGAGCGGCGGGCGGACAGTGGCGCGCGCTGGGCACGCCCCCGCCGCAGGGCCGCCCCGCGGACCGGGAGCAGGAGCTGCCGATGTGGCGCCTGCCGGCCCGCTCGGGCGACTGCACCGGCGGCTCGGGGACGGGGGCGCCGCCGGAGCGGTCGCTGTGGTTCGGGGTCGTGCCGACCGCCTCCGGTGACCACGACGACCTGGGCCTGCCCAAACTGGACGAGCACCACGTCTACGAACTGAGCTGCTTCGTACGCCGCCCCGCGCGCCCGGGCCACGAGCACTGCCCCCGGCAGACCTCCTGGAGCGAGCCGGGCGAGCCCTTCCGGCTGGCGGCCTTCTTCGACCCCGAGGGCACCAAGAACCGGCGGATCTCCCTGACCCTGCCCGACCTGCGGGCGGTCGCCGCCCGGGCCGGCGGCCCGCCGGGGCCGGGCGGAGTGGCCGTCACCAGCCCGCCCGGCTCCCAGCTGTCCTTCGACCCCGGCGGCGGAACACCGAGCGGCGGCTCCGTGGGCGGCACCGTCCCGCGCACCTGCACCTTCGCGCTCGAAATCTTTATGATCGTGGCGTTCTTCCTGTTCAGCATGTTCCTGCCGATCGTGGTGTTCCTGTTCCAGCTGTGGTGGCTGCTGGCCCTGCGCTTCTGCCTGCCGCCCTCCCTGTCCGCGGTCGCCGCCCTGAAGACCTTCTTCGACGGCGGCGGGAAGCTGTCCACCATGGGCCCCGCCGAGCTGGCCCAGCTGGACGAACTCCTCGGCTCGCAGGGGGCGGCCGCCCGGCTCAAGGAATCCGGCGACGTCGCGGACGAGCACGGCGGGGACCTGCTGACCACCCTGACCCCGCCGCCCACGGTGCCGCTCCCGGCGCCGACCCGGCCGGAGCCGCCGGTCGACGACCCCCTGTGCGGGGGAGGCTGAGCGTGGCGGCCCCCGCCCCGGCCGCCCGGGAACCGGTCCCCGCGCCCGCTCGCGCCCCCGCCCCGCCCAGGCCCGCCCCGGCCGCGGGCCCCGCGGCCCCCGGGCCCGGCGCGGCTCCCGGCAAGCTCGCCGGTGAACTCGCGCGGGTCCTCGTACCCGCCGACGTCCCCAAGGAGGAACTGGCGCTCCACGGCGGGGCAGCCCTCACCGCTGGCCCCGCGGTCACGGAGTACCTGGACCGCAAGGGCCCCGCGGGCGGGCCGGTCCGGGTCCGGCTCGGCGCCGTGGCCGCGGGCACCGTCCACCTGCGCAGGACCGAGCAGGGCCTGACGACCGGCCCGGGAGGCGACCACCAGGCGGTGCCGCTGCTGCACCCCTTGCTGCTGCCCCTGCGCGCCGAGGGAATCGAACCGGTGCTCGCCCTGCGTGTCCACGACGGCGTACTGGAGGGCCACGCCTCGGCCCTGGTGAAGGGCCGGCTGCTCGGCGGCGGCCGGGCCCTGCTCGACCGGATGGAGGAGTGCGCCGGGGCGCTGGGGTGGGCCGGGGTGGCCGGGCTGCGGCTGCCGGGCGTGGAGAACGAACTGCGCGGTACGACGCTGGTGCTGAACGCGGGGGAGATGTCCTTCACCCTCGGCGGCTTCCTCAAGGCCTCCGGCAGCTTCGGGCTCACCAACGAGGTGGTCACCTTCCGCGCGCTCGCCCGGGGCAGCGTGGCCGGCCTCGGCTCGGTGGAGGTGCCGGTGGTGCGGGGGCCGGACGGGGCGCTGTCCGGGAGCGCGACGGCCGATGTGGTCCTGCGCGGGTTCACCGGTCAGGTGACGGCCGCGTTCGCGGCGGGAGCCGTCGACGTCCGGGGCACCGTGCGGTACGCGAACGACAGGTTCGACGGCCAGGTGACCCTGGTGGCCACCGACGCCGAGACCGCGCGGCAGTTGACGGACGCCAAGGTTCCGCAACTGCCGAAGCCGGCGCAGGCCGTGCCCGCCGGACCTCTGCCGGCGGGGCCCGTGCCCGCCGGCCCCGCGGCCGGATCCGCGGGGCCGAGGCCCGGCCCGCGCGTGGTGGCGGGCTGGGGCACCGTCGACGTCCGGCTCGCCGACTGGCTGCGCGGCGAGGCGCTGGTGGTCGTCGACCACCGGGGCGAGGTCACCCTCGTCGGCAAGATCACGCCGAGGATGGACAAACCGCTCTTCGAGCAGAAGGACCACCTCAAGCAGCTGGCGAGGTTCGAGGTCCGCGCCGCGTACGGGGTACCGCTGGTCGGCAACGTCTTCCTGTTCGCCAACATCGGCCTCGAAGCGGTCGCCAAGATCGGACCGGCGACGCTGGACCGCATCGAGCTCACCGGCACCTGGTCGACGAGGCCCGAAGTGCTGAAGGACTTCGGCCTGACCGCCACCCTCAACGTCCCGGCCTTCGCCGGGCTGCGGCTCAAGGCCGAGGGCGGCGCGGGCGTCCAGCTCCTCGGCCACGACATCAAGGCGGGCGTCGCGCTCGGCGCGCTGGCCGGCATCCGGGGCTACGTGGAGGCGACCCCGCGGATCGGCTTCCGGGAGGTCGCCGATCCGAAGGCGGGCAAACGGGGCGAGTTCTTCCTCGCCGGGCACATGGAGATCGCCGCGCAGCCCTTCCTCGAGTTCGCCGGCGAACTCTTCGTGGAACTGGACAGCCCCTGGTGGTCCCCGGCCCCCGACGAACGCTGGAACTGGCCGCTGGCCCAGCGCGAGTACCCGCTGCCCGGGCAGTTCGGCATCGGGGCCGACATCGAGCACGTGGTCGGCTCCGGCAAGGTCCCGGAGATCACCTTCGGCGAGGTGAACTTCAGCGCGGACAAGTTCCTGACCGACCTGGTCGGTGACCACGTCCCGGCGAAGACGGCCAAGGACGCCCCGCAGAAGGGCGTGTGGAAGGAGCCCGGCGCCGCGGCCACCGGCGCCCCGGCCGCCAGGACCCCCACCGCGCTCCCGTCCCCGCCCCGGGCCGCCCCGGCCGCCCCGGCCGCCCCGTCCAGGCCCGGCAAGGACGAGGGCAAGGTCCCGTCCCCGGCCAACCAGGCCCGCTGGCTCGCGGGCATGAAGGCCGTGGGGGAGCTCCGGCAGAAGTCGCACAGCAATCCCCTGGACCAGAAGGAGATGGACGCGGCCCTCGCCGACCTCCGGACCCGCTTCGGCTTCACCGCGTTGACGGCCCGTCAGGCAGGGGCGCGGTGGCACCTGCACGCCGAGATGAACCCGAAGGTCGACGACCCCGAGATCTGGGCCGCACTGAAGGAGGCGTGGGAGTCGGGCCAGGACTTCGACCGCGCCATGGCGCGGCAATACCCGGTCCACCAGGTCGAATTGGTCGAGCCGGGCAGAAAGCGCGGTCCGATCCTCGACGCCTACGTGCCCGGTCAGTGGATCATCTCGCACAAGCGGGCGCAGATCGTGGACCTCGACGACGCCGTGTACCTGAAGTTCCTCAACCAGCTGGAGGACCACTACGCACCGGGCCGGATCATCGCCGACAAGCCGCACGCGGAGCAGCACTTCCCTCAGTTGAGGGGCCAACCACTCAGTGGACGCTGGGTGTTGGAGGTCTCCGAGCAGCGCCGGCTCCGCGAGGGCAGCCGTGAACAGGAACTCTTCTTCGACCGGATCGGCCTCGCCATGCGGCGCGGCGTACGGGTGCGCGACTGGACCCATCACGTCTACCGCGACGAGCGGGACCGCACCTTCCCCTGGTAGTCGCGACGCCACGGTGACGGTCTCCCCGGACCATCGGGGGCATGACCGTGAGCACAGGGACGACCGGGGGCCCAGGCCCGCTGGATGTGGACGGGCCAGGGCCGGCGGGCGGGGGCGCTCAGCCCTGGCTGGGGACCGGGGTCCGGTTCCCGGTGCGGCCGCGCGGAGCGGGCGGCGGGGAAACGGGCGCGCTGGCCTGGGTGGGCGGGGAGGCGCTGATCAGGCAGTCGATCGAGACGATCCTCGACACCGAGCCCGGCGAGCGCGTGATGAGGCCCTCGTTCGGCTGCGGACTGCGCCGCTACCTGATGGCACCGAACACCGCCGCCACCCGCACCGCCCTCAGTGAGGAGATCAGCGAGGCCCTCACCCGCTGGGAGCCCCGGATCAGGGTCACCGAGGTCGCCGTGACACCGGGGGAGGAGCCGACCCTGGTGTGGATCGACATCGCCTACGTACGGCTGGTGGACCTGCGTCCGGACCGCCTCGTCTACCCCTTCTACCTGCGGTAGCGGCCGGGAGATGACGGCATGCCACTGATCGGCCCCATCCTCGACGACCGCACCTTCGAACAGCTGCGGGACGAGCTGGTCAAGCGGATCCCGGTGTACGCCCCCGAGTGGACCGACCACAACGCGGGCGACCCGGGCATCGCCCTGCTCGAACTCTTCGCGCACCTCGGAGAGTCCCTGCTCTTCCGCTTCAACCAGATCCCCGACACCACCAAGGTCGCCTTCCTGCGGCTGCTGGGCGTGCGGCCGCGTCCGGCGCTGGCCGCCCGTACCCTGATCGTCCTGGAGACCGAGCGTCCCGAAGGGGTCCAGGTGCTGCGCGGCGCCGAGGCCCGCGCCGGCGCCGTCGTCTTCGAGACCGGCAACGAGGTGGTCGCCTGGCCCCTGGAGGTCCTCGCCGTCGGCAAGACCGCCGCCCCCGTACCGCCCGCCGAGGGGGGCGGCCGGACCGCGACCGAGCACCGGCGGCGGGACGACGCCGTCGAGGCACTGCCCTTCGCCGAACGCGAGCGGGCCCGGAGCGGGGCGGCGCCCGTCCTCTTCTACGTCACCACCGCGGTCCCCGCCGACCCGCTCGCCGAGGACCCGCCCCTCGACGTCGCCACGACCGTCGACCAGTGCCTGTGGATCGCCCTGCTCGGGAAGAACACCACCGACCCCCGGCAGCTGCGCGGCCAGACCCTCTTCATCGGCGTGGTGCCCGACGAGGAACTGCCCCGCCCCTTCGACCTCGTGGCCCGCGACCCCCACGACCCCACCCGGCTGCGCGCCGGCGATCTGGCGACCGCCCCGCCCGGCTTCCTGTGGGAGCTGTGGAACGGCCCCGGCGAGGCCACCGCCTTCACCCCCCTCGCCGTACTGGGCGACACCACCCGCGGACTGACCACGGCCGGAGTCGTCAGCGTCGCCCTCCCCGGCGCCTTCCCCACCCACCCCCCGGCGCAGAGCAGTCCGGGCGGATCCGGCGCCCCGCCGCCGCTGGACGACGAGAAGCTCGCCGCGCGCGTACTGGGCTGGCTGCGCGTACGCCGCCCGGCCGGCGAGAACGACGCGATCCACCGCATCCGCTGGGTCGGGGTCAACGCCGTCGGCGCGGTGCAGTCCCGCACCGCGGCCCCCGAACTCCTCGGCACCGGCACGGCCGACGCCGGACAGGCCTTCCGCCTCGCCCTCGGCCCGGTGGTCCCCGGCAGCGTACGGCTGGAGGTGGAGGAGGCCGACGGCTGGCGCCCCTGGACCGAGGTGGAGGACTTCGCCACCAGCGGCCCCTTCGACCGCCACTACACCCTGGACCCCGAGGCCGGGCTCGTCCGCTTCGGCACCCGCTGCCGGCTGCCCCAGATCGGCGAGCGGATCCGGGTGCTCTCGTACCGCTACGGCGGCGGCTCCGCCGGGAACGTACCCGCCGGCGCCATCGGATCACTGACCGGGGTCGCGGGCGCCAAGGTCCGCAATCCGCTGCCCGCCACCGGCGGCGCCGACCCCGCCTCCCTCACCGACGCCCTGGACGCCCTCCCCGCCGAGGTGCACCGCCGCGACCGGGCCGTCACCGCCGAGGACTTCCGGGCCCTCACCCTCGAAGTCCCCGGCGTCCGGCGCGCCGAGACCCTGCCCCTGCTGCACCCCGACACCCCCACCCAGCCCGCGGCGGGCGTCATCAGCGTGCTCGTCTTCCCCACCGAGGACCTGCGCGACCCGGGCGCGCCGCTGCCCGACCTCGCCCTGCTGCGCCGGGTGGCGGCCCATCTCGACCCGAGGCGCCTGGTCACCGCCGAGCTGTACGTCATCCCGCCCACCTACGTGGACATCGCCCTCTCCGTCGGCATCCGGACCCGGGAGGGCTACCAGCCCGACGCCGTACGCCGCTGGGTCGAGCTGATCCTGCGCCAGTACCTGGCCCCGCTGCCGCCGTACGGGCCCGAGGGCGGCGGCTGGCCACTGGGGCGGGCCGTGCGCCGCGCGGAACTGGAGGCCGTGGCCGTGCAGGTGGAAGGGCTGGAGTACATCGAGGAGGAGCTGCTGCTGGCCCGGCGCGGCGAAGCGGGGGCGGGCGGCCCGGGGGCCGGCGGCGGGGCGTGGACCGCGCTGCCCCTCGTACCGCTGCGGCCGTGGGAGGTCCCACGGCTCGCCGAGATCACCGTGGTCACCGGCAGCCCCCTGCCCGTGGGCACCGGGTACGGGGAGCCGGCGCCGCCGCCCGGCGACCCCACGCCCGTCGTCGTACCGCTGCCGCCGGAGGTGTGCTGATGCACGGGGACCGAGACCTCGCTGTGCTGGCCGACCCGGATCAGTGGGCACGCTGCCGCCACGAGTCCACCGCCCTGCTGGATGCGGGCGGGGTCTGCCTCGGCTGGGAGCCGGAGGAGGGGCCCGGCCCCGCGCCCGGGCCGGGCGGCCCCTCCGGACACGGGCCCGCGGGGCTCGCCTTCGACCGCTGGGGCCGCACCTACCGCTCCTTCCCGCGCGCGGGGCGCGTCGAGGTCACCTCGGCGGCTGCCCCCGTCGGCACCGCCGCCCCCGCCCGTGCCGCGTCGGCCGCCCCTGCCGTGTCGGCAGCGCCCGCCGCCCCTGCCGCCTCGGCCGGGCCTGCCGCCCGTGCCGCGTCGGTCGCCCGTGCCGCGTCGGCAGGGCCCGCCGCCTCTGCCGCGTTGGCCGGGCCTGCCGCCCCTGCCACCTCGGCCGCCCCTGCCGTCCCGGCAGCCCCCGCCGCCCCGCCCCCGCCGCGGGGCGCGCCGCACCGGCCCGGTGTCCTGTGCGTCCCGCGCGGCCTCGCCGTCGACGGCGCCCAGCGGCTCTACATCGCCGAGTCCGGCGCCGGCGCCGTCCACGTGGTGGACCTGTGGGGCGAGCGGCTGCTGCGCCGGATCTCCGTACGCGACGCCGCCCACCCCAGTCGGCGGCCCCTCGACGTCACCGCCCAATGCGACGGCGCGGTCGTGCTGCTCACCCGGCCCGCCGGCCTCGCCGTCCTCCAGGGCCGCCGCGGCCCGCAGCGGGGGCCCGCGCTGCGCCGCCCGCCGGGCGCCGACGGACTGCGCCCCACCCGGATCGCCGCCCGCGCCGGGCACCTCCACGTGCTGTGGACCGACCCCTCGGGCACCCGGGCGGTCATCGCCCGTACGGACGGCAGCCGCGCGCTGGTCGTCCCGTACGCGTCCGACCTCGACCTGGCGGCCGACGGCACCCTGGTCGTGGCGCGCGCCCCCGGGCAGCCCTTCCGCCGGTTCAGGCCTGACGGGGTCTCCTGGTCCGAGGCCGAACCGCTGCGGGCACCGGGCTTCGACGGCGGCGCCCTGTCCATCGACCCCGACGGGCGGATCGCCTTCACCACCCCCGCCGGGACCGGCCGCACCGCCGGGCCCGCCGCCCGCTACACCCCTGCCGGCAGCGTCCTGTGCTACCGGCTGGACGCGGGCGCCTACCGCACCCGCTGGGGACGGCTGTTCCTCGACGCCTGCCTCCCGCCCGGCACCGAGGTACGCGTGAGCTTCCTGTCCGGCGACGAGGACACGGTCCCCGACCCGCTGCCCTGGTCGCCACCCGCCCGCGGCGGACGTACCGTCCGGCACCCGGACCTCACCCCTCCGCTGCCTTCGCGCGCCAGGATCGCCGCACAACTGCCCCCGTCCACGCCGCTGTTCAAGCGGCCCACCGGCCGGGAAGGGCCCTGGGCCCAGATCGCCCCCGACGACAGCTACGAGACGTACGAGACACCCGTGCACGCCCCGCCCGGCCGCTACCTGTGGATCGTGCTCCGCCTCACCGGCACCCGAAGGCTCACCCCCCGCGTCCGGGCCCTGCGCGTGGAACGCCCCGGGCACCGGCTGCCCGCCCAACTGCCCAGGTCCTGGAGCAGGGAGGAGGCCGACGCGGCGTTCCTCCAGCGGTTCCTCGCCCCGGCCGAAGGGCTCCTGCACGAGCTGGACGACCGCGCCGCCCTGCGCACCCTGCTGCTCGATCCCATGGCCACCCCGCAGGAGGCCCTCGGCTGGCTGGCCGGCCTGGCCGGACTGGCGCTCGACCGGCGCTGGCCGGTACCGGCCAGGCGCGCCCTGATCGCGCAGGCGTACGACCTGTTCCGCATCCGGGGCACCGTGGCCTGCCTCGAACGCATCCTCCGGCTCTACCTCCCCCTGCCGATCAGCGTGGTCGAGAACTGGCGGACGCGCGGCCTGGGCGGCGCGGTGCTCGGCACGGCCCCCGGCGGGCCCGCCGCACCCGCCGTGGGAGGCGGCGCGAGCACGGCCGGGGCCCTCGGCCGCTTCACCGTCGGCGGCACCCGGCCCGGAGCGGACGGCTACACCGCCACCGCGCACCGCTTCAGCGTGCTGATCCCCGCCACCCTGCGCCCCGAACAGCTCGACGTCGTCCGGGCCGTCGTCGAGACCCACAAACCCGCCCACACCCTGGTGGACCTCTGCCCCCTGGGCGCGGGCATGCGGATCGGGCGCACCCTGCACCTCGGCCTCACCTCCGTGGTCGGCCCCGGCGCCGCGTGGGGGCCCGCCGTGGTCGGTGCGTCCTGGGTGGGCGGGGACGGCGTCGTGGGTGTGCCCGCTGCCGGGGCTCGTGTCGGCGAGACGTCCGTTGCCGGGGCGGTGAGGGTCGGATGAGTGGTCCCGCCGTCGTGATCGACCGCCTGTCGGCGACCCTGCGCCACCTCGCGGCCGCGCCGCCGCCCGCCGCCGACCGGCTGCGCGGACCGCTGCGCCACGCGGTCGGCGGGCAGCTCGAAGCGGCCCTGCGCGCCCTGCGGCTGCCGCCCGGGCGCTGGTGCCTGTCCCGTCTCGACCTGACCGTGCCGCTCGACCTGGCCCGCCCCGACCTCGCGCTCGGCCAGGACTGGTCCCGGGCCGTCGCCGCCGCGATCGAGCGCACCGTACGCGAGGGCGGCGGCGCCGTCGTGCACTACCGGCACGACCTGGAACTGCTCGCCGACGCCGTCGCCGGCCTGGCCGGCGGGCGGACCGAACGGCTGTGGGCCTGGCGGCAGACCGGCGCCGTCCGCCCGGAGGACCCCTCGCCCACCGCTTCGCCCGGCGCGGCCGTCCTCGCCGTGCTCGACCGGCACCCCGAACACGTCGCCCCGGCGGTGCTGCGCGCGGCCGAGGAGTGCGGACTGGCCGCGCTCGACCGGGTGTTGGGACGCGGCGGCTGGCGCCACCTGGCCAGCACCCTGGCCCCCTTGCCCGGCACTTCCCCAGGGGCGGACAGCCCGGCTGCCGGGCCGCCGGAGCCGTGGCCGGCCGGGGGCTCCGGCGCCGCCGCGGACCCGGCCACCCGGGAGCTCGCCCGGGCCCTGCTCGCCGGATCGCGGCTGGCCGCCGTGGTACGGGAGACCCGCCTGCGCCCCGGCGAAGCCGCCCTGGCCGCCTGGGCGTTGCTGGTCGCCGCGGAAACCGATCCCGCGTCCCTGTACCGGCCGGCGCGCCCGGGGCTGGCCCGTCTGCTCGCCGAGGGGCTGCGGGGCCCGACCGGAGCCCCCGAGGGCTCGCCCATGCCCGTACCAGCCCCACGCGGGCCGCAGCCCCCGGCGGAGGACGGCAGCCGGCCCCGTCCGCCGGAGCGTCAGGCCGAGGCGTCGGAGGCCGAGGCCACGGACCGGGGCGGGGCCCCGGCCCCGTCGTTGTCGCCCCGAGCCCGTACGGCCGCGGCCGCGCCCCCGGCCCGGCCCGTTCCGGAGCCGCGCCGGGCGGCCGGAGCGCCGGGCGCGCGGCCGACCGTACCGGCGCGGGCGAGGGACGCGGGGGAGCCGGGGGAACCCGAACGGCGGACGCACGGACCCGCTTCCGAGGGCGGCGCCGCCACCTCCTGGGCCGGCCTGCTCTTCCTGCTCGCCACGGCCGCCGACGCCGGCCTCCCCGCCCGCGCCCAGGACGAACCCGCCCTCGCGGCACGGCCCTTGCCCTGGGTGCTGCACGCCGTCGGCCGCGCCCTCCTGCCCGCCGCGGCGCCCGACGACCCGGCGCTGCTCGCGCTCGCCGGCCTCGGCCCCGCCCGGTCCGCCCTCGTCCTCGGCGCCCCGCCCCCGACCCCGACCGAACGCGCCGTCGTCGCCGCACTAGCCGCCCACTGGGCCCGCACGACCACCGCCCGTCTCCACGCCACCGCCCCGGCCACAGCCGCGTCCGCCCCGGTCGACTCCTACTCCGCCGGGCCAGTTGCTGCCACATCGGCCGTCTCCGCCCCGGCAGTCGCGGACCCCGCCGGGCGAGCGGCCGCCGACCTGGCGGTCCCCGACCCGACCGTCCCCGGTCCCGCAGGGCCGGCCGCCGCCGAACCGGCCGTCCCCGCCCCGGTCGACTCCTGCCCCGCCGGACCAGCTGCCGCCGCACCGGCCGCCCCCGCCCCGCCCGGGCGAGCCGCCGACCCAGCCGTCCCCGGCCCGGCCACTGCCGCACCGGCCGTGCTCGACCCCGCCGGGCCAACCTCCGCCGAACGAGCCGTCTCCGCCCCGGCCCTCCCCGCCCCCGCCGGGCCGGCCGCAGGCGACCCCGTCGCCGTCGTGGCCGCGCTGGCTCGTCGGGGCGGGCGGATCGTCGCCGAGCCGGGGTGGATCGAGGTGCGTCTCGCTGTCGCCGACGTCGATGTCGCCGTCCGCCGGGCCGGGCTCGACCTCGATCCAGGCTGGGTGCCCTGGCTCGGTGCGGTCGTGAGGTACGTCTATGTCTGAGCGCGTCAGCCACGACCTCTCCGCGCGGGCCGCGGGCGTCGCCCTGCGCCTGGCCGAACTGCTGGAGTCGACCTGTAGCCAGGAGGCCGGCGGCGACGCCTCGGGCTTCCTGCGCGACTGGGCCCGCGGCGCGGCCGGCCGCGCCGAACGGGTCCGCGGCACGCCGCCCCTCACCGGCGCACCCCTCGACCGGCTCGCGCAGCGGCTCCGCATCACCCCGCTGGAAACCGAACTCGTCCTCCTCGCAGGGCTGCCCGAGGAACACGAGGGCCTGGCCGCCACCTTCCGCGCCATGCACCCCGGCGGCGAACCCCACCCCGGCGTGGGCCTGGCCTCCCTCCTCGTCGACCGCGCCGCACGCAGGAAGCCGGTGGGCGGGCGCGTGTACGGCACCCGGGCGCACGGCCAGCCCCCGGACCGGGTGGCCCTGCGCCGCCTGCTCCACGAGGGCGCCGCCGTACGCGCCGGAGTGCTGGTCCTGAAGGGGGAGGGGCCCTTCCACGAACGCTGCCTCACCCTCGCCGACCAGCTGTGGGAGGCGCTGCACGCGTATCCCGCCTGGCCCCGCTCCCTGGAGGAGGTGGACCCCGGCCCGCCGGTCGCCGGACTCGACGGCTGGCTCGCGCTGCCCGAGACGGCCCGGGCCGTAGCCGCCCTGCGCTCGCTCGAATCCCGCGTCCTGCTCGTCACCGCCCGGGACGAGACCGTGGCGCTGAGCCGGTGCGCGGCGCTCGCCGCAGCCGCCGGCCTCGGCGTCGCCGGAGCCCGGGCCCGGGCCGAGGACCCCGGGGCGGTGGCGCTGCTGGGACTGCACGCCGCCGTACGGGGCGCCGTACCCCTGCTGGTCGCCGTACCGCCCGCCGGGGGCGCGCCGCCGCTGCCGCCCGCCGCCCTGCGGCTCCCGGGCCCGCTGCTGCTGTGCGCCGCGCCCGGCGCCGTACGCCCCGGGCCGCAGCAGCCCGTACTGACCGTGCCGCTCGGGCCGATCGGCGTGGAGGACCGCCGTAGGGCCTGGCGCGCCGCGCTCCCCGGGGCCCGGGAGCGCGCGCCCGAACTGGCCGCCCGCCACCCGCTCGACCCGGCGCTCACCGCACAGGTGGCACTGGACCTGCGCAGCCGGGCCGGTCTGGCCCCGGACGGTATCGGCCAGGACCCGGCGGAGCCGGACGTGTCCGGGGCGATCCGGGCCCGGGCGGGCGCGCTGCTGCCGCCGGGAGTGGAACTGGTCAGTCCGGGCGCCCGCTGGCCACGGCTGGTGCTGGCGGAGGAGGCGGAGGCCCAACTGCGGGACGCCGTCGCCCGGTTGCGACACCAGGCCGTCGTGCTGGACGACTGGCGGCTGCGCGAGGCGGCCCGCGCCGCCGGCGGAGTACGGCTGCTGCTCACGGGCCCGCCCGGCACCGGGAAATCGCTGGCGGCGGAGGTACTGGCGACCGAGGCGGGGCGGGACCTGCTGGTGGTCGACGGTTCCGAACTGATCTCCAAGTACATCGGCGAGACGGAGAAGAACCTCGCGTCGTGCTTCGAGGTGGCCGAGCGCACCCAGGCGGTGTTCCTGCTCGACGAGGCCGACGCGCTCTTCGGCAGCAGGACCGAGATCTCCGAGGCCAACGACCGCTTCGCGAACATGGAGACCGCCTACCTGCTCCAGCGGCTGGACCGCTTCGACGGTCTGGCCGTGCTGACGACCAACCTGCGGCAGAACATCGACGCGGCCTTCATCCGCCGGATGGACTTCGTCGTGGAGTTCCCGCTCCCCGACGACGCCGGGCGCCTGCGGATGTGGGAACTACACCTGCCCGCCCGCCTGTTGGCCCTGGACGTCGACCTCGAAGCGCTGGCGCGCTGCTACCCGGTGCCGGGCGGCTGGATCCGCAACGCCGCGGTCGGGGCCGCCTTCCGCGCCGCCGACGACGGGAGCGCGGTCCACCAGGACCACCTCGTCGACGCCATGCGGCGCGAGTACGGGAAGGCGGGCCGCCCGTTCCCCGGCGCCCCGCCCGGCCGCGGCGGGGCGGACACGGACCCGCGGGCGGCCCGGGCGCTCGCGGCGGCACGGACCACCGGCCCTCCCGGGACGGCCGCCGCCCCGGACACCGTGCACGACAGGCCCACTGAGAAGGAGAGATCATGACGGCGCTCGGCACCGGCAGCACCCCGTGCGGCTGCGGCGGCGGGTCCGCCCCGGACCTGCCCGACACCACCGTGCACGGCTGCGGTCCCTGCGGTCCGGGACCCTGCGCCGGGGAGGAGTTGCCCGTCAACCCCTTCCTCGCGCTGCGCGTGGCCTTCGGGATGCTGCTCGGCGAGGACGACTTCCGTGTCCTGATGGGCAATCCGCGCGGCAAGCACATGCTGCACAACGCCTGGCTGCACGGCCCGGGCGTGGTGTGGGGACTCGGCGTGGAACGGGACGGCGACGAACTCAAGGTCCTGCCCGGCCTCGCCGTGGACGGACTGGGCCGGGAGCTCAGCCTGGACGCCTCCTGGTGCCTGTCCCTCACCGAATGGGCCGCGTCCTGGATCGCCCGGTACCCGCCGCAGGAAGAGCCACAGGAAGAGCGGCAGGCAGACGCCCGGCCGGACGGCGGGCACCGGCCCTGCCCGCCCCAGCCCCCGCGCCGGACGGTCAAGGCCTGGGTGCTCGCCGAGTTCGCCCCCTGCCCGGACCGTCCGGTGCCCGCGCTGGCCGACCCCTGTGACGTCACCCGCCGGCACGACGACTTCTCGCGGGTCGTCGAGACGGCGCGGATCACCATCCGCCCCTGCGCCCCCGATCCCTGGCGTCCCTACCACCGCCTACGGGTCCTGCTCGGCCTCGACGCCGCCGAACCCGGCGACGCCGCCGGCCAGGAGGCCCTGCGCGCGGCGGCCGAAGTGGCCCAGGCGCCCGCGCACTCGCGGGCGCGCGCCCTGCTGCGGGCCTTCCGGTGGCTGGCCGCCAAGGACGCCACCGAGCAGCGGCCCCAGTGCGCGGAGGGCGACGCCTGCCCGCCCTGGGCGCCCGTGACGGAGGAGCACGCGGCGGTGGTGCTGGCGCGGCTGACCGTCGAGCTGACGGAGTACGACGCGTGTGTGCGGATCGGCGGGGTGACGGTGGACCCGGCCGTCCGCACCGCGATCCTGCCCACCACCACCGTCCAGGAGCTGGTGTGCGGCCTGGCGCCCGGACTGATCGGCTCCGGGGCCGAGGAGGACGCGGGCGGCCCGCGCCTGATCCCCGCCAGCCTGACCTGGGAACGGGAGAACACCCGCCTGACCTTCGAGGTCACCGCGCCCCTCGCCGCGGGCTCCGCCGAGCCCGAGGGCGTGGAGATCACCTCGCTGTCCGCACAGGGGCGGGGCTGGGCCACCGACGAGGTCGCGGCGGTCCGGCTGTCCCCGGACCGCCGCCGGGTGTGGGTGGACCTGGACCAGCGGCCCGCGTACGAGACCGTACGGATCCGGGTCCGCGGCACCGGACCGAAACCGCTCTACGGAGCGGCCCCGCACCACGTGCCCTTCGCCGGGCTCGTCGGCGGCCCGCCGGGCACCCGCCACGAGGGGCACGACGCCGTCGTCACCACCGACATGCCGCGCGAGTCGGCCGCTGGGAGGACCGAGGAATGACGATCACCGAAGGAAGCGCCGGGGCCGACGGCAGCGCCGCGACCGCGGGCGGTGGCATCGAACGGCTCAACGCCTTCGACGGGCTGTTCCTGCGCGCCGAACACCTCAACCGCATCCAGGACTACGCGCGCGAACTCGCCCTGGCCGTCGGCGAGGCGGGCGGACCCGGGGTGGTCGAGGGGTACGAGGTCACCCTGCGGGACGGCACCCTGCGGGTCGGCGGCGGGCTCGCCGTGACGGCGGGCGGGCGGCCGCTGCGCTCCCAGCGGCTGGTCACGCTGCCCCTGTCCGGGCTGCGGCCCGGTCCCGACACCTTCTGGTGGGTCGAAGCGGTCCCCGAGGCCTGGCCGTACGGCGAGGCGCCCGTTCAGGGTGCGTACTGCGACGACCCCTGTTCCGGCGCGGGCACCACCCGGCGGCCCTACACCGCGGAAGGGGTGCGGATCAGTCTCACCGAGGCCACCGAACGGGGCCTGGACCAGCGCGAGCCGGAGCTGCGGCGCAACTGGCTCGCCTCCCGCCTCTTCGCGGCCGAGCGCACCGAGCACTCCCCGTGGCCGTACGGGACGGCCGCCGCCGACCTGCCCCGGTCCTGGGCCCCGCCGGGGACCGCGGGCAAGCCCGAGGCGGTGCGGCTGGGGGTGCTCCTCCCGCAGCCCGCCGGGCTCGACGCCTGGGAGGCCGACATCTGGGCCGCGCGCCGCGACCGGGGCGCGCCCCCGCCGCAGCGGCAGTGGCAGTCACGGCTCGGCATGCGTCCGTGGGACGTCTTCGTCGCGCAGATCCTGCAGTTCCAGGCCCACTTGGCGCAGCTCGTGGAGGCTCCGGCGCAGCGGACGGAGTCGGACCTGGCGCCGCTGCTGGAGCAGTTGGCGAGGATCGGCAAGCAGACGTTCCTGCAGAGCCATACGAAGGACCAGCTGGGCCGGGAGCTGGCGCAGCTCGTCGAGGGCATCGACGCCGGCGAACTGATCGCGTCCGCCCCCGTCCGGCAGGGGCCGTACTCGCTGGTCCGGCTGGGCATCGAGGAACTGCCGCCCGCCGGCTACCTCCCGGTGTGGGGCGGTGGCGGGGAGGAGGTGCTCTCGCTCGATCAGGTGAGGACCTGGCTGGAGCCGTGCCGGGACCTGCGGTGGTGCGCGTGCGCTCCGGCCGACGTCGCCCAGGCGGTCCAGGAGGCCCAGCACCGCGACCGTATCCGGCTGGACGGATCCGCCGACGTGGACGTACTCGTTCCGGCCGATGAGCAGGGCGAGCCCCTCACCCGGTGGGTGGCCTTCGTCCGGCGCGATCGGCGGCGGTGCCGGGAGCCTCGGGAGGAGGACGGCCGGACGGTGGCCCGTCACCCGGACGGGGGTGGCGCCCAGGAGCCGGGGGAGGCCCGGGAGGAGCCCGGTTCCGGTGCCGGGACAACTGATCCCGGGGCGGCCGGATAGTCGCTCTCGGTGACGGGTAGGTGACGTACCGCGCATAGCATCTGCGGGCCTGGGTTTCTAGCAGGAGGACCGCCTGTGAATCCTCATCCGCAGTTCTTCGAGTCGCCGGTCAGGGTTCCCGGGCAGGGGGACGCGCCGGCCCTGCACCTCCTCGGCGGGCCGCGCGTGGTCCACCAGGGGAGACGGCTCGACGTGCCGGAGGGGAGCAAGCGGCTGCTCGCCTTCGTCGCGCTGAACGGCGGGCGGGTCGAACGCCGCCACGCGGCGGGCACGTTGTGGCCTTCCGGCGACGACCTGCGGGCGGCGGGCAACCTGCGGTCCGCGCTGTGGCGGCTGAAGGCGGCCGGGATCGACCTGCTCGACTCCGACAAGTGCTCGCTCTCCGTGCGCGAGCACACGGTCGTCGACCTGTACGTGCTGTACGGCTGGGCGAGCCGGCTCATCAGCGGGAACGCCGCGAGCGAGGACCTGTGCGCCCTCAAGTGGCGTACGGACGCGCTGGATCTGCTGCCCGGCTGGTACGACGACTGGGTCCTGCTGGAACGCGAAAGGGTGCGGCAGCGGCTGCTGCACGCCCTGGAGGCGCTGAGCCGCCAGCTGTCCCGGGTGGGCCGTCACGCCGAGGCGGTGGAGTCCGCGCTGGTCGCCGTGAGCGCCGAACCCCTGCGCGAGAGCGCCCAGCGCGCGCTGATCGAGGCGCATTTGGCGGAGGGGAACCTGGTGGAGGCGCTGCGCAGCTACGACGCCTACCGCGGCCTGATCCGGCGCGAGCTCGGTGTGGAGCCGGGGCGCGAACTCTCGTCCCTGATACGCCGGTTCTGCGAGTCCGCCCGCAGCCCCGTACGACAGGGAGTGGCCGGCCGGGTCTGAGGCGGAGGGTGCGGTCAGTGCCCGGAGTGGGAGCCGGTCGGGGAGCCGGTCGGCGCCGCCGCGGTCGGGGAGCCGCTCGGAGAGCCGGTGGGAGAACCGGTGGGGGTGTCGGCGGGAGAGCTGGCAGGGGGATCGGCGGGGTGTGCGGTGTGCGCGGAGCCGGACTCCAGGGAGCCGCCGAGCCGCCCGCGCAGCGCGGTCAGGGCCTCTGCGGACGGGGCGGTGACGACCCAGCGGTTCCCCACCAGGTAGGTGCCCCCGTAGGCCTGGGCCTCGGTCAGCCAGTCCCGCAGTCCCCGGTCGGCGGTGAAGGTGGCCATGCGGAAGGAGCTCTGCCCGCTCTGGCACCCCCCTTGCCGCAACTCCTCGGCCTCCACACTCAGTTCGGCGGTACAGCCGATGGCGGCGGCGATCTCCTCGATCGAAGCGGCCTTGGTGTCCGGGGCGGCCGGGGCGGCCGGGGCGGCCGGGGCGGCGGGGGCGGCCGGAGTGTCCGCCGCCTTGGTTCCGGCGCAGCCCCCGTACAGCAGCGCGGCGCACAGCGCGGCGAGCGCCGCACGCGCGGGGCGGATGACGAGGGTCCGGCGGTCCGGCGATGCCATGGCGACCTCACAGAGGGGGGTGGGTGAGCGGCCGTGGCGCCCGGGAGGGGAGGAGGCCCGGGCGCCACGTGTAGGGGGGGCGGATACCTGTCCGCCGGCGGAGATGGCCTAGGAGACCTTCGCCTTCTTTCCCTTCTCGGTGACGGCGAACCAGAGGCCCTGTTTGTTGTGGCCGGTGATATCGCCGGGCTTCGCGTCGCCGGTGAATGAATAGACCGGCCAGCAGTCGATCGTCAATTGTTCCGTTCCGTCGGGCCGCTTCACCTTGCCGATCAATTCGTCGGCGATTCCGTTTACCTTTGACTTGTCCACCGGTGCGGCGGGCTTCCAGGTGTCCAGGCAGGCGCCGACGCAGCCGATCTTCATCGGCCAGGCGCTGTCCTTGTCGAAGCGGTACAGCGTCCGGCCCTCCGCGTCCGCGACGACGTGGCCGAGGGTGGCGTTCGGGTTGACGGAGAGTTCGGCCTCCTCCTTCGGCTCCTCCTTCGTCTCCTCCTTCGGGTCCGGGGCCGGCTCGGCCTTGGCGGCCGCGGCCGGCTTTCCGTCCGGGCCCAGCGCGTGCCAGGTGCCGCCGACGCCCTCGCCGAGGGTGTCGCCCGGCTTGGTGTCCTTCGCGTAGCGGTACACGGGCCACCCCGCGAGCGTCAGCTGCCGGGTGCCGTCGGCCCGGGCCACCGAGCCGAGGAGGCCCCCGTCGATGCCCTCGCCGGCCGTGGCCTCGTCCGCCGCCACCGGGGGCCAGGCCGTGGCGCAGTCCCCTTCGCAGGCGGACTTGGGGGGCTTGGGGGTGTCCTTGTCGAAGCGGTAGAGGGTGAAACCCGCGCTGTCGGTGACCGTGGTGCCCAGGTCCGCGACCTGCTGCGCCTTCAGCTGCCCGGCCGGTCCCGACCCTGCCCCACCCGCCGGGGCGGCGCCCGGGTTGGTGCCGTACCCCGAGCCCGCCCCGTAGGCGTCGCCCGAGCCGTCCGCGGCACCGAGCTGCTGGCTGCCGCCCACCGGCACCACCGCATTTCCCGCTCCGGAGGGCTTGTCGGCGGTTCCGCATCCGGCCGTCAGCAGAAGTACCGCGACCGCCGACCCGGCGAATATCCCACGACGCATTCTCTTCACGATCTCTCCTTCAGATACGGTTCCGCGTTTCTTTCCTTCGGTACCTGTGGTCATTGATACGGGGCCCGGGAGAGCGGAAGCAGATATCCGGGGGAATTTGTCAGATCCGGCAAAGATTGAACTCGGAGCAGTCCGGGGACGTTCAGCGGGTCAGTCCTGGATGCGCAGGGCCAGGGCCGGGCAGCGCCGCACCGCCCGCAGGGCCTTGGGCCGCAGCCGGGCGGGCACCGGCATCGAGGCCTTGGCGGGGTACCCGTCCGCGTCGAGCCGTACGACGTCGGGAAGGATGTCCACGCACAGGCCGTGCCCCTTGCACAGCGTCCAGTCCACGACCAGCCGCTCCGGGCTCTCGTCCTGAGGCAGCGGCAGCGCGCCCAGTACCCGCCGTCCGCACCCGCTGCCGAGGGCGTGGTCCCGGAACTCGTCGGGGAAGGCGGTGAGCGCCGAGGCCACGAAGTACGAGGTGCCGTCGGGATGGCTGCACGCACCCCGGCCCCGGACCGCGACCAGCCGCGCCTCCACCGCCTCCAGGGCGGCCCGGCCCCCTCCCGCGACGGCGCCCTCCAGTACGTCGGCCAGTGCGGGCAGCCCGCGCACGCAGGGTCCGCACTGCCCCGCCGACTCCTTCGCCATCCAGCGGGTCACCCGCGCCACTTCACCGGCCGGGCAGGTGTCCTCGGGCAGGGGGAGCACCGCCCCCGCCCCCAGCACCGCGTCGTAGGCCGCCAGGGCCTGTCGGGAGACCTGTACGGAACGGGCGGTGTGCGGGTCCAGCCACCGGCCGTGGTAGCCGCCGACCAGCACGCCCTGACCGGGCTCGGTGCCGCACAGGTCCAGGACGTACGCCAGCGAGGTGCCCGTCGGCGCCTCGACGACCGTGGAGCCGGCCACGGTCAGCAGGACGGTGCCCGGCTCGGAGGGCAGCCCGGCCGTACGGTAGTCCAGCGCGCCGAGCCGGGCCGCGACGGCGAGCTGGGCGTAGGTCTCGGTGTTCGACAGCAGCGTGGGCACGCCGCCCAGGCCCCTCTCGCTGGTCCGCACCTTCCGCCCGGACGGCAGCGTCGCACCGCCGTTCAGTCCGCTGACGAGGGCGGTCCCCTCACCCGTCACGAAGCGCTCGGGCAGGAGCGCCACGCGCACCCGGCGGCCGCCCGGACCGCGCTCGGCGATGGCGCTGCGCACCGACTGCTCCACATCCGTCCGGGTCACGCCCACCACGACCTCCTCGGCGTCGAGCGCCGCGGCGGCCAGCAGGGCCCCGTCGAGCACCAGGTGGGGGGCGTGCAGCAGCAGCGCGGTGTCCTTCAGGCAACTCGGTTCGCCCTCACTGCCGTTGACGACCACGGCGGTGGTTCCGCCCTGCCCCCTGGCCGACCGGGTGACGGCCCGCAGCTTGCGTGCGAAGGGGAAACCCGCCCCGCCGCGCCCCCGCAGGTCGATGTCCTCGGCGAGGGCGACGAGTTCGTCGGGGCGGTACCGGGGCAGCTGGCCGTGCTCGGTCAGATGGGCGACCCGGTCGAGCCGCGCGACCTGGTCGAGTCCGGCCAGCAGCCGGGGCGCCCCCACGCAGCCCAGGCCCGGGCGCGGCCCGCCGGTCACAGCTGCCGCTCACGGGAGGCGAGGGAGTCCACCAGGGGTGCGTGGACGAACGACCGCTGGGTGGAGTCCTGTTGGGGGGCGGCGGGCACGCGGACGGCAGCGGGCGGGGCGGTCGGCCGGACGGGAGGCCGGACCGGCGGTCGCAAGGGCGGCCGGACCGGAGGCCGGACGGGCGGCGCGCCGCGCATCCGGGACCTGAGGCGGAAGGCGAGGACGGTGGCGACCCCGGCCAGGCACAGCGCGTAGGCCCCCGTCACCCAGGCGTCGGCGGGCCGGCCCGCCTTCAGCCCGTGCACCAGCGAGGCGCCCCACGCGGGATAGGCGCCGATGTGCAGGGCGCGCCACCACAGGGAGCGGCTCTTGGTGGCGAACACGCTGCGCACCGCTCCGGACACCGCCACGGCCACGAAGAGGTACCCGGCGAGCGAGCCGAGGCCGATGAGGAAGGGGCGGTCGGGATCGGCGAAGGGGAGCAACGCCCCTGCGGCGGAGGTCTGTTGTTCGGCGATCTTGACCCAGATGTGCAGGGCCAGGAAGCCCAGCCCCGCCACGGCCAGCCCGCGGTGCGCAGCCTGGGCGAGCAGCCGGTGCCCCGACTCCAGCAGCACCCGGTCGGTGGCCACCAGCCCCCACAGGACGGTGGCGGTGAGCGAGACGAGGGAGAGGACGCCCGCCCCGAAGTCGAGGAAGTCCCAGACATGGGTCAGGACGCCCGCGCGGGCGGCGACCACGACGGAGACGAGGGCCGCGACGCAGGCGGAGACGGCGCCGGGGCGCAGCCTGCCGGTGACGGGCAAGAGGGAAGGCCGCCGGACGGCCCGCCGTCCGGCGGCCGGAGCCGCTGCTGCCGCCGCGTGGCGACTTCTGCGGCGGGCTCGGTGCGAACGGGGCGTGTGCGGCTGGGACAGGGGCATCCAGTTCTCCTGTGCGCCTAGGGGGGTGCCCGACCCATCCCCCCGGACCTCCCCGGGGCTCCGAGCGCGCTCCACCTGGCGCTCGGGACCCGGGCCTTGTTGTCGGTCGTGCCCGGCAGCGCTGTGAACTCCTGCGCCGGCCGAGGAGCTTGGGCCGGAGTGCAGAAGCATCGTGGAGCTACCCAGCATCTCCACAGGATTTATCGAAACGTGATAATTTCTCGCACCGCGTCTCCGGCGCATCGAACAACACCGGAAGATTCCCCTCCAGCGGAGGTTGCGACAGGCCACCGCACCGCCCGCCACCTACGCGTCCCCAACGGCAAAATCACGGCAAAACTGCGGGACCGTACGGGGCCGGACCGCTCCAGGAGGGAGTACGAGGGTCGCAACTCACTTGCCAGATACGGATGTTGGCAAGCGTGGCCACCCCGGCGGGCTTGTCGCTCCTCCATCGGACAGGCCTCACCCCGGCACGAACGAGGTAACGATGTGCGAACTTCTGAACCGCATCTGGTCCCGCCCCCGAGGCGAGTGGACCCGCGTCCTGCGCAGGGAACTCCCCGCGCTGGCCGCCGAGATAGTGGAGGAGCTTCTGCATGGAATTCCGGAATTTTCCGACCTTATGGATGACAACGATGCCATCGATGAGGAATTGCTCAGACAGCGGGTGGAGGAGGCACTCCTCAACGCACTCGGCTATCGCGATCCGGCCGACGGGTCACCGGCTCCCGCACCGGGCCGGAGTCCGGCACCGGCAGTGCCGGTGACCGCGCCGGTGAGAGCGACACCCGCAGTGACGGCGACACCCACAGCAACCGCGACACGGCCCGGCCAGGACGACGAGGACCGGCACGACGGCAGGCACGAGGGCCGCCGCGAGGACATGCGGGAGGCCGTACGGGACTCCGTACGCGAGCCCGTGCGCGAGTCCGCACGAGAGCCGGTACGTGAACCCGTACGTGAACCCGTACGTGAACCCGTACGCGAGGACGGTGCGAGGAGCGGTCAGGCCGACCGGCCCGAGAGCGCCGAGCCGCCCGACCGCGCACGGCAGGACCTCTTCAAGGCCCTCACCGACGACCGGGCCGCATCGGAGGCCTCCCTCACCCAGCTCGCCGAGGCGGCCGGCTGGCCCCTCCCGGAAGCGGTGCGGGCCATCGTGCTCGCCACGCCCGGCGAGACGCACCAGCTGGCGGCCGTACTGGACGCGGCCCTCCCCGGCGTGTTCGCGGGCCGGCCCTGCCTGCTGGTCCCGAGCCCGGACCCCGACACCCGGGCCCCGCTCGAACCCCCGCTGCGCGGCCGGACCGCGGCCGTCGGCCACGCGGTCCCCCTGCGGGACACCGCGTCCTCACTGCGCTGGGCCCTGCGGCTCCTCGCCCTGACGCCCGCCCGGGCCGGCCTGGACGCCCGGGCCGTCTTCGTGGACGACCACCTGTCCACCCTGCTGCTGCTCCAGGACGAGCCCCTGGCGCACGCCCTCGCCGCCCGGTGGCTGCGCCCGCTGGCGGACCTGACCCCCCGCCAGAGCGAACGGCTGGAGGTGACCCTGCTCGCCTGGCTGGAGGGCGGCGGAGCCCCGGAGGCGGCCAAGGCCCTGAACGTGCATCCGCAGACCGTGCGCTACCGCATGCGGCAGCTGGAGAAGCTCTTCGGACCCGGACTGCGCGACCCCCGCACCCGGTTCGAACTGGAGATGGCCCTGCGCAGCCGCCGCCTGATGGCCCAGGTGCGCCGTCAGAACGCCCGGGTGGGCCGCAGGACGGGGCGCGTGGTCACGGCGGACTTCACCCCCCTGGTCGTCGGGCGGATGGCCCGCGTCAACGGCCTGTAGGCCCAGCCACGGCCCCGGTCCGGCCCCGCCCACGCGGAGGCCGGGCCGGGGCCCTTTCGTATCCGCCGCGGGAAAGCGGTGTTGGCCCGAAGTCGGCTTCGGGCCAACACCTTTCCCGGGACGGGCGCGGTGGTGGGGGGAGGGCGCGCCCGGCCCGGGAGCAGGGGGACCGGAGCCGGTGATCACCGGTTCTGACCACGACCGGTGATCAGAACCGGCGCTCGGATCCGGCCGGGGTCAGCGGCAGGTGCGCCCGCTGTTGATGCAGTCGACCGCCCTGGACATCAGGTTGTTCGACATCACGTTGATGAAGTCCCCGTGGTCGGTCACCGGCTTGTGCAGCTGCTCGGGGAAACTGTCCACGGCGAAGCGGGCGCCCGGTGCCACCCCGTAGGTGATCCGCTGCACCAGCTGCGGCATGGCGGTGAACCCCTTCTTGCAGCGGCCGTCCTTGTCCGCGAAGGCCACGTGGGTGCGGTGGTTGGCGCTGTCGGTGTTCCGGCCGTCCCAGCAGCTCTGGAAGTTGAAGGTGCGCACCACGTCGCTGCCCTTGGGGCAGATCGGGTACTTGTCCTTCAGCTGGCGGTTCTCGAACCCGGTGCAGCTCCACGAGGCGTTGGCGTTCGCCGTGCCGTTGGTGAAGGCCTTGGCGTCGCCCGTGATGACGCGCAGGAAGCGGGGCATGGCCGTGACCCGGCTGACGGGACTCCCCTTGAAGGTGATCGTCACCTGCTTCGGCTGGAGGATGGTGCCGACGTTGCCGTCCTGGCCGCCGCCGGGCGCCTGGGCGTCCCGCTCGGCCTTGCCGTCGCGCAGCCGCAGCACCGGCCAGTAGTAGCTGGACTGGTCGCCGTTGCCGCAGGTGGTGCCGGAGGCCGCGAGGCTGTCGTTGGTGGAGAAGGCGTCGGTGGAGTTGTTGCCCACGTAGTCGTGCATGTGGTGCGCCCCGTTGGAGACGCCCGGAGCGACGATCACGTTGTCCGGGTTGAAGTGGCCGTTCTCGTTGCGGCCGCACTGGGAGCTGAAGGAACCGGTGGAGGCGCCACGCGCCGGGGCGGGGGTGCGTACGTTCGGCTTGACCTTGGTGATGGAGACGAAGTCGCCGCGGGCCGGCCCGCCCTTGCGGGAGGCGTCCGCGGCGCCGCGCTGCCCCTCCGCCCCCAAGGCCTGGGCGCCCTGCCCGCCCTCTGCCTCCGCGCCCTCGTCGGCGACGTCCGCCTGCTTCATCTCGCAGCCGCTCAGGGCCTCCAGCCCTTCCGGCCGAGCGCCGGAGCGGCCTATCGCGTCGGCGACCTGGGCGATGGACTTGTCACGCTGGTCCTTGAGTTCACCGAGGAGGGCGTCCCCGGCCGCGGCCTCGCCGGCCGCCAGGCGCCGGTAGGCATCGGCCACCTGGTCGTCCAGCTCGGCCAGGTTCTCGTCGACCTCGGCCCTGGCCGGGTCGGGGACGGCGGTGAGCCGGTCACCCACGTCGGGGCAGTCGATGGTCGCCGTCACCTGCGTCGTACGGTCGTCCTCCTGGCCCGCGGACGCGTTGCCGGCGACCACGGCGACCCCGCCGCCGCCCAGTACGAGAGCGGACACCACGGCCAGGAGTTTGTTCGACAAGCGGGGGCGTTTGTGGCCCTGTTGACTCATGCGATCACTTCACTTCGTCGATCGGACATCGGAGGAGCGGAGCGGGGTGACGGGCGGGGGCCCGTCGGCGAGCGAGTCGAAGTCGACCAGCCCGGTGTCCTCCAGGACCGTGATGTGGTCCAGGACCGTGGCGTTGGCCGACGTGGCGAGGGCCCGGACCATGGAGTTGCGGGTCTGCGCCCGCACTCCGGCCAGAAGGGCGAACACCTTTCCGTGCGCCCGGCGCAACAACTGGGTGAACAAGCGCTCGTACTCGTCGCCCTGGGCGGCGGTCAGCTGGCGCAGCCACTCCTGCTGCTGCGTGCTCGGCTGGTTGGGCAGGTCCACGCCGAGGGACTGGCCGACCTGGATGACCTGGCGGTCGAGGTCGGCGTGGCCCTCGACGAGGTGCTCCCCGGCCGTACGGACCGAGGCGCGCGTCCCGCGCTGCTGGGCCTGGCGTCCGGCGGGCAGCTCCCACAGGCCGGCGAGCCGTACCTTCCGGACGAAGTCCCGGTCAGCGGCGGTCAGCGGACCGTACGCCGTGCTCATGGTCCCGGCGCCGTCGTCCTCGCCCGCCGGGGCCGCGGCGGCGGCCGAGGCGCGGCCGCCGTAGCTCTCCACGGGGACCAGCAGCGCGATCAGTGTCATGGCCAGGGCGGTGATGACGACACCGCTTCCGATCGCGTACCTCGTGGCCACCGACAGACTGCTGACGGGTCTCCGCCGCAATGACAGCACAAGTGCCTCCTCGCTCCGTGGGCCCGGAGGGGGCGGGGGCCGCAGGCCTCATGAACCCTGCGGTGCGCACCCGCATTACCGGGGTGCCACGGGACGCTAGTGCCACTTGTGGTGCCGCTACTGAAGGACCATCACCCTTGGACAAACATCGGGGTGGTTGCCCGAAGGGCTGGTATCTTCCCGCGTTCGGGAGGCCGTGCCGGTCGGCCCGGGCCGAGGCGCGGGTGGGCCCGGGCGCCGGTCACCCCGTCCGCCAGATCACTCCCTCGTGCGGGGCCAGCACATGGGGGCCCGGGCCATGGGCGTCCGTGCCACGGGAGGCGGCGGTGGCGCCCGCCGCGGGGGCCGTCGACAGGTGCCGCTCCCAGGGATGGCCGGCGACCGTCTTGCCGATGTGGAGGGGGCCGTCCGTCAAGTTGAGGGTGATCAGCAGGGATCCGCCGCCGGGCGGGCCCGTGCGCGTGTACGCGAGCACCCCCTCGGGGGCCTCGGCGAACTCGATCGCACCCGGCCCGAGGGCCGGGTGCGCCCGGCGCAGCGCGAGGACCGCGCGGGTCAGGCTGAGCAGGGAACCGGGATCGTCCTCCTGGGCCGCCGCGGAGCCGCCCGGGGGACGGGCGACGGGGAGCCACGGCCGGACTCCGGCCCTCGTGAAGCCCGCCCCCGGCCCGTCGCTCCAGGGCATGGGGGAGCGGGCGGGATCGCGGCTGAGCTCGGGGGTGCGCAGCCCCCAGGGGTCCCGGATGTCCTCCGGGGTGATGTGCGCGTCGGGCAGGCCGAGTTCGTCGCCGTTGTAGAGGATCGCGGCGCCGGGGAGGGTGAGGAGCAGCAGCATCGCGTTCGCCGCCTGGTCCCGGCCGACGCGGGAGGCGACCCGCGGGTCGTCGTGGGTTCCCGTCACCCAGGTCGGGACCGCGCCGGCGGGCAGGGCGCCGAGGACCTCCCGTACCAGGTCCCGGATCGCGCCGGGCTCCCAGGGAGTGCGGAGCAGGCCGAAGTTGATGGGCAGGTGGATCTCGTCGAGTTCGCGGCCGAAGTAGCGGGTCCAGGCCTTCCAGTCGTACGCGTGGATCTCGCCGAGGGCGATCCGGGCGGCGGGTCCGTCCCCGTATGCGTCGAGCACCGCGCGGAACTCCCGGTACATCGCGTGGAGATCGGGATGAGCCTGGTCGTGCAGGTGCAGCTGGCTGTCGTATCCGCCCATCGGGCGGTGATGGGCCACGGTACCTGCGCCGGCCGCCGGATTGTCCCGCAGCGCGGGATCCTTGGCGATGAGAGGCACGCAGTCCACGCGGAATCCGTCGACGCCGCGGTCGAGCCAGAAGCGTGCCACGTCGAACATGGCCTCCCGCACGGCGGGGTTGCGCCAGTTCAGGTCGGGCATGGACGACAGGAAGGAATGCAGGTAGTACTGGCCGCTCTCGGCGTCCAGGGTCCAGGCGGATTCCCCGAACAGGGTGATCCAGTTGTTGGGCGGGCCGCCCCCGGGCGCCGGGTCCCGCCATACGTACCAGTCGCGCCGGGGACTGAGCGGACCGGTGCGCGCGTCCCTGAACCAGGGGTGCTCGCCGGACGTGTGGTTGGGGACGTAGTCGATCAGCACGCGCAGCCCGTGGGCGTGGGCCGCGGCGACGAGCCCGTCGAAGTCGGCCAGGTCGCCGAAGAGGGGATCGACGGCGGTGTGGTCCCGGACGTCGTACCCGAAGTCGGCCATGGGGGAGGAGAAGAAGGGGGAGAGCCACAGCGTGTCGACGCCGAGGCGGGAGAGGTAGGGAATGCGCCGGGCGACACCGCGCAGATCGCCGACGCCGTCACCGTCGGTGTCGAGGAAGCTGCGCGGGTAGACCTGGTAGATCACGGCGTCGCGCCACCAGGGCGGCGTGGCCGTGGGCTCGTGCCCCGTCACCTTCAGAAGGACCCCGTCTCGCAGCGCCGCACCCAGTCGGTCGCGGCGATCGCGTACGAGGGATCGGGGCGCAGCGCGTCCTCGCGGCGGCAGGCCTCCACGTACTTGATGGCGTGCGGGTCCTCCGTCGCCAGGGCGCGTTCGGCGAGCGTGACGTAGTCCCGGACCGGCTCCTCGGGGTGGTGCTCGCGCCGTCCCGTCCCGTAGGCGCTGCGGATGGCCGCGGAGAAGCGGACGGAGGCGGCGACACTGGGCCAGTGCAGTTCCGGCGGCAGGTGCGGCAGGACCAGGCGCACCGCCGCGGGGGTGGTGAGCGCGTGGACGAAGGCCATGGGGGTCTTGTGGTCGTCGGTGAGGTAGCTCCCGGCGGCCGCCCGGGTGAGCCGGCTCAGCGCGCGGTCGGCGTCGTCCTCGGGGAGCAGGGAGTCCACGGCCGGCGCGAAGTCGGGCTCCAGCCAGACCGTTTCGAGCCGGATCCGGAAGATCATGCCCATGCCCTGGTCGCTGCGCAGTTTGGGGACCGCGTCCCAGGCCTGCACGAGGTCCCGCTCGCGCGGGGTCGCGGGCTCCTCGGGGAGTTCCTGGTAGCGGGCGGCCCAGTAGCCGAGTCCGCGGGCGAGTTCCTCCAGGCGCCACGGGGTGTGGGCCTCCGTCAGCATCCGTACCGCGTGCCCGGTCCGGATGACTCCGTGGCCTCCTCCGGCGGCGAAGCCGCCCAGCAGCCGGGGCCACCAGCGGACGAGGACGTCGGTCCAGGGGGCGCTGTCCAGTTCCCGGCGGAAGAACTCGTTCCAGTCCCCGAGGAGGCGCATGTTGCCGAGGGCGGACCGCCAGTTGTCCCGGGTGATCTCCTGGAACCGTCCGTAGGTGTCGTCGTACAGGACCTTCCGGTACGAGCTCACCCAGGATGCGATCGACGCGCCGTGCCCGAGCTGTCCGAGGGCTTCCGCCGCCATGGGTCCGTGGTTGCTCACACCGGGGCCGAATTCGGGTCCGGAGTCGCTGAGGTACTGCAGGGCGCCGTCCAGGTCGTTCACCGTTCCCCCTAGATCGATTCCTCTCCATGGAAGGGTGCGGCAAGCCTCTTCAGCAACACGGCATGTGCACATTGGCTTGTTCTGGGGTGGGTGCGCGGTGTGCGGAACGGCGGAAGCCGGCGGTCCGCGGACCAGGGCGCATTACCGGACGATCAAGGAAAGGCGCCGGTCCGCGCGGGCGGGGACCCGGAGGGTGTGCGGCATGATCATGGCGCCCGGATTCGGTGCGCGAAGGGCTCTGCGGGGCGGCAGGCCGGTGAATTCAGGACAGCTGACAGGCAGCCGTTGACCTGGGCATGTGCCAATAGCTAGTGTCCGACTTCGGTCCGAGCTGAGGCCCGCCACTCCATCCCCCCACCACCGGTCGGTTCCGGCAGCTCTCTTTCACCGGCGATTTCCATTCCGGCCGGCCATTCGGCGCACTATCGATACCCCCATCCCTGCGGTGCCATATCTCCGTGCAGGCGCACAGCCATGCCCTCGACCGGGGCGATCACGTGACGATGAGGAGAATTCATGATCAAGCACACTTCGCCGATCAGTGGAATCGACGCACGCGGCGATCTCGTGGTGACCGCCGGGTATGACAACCGGATCATTTTGTGGAATGCGCGGACGCGGACGGCCATCACCGAGGCCCGTCACGACCACCTCGCCAACCAGTGCCGTTTCTCCCCTTCCGGCCGCATCGTGGTGACATCGAGCAGCGACTACTCCGCGCGCTTATGGTCCGTGCCCGACCTGCGTCTCATCAGCGTCCTCACGGACCAGAAGGACGACGTGGAGATGACCGTCGTCTCGCCCGACGAGACCCGGGTGGCGACGGCCTCCCGCGACCACATCGCGCGGATATACGACCTGGACGGGCGGCTCATCCACCGGCTGGTGGGGCACGAGGAGGACGTCCTGTCCGTCGAATGGGTGCGCGGCGGCGCCGAGTTGGTGACCACCAGTGACGACGGGACGGTACGCCGCTGGGACGCGGCCACCGGCGCCCTGCTGAGCACCATCGACCTCGGGGACGTCGAGACGGACACCGTGGCGGTCCTCGGCGTGGACAGCTTCGCGCTCGGCAACGACGAGGGCGAGCTGATCCTGATCGACCCGTCGGGCACCCGGCGCCACCGCGTGCACGACGCCGGGATCAAGCGGATCGCCTACGACGCCGAGGCGGGCATCCTGCTGAGCTCCAGCTACGACCGCACCGTGCGGCTGTGGCGCCTGGAACACGGCGCGGACCCCGTGCACCTCCTGACGAGCGAGGTGCCCGCCGACGTATGGCTGCGCTCCTGCGCCAAACTGGACGCCACCCGCTGGGTCTTCGGCACCTTCGGGTCGAGCTTCGCGGTCTTCGACCGGGCCGACGGGAGCTGGGACCTGACCTCCGTCGCGCCCACGCCCGGCCTCAACGCGGTGACGGACACCCCCACGGGACGGTTCACCGTAGGCGACAGCGGAACCGTCCGGCGCGACGGCGAACCGGTGGCCGAACTCGGCAGCTGCTGCAACTTCATCACCCCCGTCGCGGGCACGGTCGTCAGCGGCGGCCAGCTCGGCGCGCTCTACGACGCGACCACCGGAGCCCTGCTGTACCAGCACCGCTCCCCGCTCAACTGCGCGGCCGTGCACACCGCTTCGGACGGCGAGACACTCGTCGTCGGCACGTACACCGGCGAGGCGCTCGTCCTGCGCGACGAGAAGGGAACCGGACGGCTGGAACTGGTCGGCGAGCACCGCATCCAGGACAACGCCATCAAGGGAGTGGCGATCCAGGGCGACGTGCTCTTCAGCGTGTGCGCCACCGGCGCCGCGAAGTGGCACTCCCTGCCGGACCTGAAGCCGGTCGCCGACAACGGGGCCGCGCACGCGCGCATCGCCAACGGCGCGGCCGCCCTCCCGGACGGCCGGTTCGTCAGCGTGAGCCGCGACCTGACCCTCCGGATCTGGACCGCGGCCGGGGATCAGCAGGCGGTCGTGACGACTCCGCACCTCAACAGCATCAAGTGCGTGGCCGTCGACCCGCACACCAGCCTGATCGCGACGGGCGGTTACCACGGACAGGTCGCCGTCTACGACCCCGAGGCCGGCGAGTGGGTGTGCGACACGCGGCCCACGCCCGCCGGAATCTCGGCGCTGGCACCGGGTGGCGGCCCCGGCCGCTTCCTCGCCTCCTCCTACGACGGCTGCGTCTACGAGATCGCCGTGGACACCGCCGCGGGGCGGACCGCGGCCGGTCAGGACGGCCGATGACGACGGCAGACGAGGCGCCGGTGGTACGCCTCGCGAGCGCACCCCTCCCCGTCGCGTCCACCCTCATGCAGCTGACCGTCTTCGGGCAGGCCGGAGCGGACGGACAGGAGACGGAGGAAGTGGTCACCCTCCGGACGATCTCGCCGAACAGCGAGTCCGGCGCCCCGCCGATCGTCCGCATCCACAGCGCCTGCTTCACCGGGGACGTGCTCGGCTCCGAGAAGTGCGACTGCGGCCCCCAGCTGCACGCCGCGCTGGACACCATCGTCCGCTCGCACAACGGCGTGCTGGTCTACATGCTCCGCCAGGAAGGGCGCGGCATCGGGCTGGCGAACAAGATCCGTGCGTACGCGCTCCAGTCGGCCGGGCACGACACCATCAGCGCCAACCTCGCGCTGGGCTTCCCGGCCGAGGGCCGCGACTTCCGGATGGCCGCCGACTGCCTGCGCCAGCTGGGCATCGCACGGGTGCGGCTCATGACGAACAACCCGGTGAAGGTCGCGGGGCTCGCCGCCCAGGGAATCGTGGTCGAGGACCGGGTCCCGCTCGGCGGCTTCCGGACGCCCTTCAACGAGGCGTACCTGGAGGTGAAGGACCGGCTGATGGGGCACCTCGACGCGCTGGGCCAGGACCTTCCGGTCGCCGGGCCGGGGAGCGGACACGACCTGGAGGTCGTCGCCGCCTCGGGGCAGGGGGCACCGTGAACCGCCACGACACCGCCGGAGGAGCGAAGTGACCTCCCACATCGCGCACACCAACCTGGTCGACGCCGACATCAACTCCCTCACGGACCGCGCGGCGATGGGCCTGCCCGAGGGCTATGTGGAACCGAGGGCCGAACGCCTCGACTGCTTCGAGCAGGTGGCCGGCCATCCGGCCGCCCAGCTGTCCACCCTGGTCGAGGACGCGGCCCTCACCCTCGAACACCGGCTGGCGGCGGGCGCCGCGCTCGCCCTCGCCGGAGACCCCCGGACCCGCTGGGACGCGCCGGTGATGCTGGCCGTCCCCGCGGGCCGGGCCCTCGTCGGCACCCCCGACAGCGCGGTCGACGAACTCCATGCCGACTCCGCCCAGTTCGGCGTACAGCGGTCCTGGGTGGAGAAGGAGTGTCCGCGCCATGCGTACCCGGTCGGCGCCTTCGCCATCGCCAAGTACCCGGTGACCAACGCCGAGTTCGCCGTCTTCCTCAAGGACACCGGCCGCCCCGAGCTGCCGAGCGACTGGCACTACGGGCGCTTCGACCCCGCGGCCGCCAACCACCCCGTGTACACCGTCACCGCGGAGAGCGCCGACCTGTACGCGTACTGGCTCAGCCGCCGCACCGGCCGCCGCTTCCGGCTGCCCACCGAGCAGGAATGGGAGTACGCCGCCGGCGGACCGGACGGCCTGCGCTACCCCTGGGGCGACACCTGGAACGCCCACGCGGCCAACACGCTGGAGACGGGCCTGCTCATGACCAGCCCCGTCGGGGCCTTCCCCGACGGGCGGTCCTGGTGCGGGGCCCTGGACATGGCGGGCAACGTCGAGGAGTACACCAGCAGTACCTACGGGCCCTACCCGGGAGGGGAGCTGGTGCGCGACGACCTGTACCTGAGGCTCGGTGCCTACCGGATAGCCCGCGGCGGGGCCTTCAACCGCTTCCGGGACCTGGCCCGCTGCCAGCGCCGGCACGGACCCTACCCGCGCTCGCTGTACGCGATGGGCTTCCGGCTGGCCGAGGACCTCGACACCTCAGGGGAGGGGTGACGCGCGGTGCGCATCGTGCACGTCCACTGGACCGGACTCCCGGTCACCGGCGGCGTCGAGACCCATCTGCAGGCGGTCGTCGGCCAGCTAGCCGCCCTGCCCTGCACGGTCCGGGCCCTCGTCGGCACCCGGGAGTCACCGGGCTGCGAGTACGTTCCGGCCCTCGACATCGCCGTGCCCTTCGACCCGGCCGGCATCCCCGCACTCGCCGCGGAGTGCCTGGACGCGGACGTCCTGCACTGGCACAACCCGCAATGGCACAAGCCCGAGACGGTGACCGCCTGCGTGGACGCACTGCGGGCGCGCGGCTGGCGCGGCCGCCTCGTCTTCGACCTGCACAACATCGACGAGCGGCCCGAACAGTGGCAGTTCCTCGCGACGCTCCCCGGCCGGCTGGTCGCCCACTCGGCCTTCGTCGCCGAAGAGGTCCGGCGCAGGCTGCCCGGGGCCGAGGTCACCGTGCTGGCGCTGGCCCTGCCCCTGGCGGAGGAACCGTTCCGGCTGCCCGGCGCGGGGGGCGGTGCCACCGTGCTCCAGCCCAGCCGGATGACCCGGTGGAAGGGCTCCCACCTGAGTCTGGAAGCGTCCATGACGCTGCTGGAGGAAGGAGCCGACCTGCACTTCGTCCACGCCGGGACCCAGCACCTCATCTGGCCGCCGGGCATCCCCGACTCCCTCATGGCGCGGGCGGCCGCGTGGCAGGACAAGGGACGCGTGCACTTCACCCACTACCGTCCCGGGCAGAGCTGGGCCGCGATCCGCGCCAGCGACGTCGTCATCCACCCGACCATCGACCACGGCGCCCACGGGGAGCCGTTCTCGCTCTCCGTCGCCCAGGCCGTCATCTGCGGCCGACGCGTCGTCGCCAGCGATTCGGGCAACCTGCCCCTGCTGCTCCAGGACTACTCGGCCGCCACCATCGTCCCCGCCGGTGACGTCCAGGCGCTGACCGGAGCCCTCAGGGAGGCACTGGGCCGGCCTCCCGTCGTACCGACCGGAGCAGACCGGGCGCTGGCACACCGCCTGCGGGAGGAGTTCGCCACCGCAGGCCGCCGTCACCTGGACTTCTACCGGTCCCTCGCCGACCCGGTGTGACGGGCCGCACCACCCGGCCCCCTTACCGGTCCGCCGCGGCCGACCCGACCGACCGACACCCATGGAGTCCCGTATGCCCACCCCCATCATCCTGGACTGCGATCCCGGCCACGACGACGCGATGGCCATCCTCCTCGCCGTCGGCGACCCCCGCGTGGACCTGCGGGCCGTCACCACCAGCGCGGGCAACCAGACCATCGCCAAGACGGCCCTGAACGCCCGCCGGATGTGCGCCCTCGCCAAGGCCTTCGACGTCCCCGTGGCCGCCGGCTATCCCAAACCGCTCACCGGCCCCCTGCTCGTCGGCGACGACGTGCACGGCGAAACCGGCCTGGACGGCTGGGACTTCCCCGAACCGGCCGACGTACCGCTGCACTCCGCGCACGCCGTGGACCTCATCCACGGCCTGCTGACCGACAGCCCCGAACCCCTCACCCTCGTGGTCACGGGCCCGCAGACGAACATCGCGGGACTCCTCGCCCTCCACCCGGAGGACCGGCACAAGATCAAGGAGATCGTCTGCATGGGCGGGGCCACCCACCGAGGCAACACCCTGCCCTACTCGGAGTACAACATCCTGGTCGACCCCGAGGCGGCCCACGAAGTGCTCGCCAGCGGCGTCCCCATGACCTACTGCGGCCTCAACGTCACCCACCAGGCGCCGGTCACCCGCGAAGTGCTCCACCGCATCGAGGAGGTGGGCACGCACATCAGCAAGGTGTCCGCCGCCCTCCTCGAATTCCGCTCCAGCACCTACGACCAGATCTGGGACCTGCCCGACGCCCCGCTGCACGACCCGGTCGCCATCGCCCGCGTACTGGACCCCACCCTGGTGGAGTGCGTCGAGGCACCCGTCTCGATCGAACTGCGCGGCGAGTTCACCCGCGGCGCGACCGTGATCGACCTCTACGGTGTCACGGGGCGCGAGCCCAACGCCCTGGTGGCGACGCGGCTGGACACCGACCGGTTCTGGGACGTGTTCATGAAGGCGCTCGCCGCCCTGGGATGACCCGCTGACCTAGGAAGGCAGACCGACCTTGCCCGCTTCCTCCGTACCGACTCCCGGTGCCCGCTTACTGACGGCGCTGGCCGGGGCGCAACTACTGGTGGCGCTCGACTTCTCCATCATCTACGTCGCGCTCCCCGACATCGGGGGAAGCCTGCACTTCTCCACCGTCGCCCTCCAGTGGATCGTCAGTGCCTACGCGATCTTCTTCGCCGGATTCCTGCTGCTGGGCGGCCAGTTGGCCGACGCCTTCGGCGCCGGCCGGGTGTTCCTCGCCGCCCAGCTGCTCTTCGCCGCCTCCTCGGTCGGCGCCGCGCTCTCCGCCTCGGCCGCGCCCCTGATCGCGGCGCGCGTCGGACAGGGGGTGGCGGCCGCCCTGCTGGTGCCCGCCACCCTGGGGCTGCTCAGCGCGGCCTACCCGGCCGGACCGGAACGCGACCGGGCCGTCAGCGTGTGGGGCACCACCGGGGCCGTCGGCCTGGCCCTCGGCGTCACGGCCGGCGGCGGCATCCTCGCGGTCGCCTCCTGGCAGTGGATCTTCTGGATCAACCTGCCCATCGTGGCGGTCTGCCTCTTCGCCGCGGGCAGCGCGCTGCGCTCCACCGCGGCCGGGGAACGGGCCCCGGTCGCCGCCTCGGCCACGCTCACGGCGTGCACCGCGGTCGTCGCCCTCGTCCTGGCCTTCACCGAGCTCTCCCGCGCCCGCCCCGCCGCGCCCGTGGTCACCGCCGCCCTGGTGGTGGCCGCCCTGGCGGGCGGCCTGCTCGTCCTCAGCCGCCGTCGCCGCCGCCCGCTGGTGCCGCCTTCGCTGCTGCGCGTACGCACCCTCCAAGTGGCCTGCCTCGTCGCCGCGTTGTACATGGCCAGCTTCGGCGCCGAGTTCTACCTCGTCACCCTGTACCTCCAGGAGGTACGGGCGTACAGCGCCCTCGCCGCGGGCCTGGCCTTCCTGCCGCTGGCCGCGGCCATCGTCGTCGGCAACACCGTGGCGGGCCGGCTCGCCGGGCGCCTCACCCTCCAGCGGCTGCTGTCCACCGCCTTCGTCACCGGAGCGGCCGGACTCCTCGTCCTCGCCCTGGCCGTCGGCGCCGGCGGCGGCTACGCCCCGGCCGTCCTGCCCGGCCTGCTGCTCAGCGGCCTCGGCCAGGGCATGGCCTTCACCGGCATGTTCATCACGGGCACCCGCGACCTCCCGCCGGAGAGCAACGGAACCGGCAGCGCCCTGGTGACCACGGCCCAGTACACCGGCGGCTCCATCGGCCTGGCGCTGCTGGTCATGCTCCACGGGGAGCAGCCGGCGGCGCCGGACTTCGAGCAGACCTTCCTCGTCACCGCGGTCGTTGCCACGGCGGCCGCGCCGCTGGCGCTGCTCCTGCTCGCACGCACGGGACGGAGCGTCGGCTCCCCGTCCCCGCAAGACCAGTCTTTCGAGCCCAAGACCGGAGGTCATCGATGAACACCGCCCGCTTACTCGACCGGCCCGGACTCCTCCCGGAGACCCGGCGCACCGTCGAGGACTTCGAGAAGGAACACGACACCTACTTCAGCCACCTGGTGCACTTCGACCCCCGGGCACTGGAGTCGCTGCACGCCCCGGGCCCCCTGCCACCGAACATACGCGTCGCGTCCGACGCCCTCCCCGCGGTGATCGAGCGCATGGCCACCGTCACCGAGGTCGCCAACCTTCCCGCCCAGAGCGACGCCGACCGAGGCCGCTACCTGCGCGCCCTCCTCGACATCTACGGCATGCTGCCCGTCCAGGCGGGCGACAGCGCGACCGTACCGGGAACCACCGTGATAGCCCCCGAACGCGAGGGCCGCATCCTGGCCGAGCGCCTCGGCGCCCTGCCGGAGGGCGGGAACTGGACCCCGCACGCCAAGCGCATACCGCTGGACGGCGGCCTGCTCGTGGGCGTGGACGAGTGGGTACCCTCCCGGGCCGACCGGCTGGTGATCGTCGACGGAGTCGTGGCGAGCGGGGTGACGCTCATGGCGATGATGCGCCTGACCGTCCTGCCCGGCGCCGCCGTGGAGATCTTCACCTGCCACTCCACCCGGCAGGGCGCCCTCGCCCTCGCCCGGTACGCCGAGCAGCTCGGGGTGTCGCTGACCCTCCACGTCGGCCACGTCTCGGGCGAGCTGAACGGAAAGTTCTACGCCGTGGCACCGGACGCCCCCGGGCAACTGCTCCTCGGCGACGTAGGGGACACCATCAGCCCGGTCTCCGCCGCCTCCCCACCCCGCGGGACCGCGCCGTGACGCCGCCCGGCAGCCCGGGCCGCGGGCCGGAACTGCTCAGCCGGGAACCGGCGACGGACCCGGGAGCCGTCGACCGCTACTTCTCCCTGACCGCCCGCGGCTCGACCTGGCAGCGCGAGGTCTTCGCCGGGATATCGACCTTCCTGGCCCTCTCCTACATCGTGGTCGTCAACCCGGCCATCCTGAGCCAGGGAGGCATCCCGCACGCCGCCGCCTTCTTCGCGACGGCGGCCGTCGGCGGCATCGCCACCGTGGCCATGGGGCTGTGGGCCCGGCTCCCCTTCGCGGTGGCGCCCGGCATGGAGATGAACGCGATGATCGCGTTCTCCGTGGTCGGCACGCTCGCCTACACCTGGCCCCAGGCGCTGGGCATGGTGTTCTGGTCCGGCGTCGCGATGCTGGTGGTGTCCGTGCTGCGGCTGCGCGAGGCGGTGATCGACGCCATCCCCGCGGAGCTGCGTGCCGCGCTCGCCGCCGCCGTCGGCGCGTTCATCGGCCTGGTCGGCCTCCAGATCGCCCAGCTCGTGCGCACCTCCGACGGGCGGCTGTCGGGCCTCGGCGACTGGACGGCGCCGCCCGCCGTCGCGCTGTACACCGGGCTCGCCGTCGCCCTGCTCCTGGACGCGTTCGGTGCGCGGGCCGCGGCCGTCCTCGGCGGCATCGCGGCCGCCGCCCTGTACTGCGTCTTCGCGGGCATCGACGCCGCCGCGGTCCCCGGCACCGTCGAAGGCAGCGGGGCGGCGCTCTTCCGCTTCGACCTCACCGTCATCGCCGACCCCCGTGCCTGGGGCCTCGTCCTGGTGCTGTTCGCCCTCGACTTCTTCGGCAGCATCGCGAAGGTGGTGGGCCTGTCGGCCAACACCCCGCTCCAGGACGACGAGGGGAAGGTGCCGGGCATGCGCCAGGCGCTGCTCGTCGACGCGGGCGCCACCGTCGCCGGATCCGCCGCCGGCTCCTCCAGCTTCGTGGCCTTCGTGGAGAGCGCGGTCGGCATCCGGGCCGGCGCCCGGACGGGCATCGCGGCCGTGGTCACCGGACTCCTGCTGTTCTCCTGCCTGTTCCTCGCCCCGGTCCTGGCCCACGTACCGGTGGAGGCCACCACCGGCGCCCTGGTCTTCGTCGCGGTCAAGATGCTGACCGCACGCCGTCCGGAGGCCTCGGGTCCGCTGGGCCTGGCCGTCACGGTGACCGCGCTGGCCGTCACCGTGGCCACGCTCGCCATCGACCAGGCCATGGCAGCCGCCTTCGTGGTGTGCGCCGTCGCCGGAGTCCTCGGCCGCCGCAGGCCGCATCCCGCCCTGTGGGTGACGACGTTGCTGCTCGTGGCCGCCGTCGTTCTCCAGTACCTCAACCGCTGACGAGTACCTCAACCGCTGACCAGCGCCTCGACCGCTGGCCGGCCCGCTCACCGAACCGCCAAGGAGCCCGCATGACCGACGAAGACCTCCCCTTCCTCGCCGCGTCCGTCCGCCAGCCCGAGGGCACCCCCGACCGGCTGCGCCGGCAGATCGAGTTCATCATCGAGGTGGACCGGCTCAAGAACGTCTTCCGGCAGAGCCCGCTGCTGGCCGCGGACCGCAAGGAGAACGACGCCGAGCACTCGTGGCACCTGGCGCTGATGACCCTGGTGCTCGCGGAGCACGCGGACGAACCCGTCGACACCAGCAAGGTCCTCGCCCTGGTCCTCGTACACGACCTGGTGGAGATCTACGCGGGGGACACCTTCCTCTACGACACCGTGGGCGCCGCCGATCAGGAGGAGAGGGAACAGCGCGCCGCGGACAAGCTCTTCGCGCTCCTCCCCGCCGACCAGCAGGAACACTTCCGGGCCCTGTGGGACGAGTTCGAAGCGCGGCTCACGCCGGAGGCGCGCTTCGCCAAGGCCATGGACCGGCTCCAGCCGTTGCTGCTCAACTACGGCAACCAGGGCGGCACATGGCGCACCCCGGGGGTCACGGAGGACGTGGTGCTCGCCCGCAAGTCCGTGATCAAGGACGCCTCCGCGGACCTCTGGGAGTACGCGCAGACCCTGATCCACACCGGTGCGGACCGGGGCTGGGTGCCCCGTGACCGGGCCGACGACTGACGGCCCGGCCCGGTCCGGTCCGGGGGCCGGCCGGCAACCGGCCCGCGCCCCGGCCGCCCCGGTCACGCGCCGTGATCGAGGCCGGTCGGCGGCGTGAAATACACTGACCGGGTGACTGAGAACTCCTTGCCCCCCTGTCCCGAATGCTCCGGTGCCTACACCTACGAGATGGGCGCCCTCCTCGTCTGCCCCGAGTGCGGACACGAGTGGCAGCCCGCCTCCGAGGAGTCCGGCGATGCCTCCGGGGAGCGGGTGGTCAAGGACTCGGTCGGCAACGTGCTCGCCGACGGCGACACGGTGACGGTCGTCAAGGGCCTGAAGGTCAAGGGCAGCGCGAGCGGCATCAAGGCGGGCACCAAGGTGCGCAACATCCGCCTGGTCGACGGGGTCGACGGCCACGACATCGACTGCAGGATCGAGGGCTTCGGCGCCATGCAGCTCAAGTCCAGCGTGGTCCGGAAGGTCTGACCGCCGGGCGGGTGTGCGGGCGCGCGCACGGGCCCGAAACCCCGTTCGTCAGCGCCGTGCGGCCAGGGCCGCACGTCCGGGTGGTAGTTCCCCGCCGGGGCCCATTTCGGCGTTCCGGGCGCGGCCGGGCCGCAAGAGTTGCCCCATGATCATCGACCCGCCCCCCGCGTCCGGCTCCTCCGACGAGCCCGCCCCGGCGCCCGCTCGCAGGCCCTCCCGCCGTACCGTCATCGCCGGCGCGGCCGCCGTCGCCGGAGCCGGGGCGCTGACGGTCGCCGCCGCTTCCGCCGAGACCTCGCAGGCCACCCCCGGCTCCTCGCCCGCCGACTGGGACACCTGCCTGACCATCGCGCGGGCCATCCTCGTACGGGACGACGAGGACCAGCCACTGGTGCCGCGCTACGCCGACATCCTCCTGAAGAACGGCCTCCCCAGGACCCGGAACGCCCGCAAGAAGGTGCTGATCGTCGGCGCCGGGCCGGCCGGGCTCGCGGCGGCCCACCTGCTGCACCAGGCCGGGCACCAGGTGACCGTCATCGAGGCGAACGGCAACCGGGTGGGCGGCCGGATCAAGACCTTCCGGACCGGCGGACACGAGAAGTCCCCCGCACCCTTCGCCGACCCGAAGCAGTACGCCGAGGCCGGCGCCATGCGCATCCCCGACAGCCACCCGCTGGTCACCGGGCTGATGGACGGCCTCGGCCTCAAGCGGCGGCGCTTCCACCTGGTCGACGTCGACGGCTCCGGCCGCCCCGCCTACCGCACCTGGATCCACGTCAACGGCATCCGGGTCCGCCGCGCCGACTACGCCCGCAGCCCGCAGGCCGTCAACCGCTCCTTCGGGGTCCCCGCGGCCTACGAGTCCGTGCCCGCCGCGCAGATCGTGCGCAACGCCTTCGCCCCCGTCCGCAAGGAGATCGAGGGCAAGAAGGACAAGGAACTCGTAGAGGGCTGGGGCCGCGTCGTCCAGCGCTACGGCCACATGTCGATGTACCGCTTCCTGACCGAGGAGGCCAAGCTCGACGAGCGGACCATCGACCTCGTCGGCACCGTGGAGAACCTCACCTCCCGCCTGCACCTCGCCTTCATCCACAGCTTCATCGGGGCCTCGCTGATCAGCCCCGACACCGCCTTCTACGAACTGCCCGACGGCACGGCCACCCTGGCCGACGCGCTCTACGCCCGGGTCAAGGACCTGGTCCGGCTCGACCGCCGCGCCACCCGGATCACGCACGGCGAGGGCAAGGTCACCGTCGACACCGTCTCCGAGGGCCGCGGCGGCGCCGTCGTGCGGACCGAGACCTTCACCGGCGACAGCGCGATCATCACCGTCCCCTTCTCGGGACTGCGCCACATCCCGGTCACCCCCGCGCTCTCCTACGGCAAGCGGCGCGCGATCACCGAACTGCACTACGACGCCGCCACCAAGGTGCTGCTGGAATTCAGCCGCCGCTGGTGGGAGTTCGACGAGGCCGAGTGGAAGCGCGAGCTGGAAGCCGTACAGCCCGGCCTGTACCGGAAGTACCAGCTCGGGCAGACCCCGGGCGACGGCTCGATGCTCGGCGCCCACACCTCCGTGCCCAGGGGCCACGTCTCCGCCTCCCAGCGCGCCCACTACGCCGCCTGCCGCCGCGTCACCCGCGACCAGCCCGAGGCGGCCGGGGTCATCGGAGGCGGTTCGGCGACCGACAACCCCAACCGCTTCATGTTCCAGCCCTCCTACCCCGTCGAGGGCAGCCGGGGCGGCGTGGTCCTCGCCTCCTACAGCTGGGCGGACGACGCCCTGAAGTGGGACTCCTTCGACGACGCGGAGCGCTACCCCCGCGCACTCGCCGGGCTCCAGGAGGTGTTCGGGCAGCGCGTCGAGGTCTTCTACACCGGGGTCGGACGCACCCAGTCCTGGATGCGCGATCCGTACGCCTACGGAGAGGCCTCCGTGCTGCTGCCCGGCCAGCACACCGAGCTCTTCCCGCACGTCCGCGAGCCCGAAGGAAGCCTGCACTTCGCCGGCTGCCACACCTCGATCAAGCCCGCCTGGATCGAAGGGGCCCTGGAATCCGCGGTGCGGACCGCCCTGGAGGTCCACTCGGGCGCGTAGCCGTACGAGGACCTGCCCGCCGGGAGCCCCGCCGGCAGCCGACCCGCCGCCCCTCCCCGAGGAGGGGCGGCGCCGTCAGCTCTCGGCGAGCACGATCAGCCGGTCCCCCTCGGCGAAACGGATCCGCTGCCGCTTGTCGGGATTGATCCGCACCCCGTACGCGGGGCCCGTGGCGGCCTCCGCCCGCAACCGGTAGCCGACCGCGCAGGCGCGGCGGCGCCGCGCCGAGGCCACGGCGGTGGCGAAGGTGACCTCGCGGCCGGCCAGGACGTAGTCCGTCACCGGTTTCAGGTACAGCTCTTGCCCCTCCGCCCTGAACAACTCCTCGAAGACGGCGGCGAGGTAGTGGCTCTCCGAGATCTGGGTCATGAGGAGACTGATCAGCCGCCCGCTGACGATGAAGTCGGCGCCGGCCCGGGCGGGCGCGAGCAGCCGGTTGCCGTCGTCGGACATCTCGGTGGTGAGCGTGAGTTCCCGGTGCGCGGCCTGCCCGATCGCCCGCAGGTGCAGCAGCGTCACCAGCGTCCTGTCGTCGGCCTCCGTCTCCGCTGCCGTCTCCGCGGGCGGGGCGGGGAGGGCCGCGGCCGTGTCCGTGCCCGTTTCCGTAGCCGTGCGGCCGGTCTCGCCGATGACGACGACGCTGTCGTACGAGGGCACGTCCAGCTTCTCCAGTACCTGGGGATTGGTGATGTCCCCGCTGTGGAAGGCCACTTCGAGCCGCCGCCGACCCGCCGCGCCCTCGCGGGCGGTGCGCACCGTCGCCCCGTCGCCGAGGGCGACGACGTCCAGGGTGGTTCCGGGGCTCACGTATTCGTCGAGCTGTTCCAGGATGAGCGGGGCGCGGCGGTTCCAGCCGAGGAGGAGCAGGCGTTCGGGTGCGGGGGTCCGGGGGAGGGCCGTGACGAACGCGTCCTCGTCGACGTAGGAGGCGGCGTCCGCCGGTACGGCCGTGTCGTCGTCCTGCGAGATGACGACGATCCGGTCGCTCGCGCCGATGGCCGTACCGGGGTCCGGGTTGAGGACGACGCCGCCGTCGGCGCGCAGCAGGCCGAGCACCGAGGACGTGGTGAAGGCCAGCAGGGCCTCGCCGAAGGTGCGTCCCGCGAGGTCCCCGGCGGCGGCGGTGTGGAACTCGTCCCCCTCGAAGTCCAGCAGCTCCTGGTACACCAGCGAGAGGCCGGGCTGGCGGGCGGTCTGTACGAGGAGCCGGGCGACGATGTCGTCGACGCACAGCACGTGCCCTCCCGGCCCGGCCGCCAGCCGTGCGGTGGCGTGGTTGCGGCTGTCGCGGACGGCGGCGACCACCACCACCGTCCCGGCGGCCCCGGGGACGGCCGCGTCGAGGGCGAGCAGGGTCTTCACCACGTGGGCGTCGCCGGAGTCCCCGCCCGGAGGCAGGACGAGCACCGCCTTCGCGGTCTGCGGACTCACCCTGGCCAGCTCCGTGGGGTCGGTGGTGAGGCCGGTGCGGCAGATGATCCGGGTCCTGCCGGTGTCGGTGACGTGGGTGGAGATCTCCTCCTCCATCGCCACCTTGTCCATCGGCGCGAGGACGGCGAGGGCCGACCGGCGCTGGTTGGCATGGGCGGCGACCAGCTCACCGATCACGGGGAAGACCTGGTCGGACCATCCCAGGACGACGGTGTGCCGGCGCTCGATGACGGTGGAGTGGCCGAGGCGGAGCGCCATGATGCGCCGGTTGATGCCGGTGGTGATCAGGCTGACCAGCGCCGACACGAACAGCAGGGCGACCAGGGCGAGGGCCACGGAGGCGAGGACGTACAGGGGCGGACCGACCGCGCCCCCGATCTTGAGCGTCTGACCGACGCTGACCCATACCGCCGTGAGCCGGCCGGACGGGGTCGTCGGGGCCGTGCGGTCGGCCCAGACGAGGACCGTGCTCGCCGGGACGACGACGGCGAGGCAGGCCAGCGCCAGCCAGCCGATCAGCGCGGTGGTGCCCCCGGCCACAAGGTGGTCGAACCGGTACCGCAGGCGCAGCCGGAAGGATGTCCTGTGCTGCCCCGCCATTGCCAGCTCCCGAGCCTGAGACCACGCGTCCACCGAGCGGCTGCCCGCCACCCGGGCCCACGTTAGGCAATCCCGGAGGGCGCGCCCCGCCATGGACCCCCGCCCTCACCCGGAGGTATGAACGGTGACGCTTGAACTTGTGGTTCCGGGCCCTGTCCGGCACGAGGTTACACGTGTAATCTGCTCGCGGAGCGCCGCCGGGGTCGCGGTGCGCCGCATTGCGAAGCTCCGAGGAGAAACCGATGGCACCCACTCCTGCGGCCCGGCCGCGCGTCCTCACCGCTCCGGACGGCACGCCGTTCCGTGACCTCAACGGCAACGGCGTCATGGAGCCTTACGAAGACCCACGTCTCCCCGTGGCCGAACGGGTGGCGGACCTCCTCGGGCGCATGACGCTGGAGGAGAAGGCGGGCCTCCTGTTCCAGACCATGGTCGCCATCAACCCGGACGGCTCCCTGGTGGAACCGGAGCCCGGAGCGCCGGACGACGACCCGATGCGTGCCTCCACCTCCGCGATGGTGACCGGCAAGCTGATGAACCACTTCAACCTGTTCGGGGCGGCGGCGCCGCGCCGCATGGCCGAGTGGAACAACCGCCTCCAGGACCTCGCCGCCACGACGCGCCTCGGGATCCCGGTGACCATATCCACCGACCCCCGCAACGGATTCGTCGACAATCCCGCCGCGAGCGTGCACACCGAGGGCTTCTCCCTGTGGCCCGAACCGCCCGGCCTGGCCGCCGTCGGCGACGAGGAACTCGTGCGCGCACACGCCGACATCGTGCGTCAGGAGTACCTCGCGGTCGGCATCCGCCTCGCTCTCCACCCGACGGCCGACCTGGCCACCGAACCCCGCTGGCCACGGGTCCTCGGCACCTTCGGCTCCGACGCCGAGGTCGCCGCCCGCATGGTGGGCGCGTACGTCCGGGGCCTCCAGGGCGAGACGCTCGGCCCCGCCGGCGTCTCGGCCATGACCAAGCACTTCCCCGGAGCCGGACCGCAGCTGAACGGCGAGGACGCGCACTTCCCGTACGGGCGCGAACAGGTCTACCCGGGCGGCAACTTCGACTACCACCTGATCCCCTTCGAGGCGGCCTTCGCCGCGGGCACCTCGCAGGTCATGCCCTACTACGCCATGCCCGTCGGTACGCCCTACGAGGAGGTCGGCTTCGGCTTCAACAAGGGCGTCATCACCGGTCTGCTCCGCGAGGAGTACGGATTCGACGGCATCGTCTGCACCGACTGGGGCCTGGTCACCGACACGCAGATCTTCGGGGCGCCCTTCCCCGCACGCGCCTGGGGCGTCGAGGACCTGGACCGGCTCACCCGGGTGGAACGCATCCTCGACGCCGGAGCCGACCAGCTCGGTGGCGAGGCGGCTCCCGACCTCGTCGTGGAACTCGTGCGCACCGGCCGGGTGACGGCCGAGCGCATCGACGCCTCGGTCACCCGCCTGCTGCGGGAGAAGTTCGTGCTCGGCCTCTTCGACGATCCCTACGTGGACCCCGATGCCGCCGCCCGCATCTGCGGGAGCCCCGAGTTCACCGCGGCCGGCCTCGCCGCCCAGAGCCGCTCGATCACGGTCCTCAAGGACCGCCCCGCCGACGCCACCGCGCCGCTGCTGCCGCTCGCTCCCGGGACCCGCATCTACACCGAGGGCATCGACCGGGCCGTCGCCGCGCGGTACGCGACCGTCGTGGACACACCGCAGGAGGCCGAGGTCGCGGTGGTGCGCATCGCGGCACCGTACGACAAGGAGCGCACGGCCGGCTTCGAGTCGTTCTTCCGGGCGGGCCGCCTCGACTTCACCGAGGACGAGCTGCGACCCGTACTCGACGTCGCGTCTGCCGTCGCGACCGTCGTCGACATCTTCCTGGACCGGGCCGCGGTCATTCCCGAGATCGCGGACCGGGCGGCGGCCCTCGTGGCCGACTTCGGCGCCTCGGACACCGCCCTGCTGGACGTGCTCTTCGGCCGGGTGAAGCCCGAGGGGCGGCTGCCCTTCGAGCTCCCCCGCTCGATGGAGAGCGTCGTCGTCGGGCACGAGGACGTACCCGACGACTCCGGAGACCCGCTCTTCCCCTACGGTCACGGCCTGCGCCTTGGCTGACCCCGGAGCCGCCGACCGCTCCGCCGCGGCCGGGCCGTGTGACCTGCACCTGGACGGGGCCCCGCCGGCCCGGCTCGATAGGATCGCGACCGCATACGACGGAAGGCGATCATGGCGGACAGTCCCATTCGGCCCAGCTCCCTGATCAACACGGTGTACGGGGCGTTCCTGCGCCGCCTAGGCGGGTGGATCTCCGTCGCCGACCTGATCACCCTGATGTCCGAACTGGACGTCGACGGGCCGGCGGCGCGCTCGGCGATCTCCCGGCTCAAGAAGAAGGGCGTACTCGAACCGGAGCGCCGCGGCGCCACGGGCTACCGGCTCAGCCAGGCCGCGCAGCCCGTCTTCGACGAGGGCGACCGGCGGATCTTCGGCAGCCTGGAGCCGGCGAAGCTCAGCGACGGCTGGGCGATGGCCGTCTTCTCCGTACCGGAGTCCGAACGGTCGTACCGCTACCAGTTGCGCACCCGGCTGACCTGGCTGGGATTCGGGAACATCGCCCCGGGTGTGTGGCTGGCGCCCGGCAGGCTCCTGGGCGACGCCCGCGACATGCTCGTCCGGCGCGGGCTCAGCGACTACGTGCACCTTTTCGCCGCGGACTACGCGGCCTTCAGCGACCTGCCCGGGACGGTCAGCTCGTGGTGGGACTTCCCGGCGATCCAGGAGCAGTACGCCACCTTCAGCCGGGCGTACGCACCCGTCGCCGCGGAACTCGCGCAGCGGCGCGAGCTCGACGGCGGCGAGGCCTTCCGCCACTACGTGCCCATGCTCACCCAGTGGCGCCGGCTGCCCTACCTCGACCCCGGCCTGCCCGCCGAGCTGCTCCCGGCGGACTGGAACGCGGTCGCCGCCCGCCAGACGTTCCAGCAGTTGCACGACGTCCTCGCGGCGCCGAGCCTGCTGCACGTACAGGAGGTCGCCGGCCTGGCCGAGGGCGCACCGGAGGCGTAGCCCCGGCCGGAGCACCGCGCGCCCAGGCGTCGGCGCCTCCCGTGTGAGGCCGGCGTACCGGCTACGTGCCCGGGTGGTGCAGGCGGCGCCAGTAGCCCGCTATGTCGTCGACGGCGGTGGTGACCGAGTCGAGGGCCATGGTCGTGCGGGAGTCCCGCTCGTAGCGGCCCCACTTCGGCATGGGGTCGTGGTGGGGGTCGCCGGTGCGGATGAAGGAGATCCAGGACGCGTGCACGGTCGCGGCGAGACCCTCGCGGATCCTGGGGTTCAGCCCCGTCAGGAAGGGGGCGTGCGACCACTTGTCGAAGTTGTCGAACACGAAGGGCAGTTCGAGGCAGTGCGCGGCCGCGAGCCGACCGTCGTGCGCGGGCGTCGGGAGGTTGAACTGGTACGCCCAGACCGGCCGGCCGCGGGCCGCCCGCCGTTCGGCGAGGGCCACGGCGGGCATGCGGAACAGGTCGTCGCTGATCAGGTCCATGAGCACGTCCACCGGCCGGGCGCCCGGCCGGGCCTGCTCGTACGCGGTGTACGCCTGGGCCGCCCGGTTCCCGAAGGTGTCCCGGGCCCGGGCGAGCACCTGGTCCTTGGTCGCGGCGACGTACGGCTCGCTGAGCGCGAAGGCGAAGTTCGCCTCCTCCCTGGTCCAGCCGATCAGGACGTCGATGTCCGCCCCCGCGCCGCTGAGCAGCAGGTCGGCGGGGTCGCGGTCGAGTGTGGTCCCGTCGATGACCGGCAGGAACGGGGTGGACCAGTAGCCCCACTTTCCGGTGCGCCCGAACATCTCGAAGGTCGCGGCGATCAGGCGCGGCCAGGGCACGGCCCGTAGTTCCGCCACGTTCGTGGCGCCGAGGACGTCCAGGTACTGGGCGGTGCGCTGGAGCGATTCGGCGCGGGTGGGGATCTTCAGCCCGAGCGGCGGGCTCTGCAGGATGGCGCGGCGGAAGAGAGGGCGGCCCTTGGGCCGGGCGCCGGCCAGCGCCGCGACCGACAGCGCGCCGCCGGACTGGCCGGCGACGGTGATGTTGTCCGGGTCGCCGCCGAACGCGGCGATGTTGTCCCGTACCCAGTTCAGCGCGGCGAGTTGGTCGGTGAGCCAGAAGTTGCCCCCGGCGCCGTCCTCGCCGAAGTAGAGGTAACCCAGCGGGCCGAGGCGGTAGTTGACGGTCACGACGACGAGGTCGCCGTCGCGCGCGAAGGTGTCGCCGGAGTAGACGGGCAGCGAGCCGGATCCGGAGATGAAGCCGCCGCCGTGGATCCACACCATCACCGGCCGCTTGGCGGAATCGGCCCCGGGGGTCCAGACGTTGAGCGTGAGGCAGTCCTCGTCGAAGGGGGGCGAGCCGTGCGTGCCGAGCACCTGGTCGCCGCCCTCCCGGTAGGGCTGCGGTGCGCTCGGGCCGTACGCGGTGGCATCGCGCGTGCCCTGCCATCCGGGATGGGGCCGGGCCGGCCGCCACCGGAGGGCGCCGACCGGCGGCGCCGCGTAGGGCACGCCCTTGAAGACGGCGAGCCCTCCCTCGATGCCCCCGCGCAGCCGGCCCGCGGGCAGGTCCACGACGGGCCCGGGGTCGTTCGCCCGCGGGGCGGCCTGCGCCGCGGGGCCTCCGGGGACTCCGGAGAAGAGCGCGGCACCGGCCAACACGCTGCCGTTCCTGAGGACTTTGCGTCGCGACGGTTCGTCGGTCATGGTGCTTCACTCCCTGACTGATCAAGGGCCTGGCGCCGAAATCGGCATAGCGCCAAATTGACGATGGCTAGTGCTACGGCATACGCGACGCCGGGGTCAAGGGGTGCGGCGGGCTCGGGGCCCAATATCTCGTGCAGTCTTGACGCACGTCGCAATTACGCGATAGACACGTGTCACCTCGATGCTTTCCAGCCACGCCACCCGGGAGCGGACCTCCCCTCGGGAGCCCCTCGGTCCATCCCCATCAGAAACATCCGGTCGCCAGGGCGGCCGGCTGACAACGTACGGAGTCTCCATGGCAGGTCGGATTCGTCCCGTTGGTCTGATCGCCGTCACGACAGGCCTCTTGCTGACCACCGCGTGCGGTGGTGCCAGCCTCGGGACCGGCGACGGCGACAAGCAGAACGGGCCCGTGAAGATCGGGCTCCTCGTCCCGCAGTCCGGGACCTACAAGGCGCTCGGCGACGACATGAAGCAGGGATTCGAGCTCTACGTCGCGCAGCACGGCGGCAAGCTCGGCGGCCGTGACGTGGAGATCGTGGTCGCGGACGAGGGGGAGACGGCCGATTCGGGCAAGGCGGCCGCCGAGAAACTGGTCAAACAGGACCGGGTGCTGGCGGTGAGCGGCGTGGTGAGCTCGGCCACCGTCAACGGGGTCAAGGACCTGTTCGAGACCAGCAAGGTCCCCCTCGTCGGCTCCAACGCCTCACCGACGACCCTCACCGGCACCAAGTACATCTGGCGCACCTCGTACGTCAACGACGAGCCGGGCAAGGCGCTGGGCAAGCACGTGGCCGAGCAGGCCGGCGGTCCGGTCTTCCTGATCGCCGCGGGCTACCAGGCGGGCAAGGACGAAGTGGAGGGCTTCAAGTCCACCTTCCTCCCCGCCGGCGGCAAGATCGCGGGGGAGGAGGTCTACACACCGTTCCCGGGAACGAAGAACTTCCAGCCCTACCTCGCACAGATCGAGAAGTCCGGCGCGAAGGCCGTCTTCTGCTTCTACGCGGGCGGCGCGGCCGTCGACTTCGTCAAGCAGTACCGCGACTTCGGACTCGCCGGCAAGATCCCGCTCTACGCGCCCGGCTTCCTCACCGAAGGCGGCGTGCTCAAGGGCCAGGGCGAGGCGGCCGAAGGCATCCTCACCGCGCTCAACTACAGCGCCGACCTGGACAACGCCGCCAACAAGCAGTTCGCACCGGCGTACACCTCCACGTACGGCGTCGCCCCGACCACCTACGCGATGGCGTCATGGGACGCGGCGCAGGTCCTCGACAAGGCGATCAAGGCGGCCGGCGGCACGGTGACCCCGGAGACGGTCAACGCGGCCATCGCCGGGGTGGGGGACATCGACAGCCCGCGCGGCACCTGGAAGTTCAACGCCGGGGGTACGCCCGTGCAGCCCTGGTACCTGCGCGAGGTCAAGCAGGGCGCCAACACGGTCAGCTCCGAGCTCGGCAGACTGGGCGGCTGACATGACCGGATGGTTGGACGGCAACTTCGTCAGCGTCGTCGACGGGGTCGCCTTCGGTCTGCTGCTGTTCACGATCGCGGTCGGCCTCTCCCTGGTCTTCGGCATGATGGACGTGCTCAACCTGGCCCACGGCACCCTCTACCTCGCCGGAGCCTACGTCGCCTACGCACTGTCCGACGGAACCCTCTGGGGACTCGTCCTCGCCCTGGCCGCGGGGGTCCTCGTGGGCACCATGGGCGGGGCGGCGCTGACGTTCCTCACCCAGCCGCTGGCCCGGCGCGGCCACCTGGACCAGGCCGTACTGACCCTCGGCATCACCTTCATCGTCGCCGACCTCCTCGCCGCGGCCTTCGGCGGGGAGGTCCTGCCCACCGACCCGCCGACCTCCCTGGGCGGGACGGTGGACCTGCTCGGCCACGCGTATCCGGTCTACCGGCTCGTGTTCATCGGCGTCGCGGCCGGCCTCGCGCTCGCCGTGTACCTCGTCTTCGAACGCAGTTCGCTCGGAGCCCTCGTACGGGCCACCGTCGCGGACCGGGACATGGTCCGCGCGCAGGGCGTCGACGTCCGCAAGGTCCTGTACGGGGTCTTCGCGTCCGGCGCGGCCCTGGCCGTGGCCGGCGGTGTCCTCGGGGCGCCGATCCTGGGCCCCGGGCCGGGCGTGGACGAGACCGTACTGGTCCTCTCGCTCGTCGTCGTGGTCGTGGGCGGCCTCGGGTCGGTGCGCGGTGCGCTCGCCGGAGCGCTCCTCATCGGCCAGGTGCAGACGCTCGGGGTGGCGCTGCTCCCGCAGTACGCCCCCTTCCTGCTCTTCGGCACCATGCTGCTCGTCCTCGTGGTCCGACCGAACGGCCTGGTCCCGTCGGCGGTGCGCACATGAGCCCTTCCGCGTCCGCCCGTTGCGAATCCTCCCCGTCCGAATCCACCCCGTCCGCACCCGCCCGTTCCGCATCCGCCCGGTCCCTGACACGGCGGCTGCCGGTGGCCGCCGTCGTCGGCGGGCTCACCCTGGCCCCCTTCGTCCTCGGCCCGTACGCCGTCGGCACCCTGTCGCGGATCCTGGTGTTCGCCCTGCTCGCCCTGAGCGTGAACCTGCTCACCGGCCTGACCGGACTGCCCACCCTCGGCCAGTCGGCCTACTTCGGCGTCGGCGCCTACACGGCCGCCATCGTGGCGACCCGGCTCACCGACCTCGGGATCCTCCAACTCCTCATCGCCGCAGGCGTCTCCGCGCTGGTGGCGGTGCCCACCGGATGGCTCGCCGTACGGGCCCGGGGCGTGGTCTTCCTGATGCTGACGCTCGCCATCGGCGAGATCGTCTACAGCGCCGCCGTCAACTGGAAACCGCTGACGAACGGCACCGACGGCATGTCGGGCATCCCGCCCGTCGTCCCGCTGCCCGGGATGCCCGCCCTGGAGCTCGACGGGCTGGTCTACTTCTACGTCCTGGCCGTGTTCCTGCTGCTCTTCGCGGCGGTCTCCCGCCTGGGTTCGACTCCGTTCGCCCTCGCCCTGCGCGGGATCCGCGACAACGAGCCGCGGATGCGGGCCATCGGCTATCCCACCCGGCGCTACGCCCTGACCGTCTACTGCGGCGCCGGCGCGCTGGCCGGCGCCGCCGGGGCCCTGTGGGTGTCGGTGCAGCGGTTCGTCTCGCCCGGCGACGCCGGATTCGAGATCGCCGCCCTGGCGCTGCTGGCCGTCGTCATCGGCGGCTCCGGCTCGATGTGGGGAGCCTGCGCGGGCGCCGCGCTCGTCTGGCTCACCCGCGACTACCTCGGGAACCTCGAAGCCGTCGCCGGACGCGGGCCGCTGCTGCTCGGACTGCTCTTCGTCATCGCCGTCTACACGCTGCCCCGCGGACTGGCCGGCGTACGGATCCCGCTGAAACCGACCCGGAAGAGGACGGCGTGACAGACCCCGACGCACTGGAACTGCGCCGGGCGTCCCGGCACTTCGGCTCCTTCCGAGCCCTGGACGAGGTGGACCTCAGCGTGCGGCCGGGCGCCCGGCACGCGGTCATCGGCCCCAACGGCGCGGGCAAGTCCACACTGTTCGGCCTGATCTCGGGAACCCTGCCGGCCAGCGCCGGAACCATCCTCGTCGACGGACGGGACGTGACCCGGCTGCCCGTGGACCGCCGGGTCGGGCTCGGTGTCGCGGCGACGTTCCAGCACTCCAGTCTCTTCCTGCGGGAGACCGTGCTGGAGAACGTCCTGCTCGCCGTGTTGCGCCGGGCCGCGGCCGGACTCGGCGGCTGGCGGCGGGTGGGTGCCCGGAAGGCGGCGGTCGAGGAGGCGCACGCACTGCTCGAACGGGTGGGCCTGCCCACCCGGCACGAGCTCGCGGCCGCCGCGCTCTCGCACGGCGAGCGGCGCCAGCTGGAGGTCGCCGTCGCCCTCGCGACCGCCCCCCGGCTGCTGCTCCTGGACGAACCGGCCGCCGGCATGTCGCCGGCGGAGACGGCGCGGCTCACCGAACTGATCGCCGCCCTGCCCCGGGAGGTGACCGTACTCCTCATCGAGCACGACCTCGACATGGTCTTCGAGCTCGCCGACACGGTGACGGTCATGCACCTCGGCAGACACCTCAAGACCGGCACCCCGGACGAGGTACGGGCCTCCGCCGCAGTCCAGACCGCCTACCTCGGCACCATGGAGGTCCCCTCGTGAAGCCGTTCCTCAGCATCCGCGCCCTGCGCTCCGGCTACGCCGGGGGCGTCGTCCTCGGCGGGGTCGATCTGGACCTCGAAGCGGGCGGTACGGTCACCCTCCTCGGGCGCAACGGAGTCGGGAAGACCACCCTCATATCGACCGTCATGGGGCTCGTCCGGCCCTACGCAGGCAGCGTCACCCTCGACGGCCGGGAGCTCGCCGGAGCCCGCGTCGACGTGATCGCCCGGGCCGGGGTCGGCGTGGTTCCCCAGGGGCGCAGGGTGTTCGCACCGCTGACCGTGCACGAACACCTGACGATCGCCTCGCGGCGCCCGGCGCGCGGCCCCTGGACCAGGGCCCGCGTCCTGGAGCTGCTGCCGCGGCTGGCGGAGCGGCTCGGGCACCGCGGCGACCAGCTCTCCGGAGGGGAACAGCAGATGCTCGCGATCGCCCGGGCCCTGCTGGGCAATCCGCGCCTGCTGCTCCTCGACGAGCCCTCCGACGGGCTCGCGCCCGCGATCGTCTCCCAAGTGGGCGAGGTGATCCGCGAGGTGAGCGCGCAGGGCATGTCGGTCGTCCTCGTCGAGCAGAACCTGGGACTGGCCCTCTCCGTCGCCCGGACCGTGGCGGTCATGCGCAAGGGAGTCATCGTCCACCAGGCGGCCAGTACGGACTTCGCCGCCCGGCCCGAGGACCTGCGGCGTCTGCTGGGCGTCGACTGACCGAATGCCCGACCGGATGCCCGACGGAGAGCCCGACCGGACGCGCATCGGACGCCTGCGGGACGCCCTGCCGCACGCCCGGCGTCCGGCAGGCCCACGCCGTGTTCCCAGTCGCCCCTGAGCAGGGGGGAGCCGATAATGGAGGCTGCCGGTAGTGATGAGCGAGGCGACATGCGCGAATCAGACAGTGGCGGTCAGGGCTCGGCCCCCGCCCCCGTCGGCGACACGGCAGCGGTCATACTTGATCATCATGGTGTGGTCGTGTCCTGCACGCCGGCGGGGTCAGCCCTGATGTCGTGTTCGCCGGGGGAGGTCTGCGCCCCGCTGGCGCACTCGCTCCCCGCCCCGGGAAGGGGCGACCGGCGCCGCCTCCTGATCCCCGCCGGGGCCGGTCCGGAAGCCGGCCTGACCGTGGAGTGCGTCCTGGCCCCCATGGCCTCGTCGGACCGTGCCGCGGGCCGATGGCTCGTCCTGCTCACACCGGCCGGAGGCACGCCCCGGGCGGCTGAGCGCGAGGGGGAACGCAGGCGGCGGGAGCTCTCCCACGCCGCCATGGCCACGATCGGCGCGTCCCTGGACGTCACGGACACCGCCCAGACGCTCGTGAACCTCCTCGTGCCCGTCTTCGCGGATCTGGCGACGGTGGACCTGGCCGAGCAGGTGCTCGTGGGCGACGAGCCGCCGGAGCTCGCCGCCAGCGGTGACGTCCGGCTGCGCCGGATCGCGGCCGCCCAGAGCCCGGAGATCTCCGCGGAGAACCTCCTGGCGGTCGGGGAAGCGCTGCCACCCGTGGTCGACAACGCGCTGATGCGGCCGCTCATGGAAGGCCGGCCGGTGGTCGTGGCCGACCTCCGGACGCTCCGCACGACACTGCCCGTCGATCCCGACGCCCTCGATGCGTTCATCCCGCGGGGCGCGAGCTCCTCGATCGCGGTCCCCCTCTACGCCCGGGGCCTCGTCCTGGGCTGCGTCACGGTCTGGCGCTCCCACCTGCTCGCCGCCTTCAGCGACAGCGACGCGGCCCTCCTGGAGGACGTCGTCTCCCGTACCGCGCTCGGAGTGGACAACGCCCGGCGCTACACCAGGGAGCACCGATCGGCGCTGGCCCTGCAGCGCAGTCTGCTGCCGCATTCGGCCCTGAACCTGACGGCCGCCGAAACGGCCGGCGTCTACCAGCCGGCCGGCGGCGGTGTGGGAGTCGGCGGGGACTGGTACGACGTGATCCCCCTGCCCTCCCTGCGCGTGGCCTTCGTGGCCGGGGACGTCGTCGGCCACGGCCTCGACGCCACCGCGGCCATGGCGCGGCTGCGCACCGCTGTGCAGACCCTTGCCGACCTCGACCTGGACCCCGGCGAACTCCTCACGCACCTGGACGACTTGGTGCTCGGGTTCTCGGCCGAGCGGGCGGCCGGAGCCTCCCGTTCGGAAATCGCCGTCCTGGGGGCGACGTGCCTCTACGCCGTCTACGACCCGGTGACCGGAAGGCTCACGGCCGCGAGCGCCGGCCATCCGCCGCCCGTCGTCCTGGGCGCGCGGGGCGAGAGCTTCTCCGTCGAGATGCCCCCCGGTCCGCCGCTGGGCGTCGGCGGCATGCCGTTCGAGGTGGCGGAACTCGACGTGCCGCCGGGGAGCACGCTGGCCTTCTTCACCGACGGTCTGGTCGAGAGCCGCGGCCGCGACATAGAGGAGGGAATGGCCGCGCTGCGGGACTGCCTCGCCGCCGTGCCCCCCGGCCTGACGCTGGACGAGACCTGCCAGAACGTCATCGGCACACTGATGCCCGAAGTGCCCGGCGACGATGTCGCCCTGCTGCTCGCCCGGGTCCACCGCCTTCCGCCCACCCGCGTCGCCACATGGGAGTTCGAGGCCGAACTGTCCCAGGTCGCCCACGCCCGCGAGGGCGTCGTGAGCCAGCTGTCCGCCTGGCAGCTCGACGATCTCGCCTTCGAGGCGGAGCTCGTCGTCAGCGAACTGGTCACCAACGCCATCCGGTACGCCGGAGGACCCGTAGGACTCAGGCTGATCCTGGACGAGGTGCTCGTGTGCGAGGTGTCCGACCCCAGCAGCACGCAGCCGCGCCTGCGGCGGGCCAGGGAGACGGACGAGGGAGGGCGCGGCCTCTTCCTGGTCGCCCAGCTCGCGGAGCGCTGGGGATGCCGTTTCACCGGTGAGGGCAAGACCATCTGGACCGAACAGGCCATCGACGCCTCACTCCGCGCGGATGCCGCGGAGCGCTGAGCGCGGGAGCCGAGCCGCAGGTCGCAGTCGTCCACCCCCCTAGGGGTTTGTCACGTTTGTCCGAATTCCTTGCGTGTCGTGCTGAGAGATGCTTAGCATGTTACACGTGTAACGACAAGCGAGAGGCGCGCCGGGGCACTCGGGGCGGCGGGGCGTGAGTCCGTCGGAGCATGATGTTGCGAAAACTCCATGTCTCGAAATATTGACGGTCGCCAGTCTGGCGACATACTTGCTTCATTCTCCCCGCTGCCCCAAGACTGAGGTGCCGCCCCATGGAGCTCTCCCCTTCCGCGCATGCGGATTCCTTCTGCCGCGATCGGCTTCCCCCGGCCTCCCTCTGGCCCCAACTCCACTTCGATCTACCGGAGTTGCAGTACCCGGACCGGCTCAACTGCGCCCAGCGGCTGCTCGACGACGCGGTCGACCGCTGGGGACCGGACCGCCCGTGCCTGCTGACTCCCACCGAGCGGTGGACCTACGGCCGGCTCCAGCAGCGCGCCAACCAGGTCGCCCAAGTGCTGACCGAGGACTTCGGGCTCCGTCCCGGCAACCGCGTCCTGCTGCGCGGCCCGAACAATCCCTGGCTCGTCGCCGCCTGGTTCGGTGTCCTCAAGGCGGGCGGCGTCGCCGTCACCACGATGCCGCTCTTGCGCGCCACGGAACTCTCCGAACTGCACGGCATCAGCCGGCCGGCCGTCGCCGTGTGCGACCACCGCTTCCTCGGGGAGCTCGCCGCGGCGGACACCCCCGGACTCGCCGTGCTCGCCTACGGCGGACCGGACGAGGACGACCTGACGCGGCGCTGCGCGGCCAAGGAGGGCCGGTACGCCACCGTCGCCACCGCCGCCGACGACGTGGCCCTCATCGCGTTCACCTCGGGCACGACGGGCCGCCCCAAGGCCACCTTGCACTTCCACCGGGACGTCCTGGCCAACGCGGACACCTTCTCCCGGCACGTGCTCAAGCCCCGCCCGGACGACGTGTTCACCGGCACCCCGCCCCTGGCCTTCACCTTCGGGCTCGGCGGACTCGTGGTCTTCCCGCTGCACGTGGGCGCCGCCACGCTGCTGATCGAGCAGGCGGGCCCCGAGCAACTGGCCGATCTCGTCGCCGAGCACGGGGTGACCGTGCTCTTCACCGCTCCCACCGCCTACCGGGCCATCATGGCGGCGGGGGCGACGGACAGGCTGGCGGGCCTCCGGCGCTGCGTATCGGCCGGTGAGGCGCTTCCCGCCCAGGTGTGGGAGGAGTTCAAGGCCGCCACCGGACACCGCATCATCGACGGCATCGGCGCCACCGAGATGCTCCACGTCTTCATCTCCGCCGCCGACGAGGACATCCGGCCCGGTTCCACCGGCAGGCCCGTCCCCGGCTACCGCGCCAGGATCGTGGACGAGGACGGCGGACCCGTCCCGGACGGACTGCCCGGGCTGCTCGCCGTCACCGGCCCCACCGGCTGCCGGTACATGGAGGACCCGCGCCAGAGCGCGTACGTGCGCAACGGCTGGAACGTCACCGGCGACACCTATGTCCGCGACCGGGAGGGCTACTTCTGGTACGTGGCCCGCAGCGACGACATGATCGTCTCCTCCGGTTACAACATCGCCGGCCCCGAGGTCGAGAAGGCCCTGGCGACCCACCCCGATGTCGAGGAGTGCGGCGTCGTCGGCGTCCCCGACAGCAAGCGCGGCATGCTGGTGAAGGCGTACGTGGTCCTGCGCCCCGGAGTCGCGGCGGACGAGGTGACCGCCAAGGACCTCCAGAACCACGTCAAGCGGACCATCGCGCCCTACAAGTACCCGCGCGCCATCGAGTTCGTCACCGAACTGCCGCGCACCAGCAACGGAAAGCTCCGGCGCGGCGAACTGCGCCGGGCGCACCGCACCGACCCCCGATGAAAGGCATCGCCATGACCGCTTCCCACCCGCGGCAGGACATCGGCGCGGACAGCTGCGCCGCCGGTTGCCCCGAGGCGCTCGTACCGCGTCCGCCCAGCATCGTCATCGAGCGGCGCGTGGAATGGCAGGACACCGACGCGGCCGGCCACTACCACCATTCCACGGTGGTGCGCTGGGTCGAGGCCGCCGAGGCCGCCCTGTTGAGGCGTCTGGGGCTCGCCCACCTCTTCGGCAGTACGCCCAGGGTCCACTTCGAGGCCGACTACCGCGCCCGGCTGTGGTTCGGCGAGACGGTCCGCACCGAACTGCTGGTCACCGAGGTCGGGACGAGCTCGCTCCACTATGCCTTCACCGTCCGGGGCGCGGGCCAGGAGGTGGCGGCCACCGGACGCATGGTCATCGCCCACTCGGCCGCCCGCGCCACCGGCTCCACGGCCTGGCCCGACGAGGTGCGCGAGGTCCTGACCGGGGCGGGGCCCCAGGCCCCGGAGCTCTTCGCGTGAGCAGGGCAACATCCCATCGATATGATGAGTTCTTGACGAGCGTCAGATTCGCAGCATATTTTGATGCTCGGAACCACTAGGAGGAGCGCCGTGCGCGTAGCAGTTATCGGAGGAGGGCCCGGCGGGCTGTACTTCGCGGCCCTGGCCAAACAGCTGTCCCCGAGTTGGGAGATCACCGTCTGGGAGCGCAACGCACCCGATGACACCTTCGGGTTCGGGGTGGTGTTCTCCGACGAGACGCTCGACGGGATCGCCCAGGCGGACGCCCGCATCTTCGAGGCCATGTCCGCGGACTTCGCCCGCTGGAGCGACATCGACGTCCGCTACAAGGGCAGCGTCCTCACGTCGGGCGGCCACGGCTTCGCGGCGCTGGGACGCAAGCGCCTGCTGCAGATCCTCCAGCAGCGCTGCGCCGCCCTGGAGGTCGACGTCCGCTACCGCACGCAGGCCCCGCCGGTCGAAGAGCTCTCCGCGCGGTACGACCTGGTCGTCGCCGGGGACGGGGTCCGCTCGGCGACCCGCGCCGCCTACGCCGACACCTTCGGGCCCGACCTCGACGAGCGCAACTGCCGGTACATGTGGCTCGGCACCGACAAGGTCTTCGAAGCCTTCACGTTCATCGTCGCGGAGGGGGACTTCGGGACCCTTCAGGTCCACGCCTACCCCTTCGACGGCACCCGCTCCACCTTCATCGTCGAGATCGACGAACAGGCCTGGCGGCGAGCGGGCTTCGACAGGTTCGCGGCCCGCGACCACCCGCCGGGGACCAGCGACGAGGAGAGCATCCGGCTCTGCGAGGAGATACTCGCCGAGCACCTCGACGGCCACCGCCTGCTGCCCAACAACTCCAAGTGGATCCGCTTCACCACCGTCCGCAACAGGACGTGGCGGCACGGCAACGTCGTCCTGCTCGGGGACGCGGCCCACACCGCGCACTTCTCCATCGGCAGCGGCACCAAGCTCGCCATGGAGGACTCGCTCGCGCTGGCCGCCTGCCTCCACGAGCACGCGGACGTCACCACCGCACTCGCCGCCTACGAGGCCGAACGCAAGCCGGTCGTCGAGTCCACCCAGCGCGCCGCCCAGGCCAGCCTCGAATGGTTCGAGAACGTCGGACGCTACACCGGCCAGGACCCGCACCAGTTCGCCTTCAACCTCCTCACGCGCAGCCGGCGCGTCACGTACGACAACCTCCGGGTGCGCGACCAGGAGTTCACCGACGTCGTCGACACCTGGCACGCCGACGACACCGCCCGGGCACTGCCCCAGGCCGGCCGGCCGGGCCTGCCCCCCATGCTCCGTCCGTTCCGTCTCGGCGGCCTGCACCTGCGCAACCGGGTGGTCGCGCCCCCCACCGCGCTCTACACCGCGCGGGACGGCGTGCCCGGCGACTTCGACCTCGTACACCTGGCCACCCAGGCCATCGGCGGCTCCGGTCTGGTCCTCGCCGGGATGACCGCCGTCAGTCCCGAGGGCCGCGCCACCACCGGCTGCCCCGGCCTGTACACCGACGAGCAGGAGGCCGCCTGGAGGGGGATCGCCGCGTTCGTCCACCAGCAGTCGGACACCTGCCTGGGCATCCAGCTCACCCACGCCGGCCGCCGGGCGGCGACCGGCATTCCCCGTCCGGACGGCAGCGCCACCCCCCTCGGCGCCGGCGGCTGGCCCCTGGTGGCCGCCTCCGCGCTGGGCTGGGACGAGCACAGCACCGTGCCCCGCGCGGCCACCCGGCAGGACATGGACACCATCACCCGCGACTTCGTCGCGGCGGCCGGACGCGCGGACCGGGCGGGCTTCGACGTACTGGAACTCCAGTACGGGCACGGCCACCTGATGTCCGGATTCCTCTCACCGCTCACCAACCTCCGCACCGACGCCTACGGCGGCACCCTGGAGGGGCGCATGCGCTTCCCCCTGGAGGTGCTCCGCGCGGTCCGCGACGTCTGGCCGACGGGCAAGGCACTCGTCGTCCGCATCTCCGCCGCCGACTGGGCCGAGGGCGGCACCACCGAAGCCGAAGCCGTCGAGATCGCCCGCGCTCTCGGAGAGGCCGGAGCCGACGCGATCGACGTCTCCACCGGAGAGGTCGTCGCCCACCAGCGTCCCCGCTACGGCCGCAGCTACCAGACCCCGTACGCCGATCTGATCCGCAACGCCACCGGCCTGCCCACCATCGCGGTCGGCGCCATCTCCACGTACGACGACGTGAACTCGATCATCCTGGCCGGCCGGGCGGATCTGTGCGCCGTCGGACGGGCCCAGCTGCACGACCCGCTGTGGACCCTGCACGCCGCGGCCGCCCAGGGGTACAGCGGCCCCGCCGCCCCCTGGCCAACCGCCTGGAAGGCGGGCAGCGGCCGGCCCCCGGCCGCGCGCACCGACCGCGTACCGCCGCGCCTCCAGCTGCTACGGGAGCCCACCGCCCCCGTACACCAGCGCTGGCTTCCCCCCGCCCCCGCCGCCGCCTGCACCGCGGCCCACTGATCCGGAGGGACTCGATGGAGAACCTGCCCCGCTTCACCGCGGCGGCCGTCCAAGCGGCCCCCGTCTACCTCGACCCCGACGCCACCGTCGCCAAGGCGGTCGCCCTCATCGCCGAGGCAGCCGCGAACGGCGCCGAACTCGTCGTGTTTCCAGAGGTGTTCGTCCCCGGATACCCGTACTGGAACTGGACGATGAACCCCGTCCAGGGCTCGCCCTGGTTCGAACGCCTCTACCGCAGCTCCGTCGACGTCCCCGGGCCGCAGGTGGACGTCCTGCGCGCCGCGGCCCGCCAGTACGGCGTGGTCCTCGTCATAGGCGTCAACGAACGGGGACCCCACAGCCTCGGCGTCCTCCACAACACGCTGCTGACCATCGGCCCGGACGGCGCACTGCTCGGCGTACACCGCAAACTGGTGCCGACCTGGGCCGAGAAGCTCACCTGGACCGGTGGCGACGGAAGCTCCCTGAAGGTCCATTCCACGCCCGTCGGACCGCTGGGAGCCCTCGCCTGCGGCGAGAACACCAACACGCTGGCCCGCTTCGCCCTCCTCGCCCAGGGCGAACTCGTCCACGCGTCCTGCTACATCTCCCTCCCCGTGGCCCCCGCCGACTACGACATGGCGGACGCCATCGCCGTGCGCACCGCCGCGCACAGCTTCGAGGGCAAGGTCTTCTCCGTCGTGGCCTGCTCGACGATCTCCCCGGAGATCGTCGACACCCTGGCCGGGGACGACGAGGAACTGCGCGCCCTGTTCAGCCGCCCCCGCAGCGCCCTGTCCGGGATCTTCGGCCCCGACGGGCGGCCCGTCACCGAGCCCCTCGTCGACGACGAGGGCATCGTCTACGCCGAGATCGACCTGGCCCGGTGCATCCAGCCCAAGCAGATGCACGACATCGTCGGCCACTACAACCGCTTCGACGTCTTCCAGCTCCACGTCGACAACCGGCCCCGCACCCCGGTGACCTTCGCGACCGGTCCGGCGCACGCGACGGCACCCGCCGCACCACCTGCCGCACCGCCCGTCACCCCGGGCACCATCCCCGTCACCACCCCCGTCCCCACGCCCCTCACCGCCGACAGCACCGGCGTCACGAAGGAGGAAGTATGACCACCGGACAGGACGACAGCATGCTGGGCCGCGCCAGGGTCAGCGACACCCCCGAACTCACCGCCTACTACGGGGAACTGGCCGAACTGGAGGCCGGCGCGCTGTGGACCGTCGCCAACGACATCGAGCCCTGGTACCCGCAGCCCAGGTCCGTCCCCGTCCTCTGGCGCTACGACGAACTGCGGCCCCTGGTCCGCAAGGCCCTCGACCTGGTCAAGGCCGACGACGCGGGCCGTCGCGTGGTCATGCTCGTCAACCCCGGACGCAAGGACGTCAGCGCCGCGGCCGGCCTCCTCTACACCGGCCTGCAGATCATGGGCCCCGGAGAGGCCATGACCGCCCACCGCCACCAGGCGGCCGCGCTGAGGTTCGTCCACGAGGGCACCGGAGCGTGGACCGTCGTCGACGGACAGAAGCTACGCGTGGCCCCGGGCGACTTCGCCATCACCCCCAACGGAACCTGGCACGAGCACGGGAACGAGTCCGACGACGCCCCCGTCATCTGGCAGGACGGCCTCGACATCCCGCTCGTCAACGCCATGGACGCCGGGTTCTACGAGGTGCACCCCGACCTCCACCAGATCCCGGGGAAGGTCGTCAACTCCTCCGTGCTCACGTACAGCGCGAACCTGCTGCCCTACGGTGCGGAGAAGTGGACCCGCCCCTACTCCCCGCTGCTCGCCTTCCCGTGGGAGCCGACCTACGAGGCACTCCTCGGCCTCGCCGAGGCGACCGAGGGGTCCCCGTACGACGGTGTGATCGCCGAGTACACCAACCCCCTCACCGGCGGCCCGGTCATGCCCACCATGGGCGCCCACATGCAGCTGCTGCGGCCCGGCCAGTCCACCCTGGCCCACCGCCACACCGGCTCCGTCATCTACACGGCGGCCAAGGGGCACGGCTACTCGGTGATCGCGGGACAGCGCTTCGACTGGAAGAAGGGCGACATCTTCTGCGTGCCGTCCTGGGCCTGGCACGAGCACCACAACCTCGACCAGGGCGAGGACGCCTGCCTGTTCTCCTTCAACGACTTCCCGGTGATGAACTCCCTCGGCTTCCACCGCGAAGAGGCCTACCCCGACAACGGCGGGCACCAGCCCACCGCCTGAACCGCGGCGCCGTACCGCACGCCGCCGGCCCTGACACCGGCAGCGGTACGGCGCCGCACCCCACGGGGCCCCGCGGCCGCCACCCACCCGAGAGCACCTCCGCCCCACCCCTTCCCGCCTCACCCCTTCACCCCTTCACCCCTCACCACCTGGAGCACCGATGCGACTGGTCACCTACACCCTCGATGACGGATCGCCCGTCCTCGGCGCCCAGGTCGACGCCGACCACCTCGTCGACCTCGCCGTCCTCGCGGAACGCGCCGGCGTCGAACTGCCAGCCGACCTGCTGTCGTTCATCCGGGCGGGCGCCCCGGCCCGGGAGGCCGCGGACCGCCTGCTGGCCGCCGGCCCCGCCGGATGGCCGGCCGAGGCCGTCCGCCGGATGGCCGAGGTGTCGCTGCGGGCCCCGCTGCGCCCCGGAAAGATCATCGGAGTCGGCCTCAACTACGTGGAGCACGTGGCCGAGTCCAGCCGCAGCCTCGACACCGACAAGGAACTTCCCCCGCGGCCGGTGCTCTTCAGCAAGCCCGCCACCGCCGTCACCGGCCCCGGGCAGCCGATCCTCCACAACGCGGACCTGACCACCCAGCTCGACTGGGAGTGCGAACTCGCCGTCGTCATCGGGCGCACCGCCTTCCGCGTGAGCGAGGAGGAGGCGTACGGCCACATCTTCGGCTACAGCATCGTCAACGACATCAGCGCCCGCGACCAGCGCCGCTCCGGCCAGTGGTTCTTCTCCAAGGGCCAGGACTCCTACGCCCCCTTCGGCCCGGCCGTCGTCACCGCGGACGACGTGCCCGACCCGATGAACCTCGACCTCTCCCTGCGGGTCAACGGGGTGACCAAGCAGAAGTCGAACACGCAGCACATGCTCTTCCCCATCGCGCGCCTGATCGCCGACATCTCCTCCGGCGTCACCCTCGAACCGGGGGACGTCATCGCCACCGGCTCGCCCTCCGGCGTCGGAGCCGGCATGGTCCCCCCGGAGTTCCTCACCCCCGGCGACACGGTCGAAGCCACGGTCGAGGGCATCGGCACCCTGAGCAATCCCGTGGTCGACGCCCGCTGACCAGCATCCCCCTACCCAGAGGACCGTTCGTGTCGCACCGTACCTACCGCATCGGCCAGATCGTCCCGAGCTCCAACGTGACCATGGAAACCGAGGTACCGGCCATCCTCCGGGCCCGCGAGAGCATCGCGCCGGAACGCTTCACCTTCCACTCCAGCCGCATGCGCATGACCCACGTGACCCCGGAACAGCTCAAGGCGATGGACGCCGACTCCGACCGCTGCGCCGTCGAGCTCTCCGACGCGCACGTGGACGTACTCGGCTACGCCTGCCTCGTCGCCATCATGAGCATGGGACTCGGCTACCACCGCACCTCCGAGCAGCGCCTTCACCTGCGCACGGCGGAGAACGGCGCGCCCGCCCCCGTCGTCACGAGCGCCGGCGCCCTGGTGCACGGCCTGGGCACCCTCGGCGCGAAGAAGATCGCCCTGATCGCCCCCTACATGCGCCCGCTCACCCGGACCGTCGTGGACTACCTCACCCACGAAGGCATCGAGGTCATCGACTACACCGCACTGGAGATCCCCAACAACCTCGACGTGGCCGCCCACGACCCGGCCCGGCTCCCCGGCCTCGCCCGGGCCCTGGACCACAGTGACGCCGACGCCGTCGTCCTCTCCGCCTGCGTGCAGATGCCCTCCCTGGGGGCCATCGAGGAGGCCGAACAGCTCCTGGGCAAGCCCGTCGTCTCGGCGGCGGTCTGCACCGCCCACCAGATGCTCCGGGCCCTGGGCCTGCCCGCGGTCGCCCCCGGCGCCGGCCACCTCCTGTCCGGTGCCTACGCGGAAGCACCGCCCGTGGCCCCGTGACGCCGGGTCGGGCGGTGGCGCCGTGTCGGCGGGTCAAGGTCAGCCCGTGGTCAGCACGGCGCGGCGGGCGCCCCTGGGCGGGTCGGGGGGCCCGGCCCCGGGGCTCAGCTCCGGCCCGGGGCCAGCACCACGAAGTCTGCCTTCGACGGGTCGAGGCAGACGGCCAGCCGGCCGATGCCCTCGGCGTCCTCCGGCCCCATCTGCACGCTGCCGCCGTTCCCGGTGACCTCGGCGACCGCGGCGTCGCAGTCGGTGACGGCGAAGACCGGGTGCCAGTACGGCCGGCCGCTCGTCAGGGCGAGGTTCTCTTCGGACATCTCCATGAGGCCGCCGTGCATGCGCTCCTCGGGCAGTCCGGCGGGGGTGATGAGGGAGTACGTGCCCCCGCCGCCCGGCAGCTCCATCTCGCTGAACTGCCAGCCGAAGACGCCGCCGTAGAAGTCCTTCGCGGCCGCCGCGTCGCTCGTGTACAGCTCGGTCCAGGACAGCGAGCCGGGTTCGTCCACCAGCTCGACACCGGTGTCCTTCCCCGGCTGCCACACGGCGAACTGGCCCCCCAGCGGGTCGCTGTACTGCGCCATCCGGCCGTACTCCTCGAAGTCCCTGGGCGGGACCCGTACCGTGCCGCCCGCGCGCTCGACGGCCTGGGTCGTGGCGTCCGCGTCGGTGACGCGGTAGTAGATCATCCAGGCGGAGCGTGCCCCCTCCTCGGTGAGCTTGCCGAGCCCGGCGACGACCTTGCCGTCCTTGCGGAACATGCCGCCTTCCATGTCCTCGCCCGCATCCATGGACTCGTAGTCCCAACCGAGCACGGCGCCGTAGAAGGCCGCTGCGGCGGGGACGTCGGGAGAACCGAGGTCGAGCCAGCAGGGGGAGCCGGGGACGAAGTCAGTGGTGATCATGGTCATTCCCTTTCGCGCGTCCTGTGGGTGGCGGGCCGGCCACGCGCCGGTGTCGATCAGCGGCCTCCCCGCGCGGTGCCCGTGCTACCGGAGCTGGGACAGGTCGACCGAGTCGGCGGGGGCGGGGGGCTTGGCCACGACGGGCTCGTCGAAGGCGGAGAAGGAGGCCTCCGACCGCTCGCCGGACGCGTCGGTGCCCTGGACCCGCAGGAGGTACGGCTCGTCCTCGGTGGAGACCTGGTAGGAGTCCGTCTCGCCGTCGTGCCGGCTGCTGACCGTGATGGCCGGACGGCCGTCGACGGTGGTCCGCGCGCCCTTCTCCAACTGCTCGTTCACCGGTTTCGAGGAGAACTCCTCCTTGTAGAAGTCCATATCGCAGAACTCGGCGAAGTCGCGCAGCAGAAGGCTGTCCGTGGTGCCGTGCAGATAGCGGCCGTTGATGAGCGCGATCGCGTCGTCGGCCGCGGCGTCCGGTACTTGGGCCCGCAGCAGCTCGTCGTCGAGCCTCATCCACACGTCGTCGCCGCGTTTGATGACGTCGGCCATGCCCGAGTCGCCGGGAGGCGTGACGGTGCCGACGCAGTTGCCCCGCTCGTCGAACCGGAGGTCCAGAGCGGTGGTGCCCGAGCCGTCGGTGGCCTTGGCCACCATGCGCATGGACGTGACCCCGGTCATCGCCTCGCGGGCGGCGTCCGCGATGGCCTGGGCACTCTTGCCGGCGATCCCGTTGTCATCGGCCCTGGCAGCACCCGCGCCTACGCCCGCGACCATGAACAAGCAAGCCGTGCCGGCGACGGCGCACCGGACCGCGGCTCCCCAAGGTGCGGACATCGGCCATCACCTCCCTCTGGCCGCCTCCGTACGGCACCAGGCCTCACCCGAGCCTCCGGCGCGGCCGCTCACCCGATCAGCCTAGTTCCGCTCCCCGCCACCCGCAGTCCGGGTGACCGCCGGGTACGGGGCGACCGGCACCCGCCCTTGCCGCTCCCGGGGAGCCCGGCGGCCGCCGGCGGGCCCGCGTGAGGGCCGTGGTCTCGTGTTGGCCGGGCCGTTGCTGCAGAGTGGGCGTTCGCACCTTGTGCGTGTCCGAGAGCAGCACTGGACCTACCCGTGGAGTTCCGCTGTGGCCATGACCTCTGAGGCATCGGGGACGACGCCCGCCGACCCGGCTGCCGTCCGGACCGAGCGCGATGGCGCGGTACTTACGGTGATCCTGAGCCGTCCCGGGGTGCGCAATGCGGTCGATGGTCCGACGGCCGCCCGACTCGCCGATGCCTTCCGTGCGTTCGAGGAGGACGAGGAGGCTTCCGTCGCCGTGCTGTGGGGCGAGGGTGGTACGTTCTGCGCGGGCGCGGACCTCAAGGCCGTCGGCACCGAACGCGGCAACCAGGTGCTGGCCGAGGGCGACGGGCCGATGGGCCCCACGCGGCTGCGCCTGACCAAACCGGTGATCGCCGCGGTCAGCGGCCACGCGGTGGCCGGCGGACTCGAACTGGCCCTGTGGTGCGATCTGAGGGTGGCCGAGGAGGACGCGACGTTCGGCGTGTTCTGCCGCCGCTGGGGCGTGCCGCTCATTGACGGCGGTACGGTGCGGCTGCCGCGCCTGATCGGTGAGAGCCGCGCGATGGACCTGATCCTCACCGGCCGCCCCGTGACCGCCGCCGAGGCGTACGGGATCGGCCTCGTCAACCGTCTCGTGCCGCCCGGGGAGGCCCGCCGGGCGGCGGAGCGGCTCGCCCACGAGATCGCCGGGTTCCCGCAGCTGTGCCTGCGGCACGACCGGCTCTCCGTACGGGAGCAGCACGGTCTGGGTGAGCGGGAAGCCCTGGCCGCCGAGTACCGGCACGGCCTCGTCCCGCTCGCCGCGGGGGAGACCCAGGCCGGCGCCGACCGGTTCGCGGGTGGCGCCGGCCGCCACGGCTCCTTCACCGGCTGAGCCGCTTCGCGCGGAAGCCGCCGCGCCAAGGCGGCCCGGCCCGGCCGCCCGACAGGAGTCCAGAGGCATCATGGCCATGTGAACGCGTCCCCGACCACCGGCGGCGGAGCCGGTGTCCCAGGCTTCCCCGGGGTGGCTCCCACGCCGCGGACCGCCGTCGTATGGCTTCCTCCGCCCGGACTGTGGCCTCCCATCCAGAGCATCCGTGCCGAGCACGACCCCCAGATCCGCCGCTGGCCTCCGCACGTCAACCTGATCTTCGGCTTCGTCCCGGAGGCCGACTTCCCCGGCGCGGCCCCGCTGCTGGCCGCCGCTGCCGCCGAGATCGAGCCCTTCGCCATCCGCCTCAGCGGAGTGCACACGTTCCGGCACCGCAGCTACGCCACCGTGTGGCTGGACCCCGCCGCGGCCGGCCTGACCCCCTGGACGGCGCTCCAGGGGGCCCTGGCGGAGCCCTTCCCCTTGTGCCGCGGCCGATTCCCGTCCTTCACGCCGCACCTCTCGCTCGGACGCACCCACCATCCGCGGCGCCTGGCCGCGGAGTGCGCCGCCCGCCTGGGCAGCATGTCGGCGCAGGTCGACGACATCGTGCTGCTCTCCCGCAGCGGCGACGAGCCCATGCGACCCCGTGCCACGATCCGCCTGGGCACGGGCGAGCTGCACTGGCACGACGACTCCGCCACTCCACCGGGACCCTGAGGACTTGTCTCGTCCGTGTCGTCAGAGCCGCGTCCGGCCGGCGGGGGCCCCGCCGGCGCTTGCGGGCTACACCGGACAGGGGCGGTACTCGAGGCTGAGTTCGCGGTCCACGGCGTAACTGGTGCGCATCGACGCGTCGATGACCTGCTGCCAGGAGCCGTACTTGACGTAGAGCTGGTCGGCTGTCGGCCCGAGCGGGTTGCCGTACTTGGCCATGTTCCGCTCCTCCAGGATCCGGACCTCCTCCGGGCTCATGCCGGCACGGGTGATCTCCTTGGCCTGGTTGCGCATGTCGACCAGCTCCCATGACCCCGGACCTGTTCCGCCAGTACGCCGAACTGTGCGGCACGGCCCTGGCCCGTGCCCACGCCCGCTCCGGCGACCGCATCGCGATCGCCGGCTACCTGGGCAACGGCGACACCTTCGACCGCGCCGTCGCCGACTTCGCACTCCGCTACGCGGACCAGACCCTCCAGGACCACGCCCTGCTCACCGCCGCCATCTCCGACGGCGCCATCACCGCCACCCACGGCATCTGAGCGGAGGGGAAGGCGCGCGCCGCCGGCCCGTTCCTCCTGAACCCGGCGGGGCGCCCCGGCTGTTGTCACAGCGGGGGCGGCCCTCCGGGTCGTGGCGTCGTCATCGGGAGGAGTCCACGAGGTGGGGCTCGCGTCCCCGGTGGACGGCAGGTGCTCGGGCGTCCAGCTTCGCGCCCTCCACGTCCACGTCCGGCAGGATCCGGTCCAGCCACTTCGGCAGCCACCAGGCCGACTTGCCGAGCAGGGCGAACAGGGCCGGGACGATGGCCATGCGGACGACGAAGGCGTCGAAGAGGACGGCCGTGGCCAGGGCGAAACCGATCATCTTGATGAGGTCGTTCTGTTCGGTGATGAAGCCGGAGAACACGCTGATCATGATGATCGCGGCCGCGCTGACGACGCGTCCGCCGTAGCGGAAGCCGGTGACGACGGCCTCGCCGGGCCGCGCCCCGTGGACGTAGGCCTCCCGCATCCGGCTGACCAGGAACACCTCGTAGTCCATCGCGAGGCCGAACACCACACCGATCATGAAGATCGGCATCGTGCTCATGACGGGGCCGGCCTCCTTGACGCCGAAGACGTCGGCGAGCCAGCCCCACTGGAAGACCGCCACCACGGCTCCGAGGGCCGCGCTGACCGACAGCAGGAAGCCGAGGGCCGCCTTGAGCGGGACGAGGACCGAGCGGAAGACGAGGACCAGGAGGAGGAAGGCGAGGCCGACCACGAGTGCGAGGTACGGCAGCAGGGCGTCGTCGAGGGTCTGGGAGAAGTCGATGAACATCGCGGTCTGGCCGGTCACCAGGATCTCGTCGGCCCCCGTGGCGGTCTCGATGGCGCCCACGCCGTCGCGGATGGCGCGTACCTGTTCCTCGGTGGCGTGGTCGGCGGGTCCGGTGCTCGGTACGAGGTTCAGGATCGCGGTGTCGTTCGCCACGTTGGGTACGGCCGGCGAGACGGAGGCGACCCCGTCCAGCTCGGCCAGGGCCTTGCCGACGCCGCCGGCCGCGGTCGAGGCGTCCCCGGCGCTCACGGTGATCGTCAGCGGTCCGTTGAAGCCGGGGCCGAAGGACTCCGACAGCATGTCGTACGCCTTGCGCTGGGTGGTGTCGGCGGCCATGGTGCCCTCGCCGGGCAGCCCCAGCTCCAGGCTGGCGGCGGGCAGCGCCATCGCACCCAGTCCGAGCACCCCGACGAGCAGGACGGCCACCGGGTGGCGCAGGACGTAACTCGCCCAGCGCATCCCCAGGTTGGGCTTCTTCCGCGCAACCATCTTGGCGGCCTTGCGCTGCTGGCGGGCCGAGAGCGGCTTGCCGGTGACCGCCTTGCGGTCGGCGCGGCGCAGCACCTTGACCGGTGCGAAGCCGAGCAGTGCGGGGACGAGGGTGACGGCGATGAGGACGGCGACGGCGACGGTGCCCGCGGCGGCGGTGCCCATCTTGGTGAGCATGGGGATGTTCACCACGGCGAGGCCGGCCAGCGCGATGATGACGGTGAGCCCCGCGAAGACGACCGCCGAACCGGCGGTGCCCACGGCCCGGCCGGCGGCCTCCTGGGGCTCACGGCCCTCGGTGATCTCGGAGCGGTAGCGGGAGATGATGAACAGCGCGTAGTCGATGCCGACGGCGAGGCCGATCATCATGGCCAGCGTGGACGTGGTCGCGGACAGACCGAGGGTGCTGCCGAGCGCGGTGATGCCGCTGATGCCGACGCCGATGCCGATCAGGGCGGTGAGCAGGGGCATGCCGGCGGCGATCATCGAGCCGAACGTGATCAGCAGGACTATGGCGGAGACGAGGATGCCGATGCCCTCGGCGCCGCCCATCGCAGCGTCGATCTTGATGGCGTCACCGCCGGCTTCGACGGTCAGGCCCGTGTCGCGGGCCTTGTCGAACGCCTGCGTGAGCGCCTCGTGTTCCTTGTCGGTCAGCTCGGTGGCGGCCACCTTGTACTTCACGACCGCGTAAGCGGTGGTGGAGTCCTTGCTGATGGCTCCGGCCTGATACGGATCGGTGACCGAGACCACCTCCGGGGCCTTCGTCAGGTCGGAGACGAGCCCTGAGACCGCCGCCTTGCGCTCGGGGCCGGAGATGTCCTGGCCGCCAGGCGTACGGATGACGACCCGGGCGCTCGCGCCGTCGGCGCCGGCGGCCGGGAACTTCTCCTTGAGCAGGTCGAAGGCCTTCTGGGACTCGGTCCCCGGCATCGAGAACGTGTCGGCCGGCGGCGCCGGAGCGGAGGCGGCGGCGGCGATCACCCCGCCGAGGACCAGCACCCACAGCAGTGCGATCAAGCCCCGCCGCCGAAAGGCGAAGCGGCCCAGCTTGCAGAGGAAAGTAGCCACGACGAAACAGGCTCCTGTCGGATCAGCGGTGAAGGGGCGGACCGCCCGGCACACGGCGCACGGCGCACGGTTCAAGCGGTCGCGAAGCAGAGACAGGTCCGGGAGGCTTCCCGCCTCGGACCGTGTGGCACCACGATGGCACCATCATGGCTCCAATGCAACCGTGTGGTGCCACGGTCTCCCGACGGAGCGTCCAGGCCTGGGTGGAGGGTGGGTCGGCCGGTGCCGGAACGGCCTCGGTGGCAGTCGTCGCGCCGTCACGCGACGAGATGTACGGGGCTGGGCCACGCCGCCGTGGCCGCTACCGGCTCGGCTTTTCCGGCCGCGGCGCCATGACGACGCATGCGGGTTCGTAATTGGCTCGCGATGGCGCTAGTGCTGTGCCATTATGGCGTCACGGGGGAGCGGGTCTCTCGGCCTCACAGGCCGAGAGACCCGTTCGCGAGTGAGCCAGCAAGGGGGCCGGGTCATGGACACAGCACAGAGTCAGGAGCAGGCGGAGCCGGGCGCCGTCACCGCCTTCGCCCGCTTCGTCCTCTGCGGCGGCGGGGTGGGGCTCGCCTCCAGCTTCGGCGTCGTGGCCCTCGCCTCCTGGATTCCCTGGGTCCTGGCCAACGCCCTGATCACCGTGGTGTCCACGCTCCTCGCCACCGAGCTGCACGCGCGCTTCACCTTCGGCGCGGGCGGGCGCGCGACCTGGCGCCAGCATGCGCAGTCGGCCGGCTCCGCGGCGGCCGCGTACGCGGTGACCTGCCTGGCGATGCTCGTCCTCCACCAACTGGTGGCGGCGCCCGGTGCGGTGCTCGAGCAGGTCGTCTACCTGTCCGCCTCCGCGCTCGCCGGCGCCGCACGGTTCGCGGTGCTGCGCCTCGTCGTCTTTGCGCGGAACCGCTCGCAGGCCACGGGCACCGTCCGCCCCGCCCGCCCCGTACACGTGACCGTGGCCCGCGCCTCGGCCCCGGCCGGCCCCGCGGAACTCTGCCACGCGGCCTGACCGTTCCGCCGCGCGGCCCAGACCGGTGCGGCGACGGGGCCGGAGGGCTCCGTCAGGTGAGCGCCGATGTCGGGAGCTCCGCCGTGACGGGTGGAGTGCCGCCCGCCATGGGGAGGGTGAGGACCATGGTGAGCCCGCCGCCGGGGGTGTCCTCGGCGGTGAGGGTCCCGCCGACGGCCTCCGTGAAGCCCCGGGCGACGGCCAGGCCGAGGCCCACGCCGGCGCCTCGCGGTGCGTCGCCATGGCGCTGGAAGGGTTCGAAGATGCGGTCCTTGGCTTCGTCCGGGACGCCGGGCCCGCCGTCGACCACCCGGAGCTCCACCCGGCTCCCCAGCGCGCTGGCGGAGACGTGTACGGGCCGGCCGCCGGGGCTGTACTTGACGGCGTTCTCCACGATGTTGGCGACGGCCCGTTCCAGCAGGCCCCGGTCCACGGCGACCATCGGCAGCGTCTCGGGGATGTCGAGGTCCACGCTGTCCTCGGGTACGCCGCCCAGCGCCATCGGGACGACCTCGTCGAGGTCCGTCTCCCGGATGAGCGGGACGACGGTGCCGGTGTTGAGGCGGGACATGTCCAGCAGGTTGCCGATCAGGGCGGCGAGGCGGTCTGCTCCGTCCTCGATGCCTTCGAGGAGTTCGGCCTTGTCGTCCTCGGACCATTCGACGTCGTCGGAGCGCAAGGAGGTGACGGACGCCTTGATTCCGGCGAGCGGGGTGCGCAGGTCGTGGCTGACGGCGGCGAGCAGGGCGGTGCGGATGCGGTTGCCCTCGGCGAGTTCCTTCGCCTTCCCTGCCTCGTCGACCAGGCGCTGGCGGTCGAGTACGACGGCCGCCTGGGCGGCGAACGCGCCGAGTACCCGGCGGTCTTCGGCCGGCAGCACCCGCCCGGTCAGGGCCAGCGCCATGTTGTCGCCTATGGGCAGGTCGACGTCGGCGTCCTCGGGGCGGCCTACGGGGCCGGTGCCCACGGATGCCGCCGTGGTCCACGAGTCGACTTCGCTGGTGCGCTCCAGCAGGACCACCGACTGCATGGCGAAGGTCTCCCGGAGGCGTTCGAGGAGGGCGTCGAGGGAGTCCTCGCCCCGCAGGACGCTGCCCGCGAGGAAGGAGAGGATCTCGGACTCGGCGCGCAGCCGGGCGGCCTGGTGTGTGCGCCGGGCGGCCAGGTCGACCACGGAAGCCACCGAGACGGCCACTCCGACGAAGATCGCGATGGCGACGATGTTCTTGGGGTCGGAGATCGTGAACCGGTACAGCGGCGGCGTGTAGAAGTAGTTCAGGAGCAGGGACCCGACGGCCGCCGAGGCAAGGGCGGGCAGGAGCCCCCCGAGCATGGCCGCCGCCACCGTGCAGGCGAGGAACAGCAGCATGTCGTTCGCGAGCCCCAGGTCGGGGACGACCTCGCTCAGCAGGACGGTGAGCAGCGCGGGACCGGCGATGCCGGTCAGCCAGCCCCAGATGAGGCGGGAGCGCCCCAGACGTGTGCCGCGGGTGACCGGGAGGCGCCGGCGGCCCTTGGCGGCCTCGTCATGGGTGACGATGTGCACGTCGAGGTCGGGTCCCGATTCGCGGGCGACGGTGGCGCTGACACCGGGCCGGAAGACGGACTGCCAGGAGCGGCGTCGGCTGACGCCGAGCACGATCTGCGTGGCGTTGACGCCGCGGGCGAACTCCAGCAGCGCGTCGGGGACGTTGTCGCCTATGACGTGGTGGAAGGTGCCGCCGAGGTCCTCGACCAGGGTGCGCTGGACGGCCAGCTCCTTGGGGGAGGCGGAGGTCAGCCCGTCGCTGGCGGCGATGTAGACGGCCAGGACCTCGCCGCCCGCGCCCTTCTCGGCGAGGCGGGCCGCCCGGCGGATGAGAGTACGGCCTTCCGGGCCGCCGGTGAGGCCGACGACGATCCGCTCGCGCGCCTGCCAGGTGGAGCGGATGTTGTGCTCGCCCCGGTACTCCTGGAGGTACTCGTCGACCCGGTCGGCGACCCACAGCAGCGCCAGCTCGCGCAGGGCGGTGAGGTTGCCGGGCCTGAAGTAGTTCGAGAGGGCGGCGTCGACCTTGTCGGGCTTGTAGACGTTGCCGTGGGCCATGCGACGGCGCAACGCCTGCGGGGACATGTCGACGAGCTCGATCTGGTCCGCCCGGCGGGCGACCTCGTCGGGGACCGTCTCGCGCTGGCGCACCCCGGTGATCGTCTCGACCACGTCGCCGAGGGACTCCAGGTGCTGGATGTTGACGGTGGACACGACGTCGATGCCGGCCTGGAGGAGTTCCTCGACGTCCTGCCAGCGCTTGGCGTGGCGCGAGCCCGGGACATTGGTGTGCGCGAGCTCGTCCACCAGCGCTACGGCCGGGCGGCGCGCGAGGATCGCGTCCACGTCCATCTCGGTGAAGGTGGAGCCCCGGTACTCCAGCTCGCGCCGCTCGATGAGCTCCAGGCCGTGCAGCATCACCTCCGTGCGCGGACGGCCGTGGTGCTCGACGAAGCCGACGACGCAGTCGGTGCCCCGCTCGATCCGGCGGTGCGCCTCGGAGAGCATCGCGTACGTCTTGCCGACGCCCGGCGCTGCGCCGAGGTAGATGCGGAGCTTGCCGCGTCCCATGTTCCGACTCTTCTTCTCTGCTGATTCTCTGCTGACGACGGGGTATCTGCTGGCGATCGGGCGGTGATCAGGCTGCTCGGACGGGTGATCAGGGTCCTTTGACGGGTGATCAGGGTTCGAAGCGGTAGCCCATGCCCGGTTCGGTGATCAGGTACCGGGGGTGGGAGGGGTCCGGTTCCAGCTTGCGGCGCAGCTGGGCCATGTAGACCCGCAGGTAGTTGGTGTTCTCCCCGTAGGTCGGTCCCCAGACCTCCAGCAGGAGCCGCCCCTGTGTGATCAGTCGGCCCGGGTGGGTGATGAGGATTTCCAGCAGGTGCCACTCGGTCGGGGTCAGCCGTACGGTGCGGTCGCCCCGCCGTACCTTCTTCGCGATCAGGTCGATGGTGAACTCGTCGGTCGTGACGACCGCGACCTCGTCGGGCCGGGATGCCGCCGGGGCTTCCTGTCTCCGGGTGGCTGCCCGCAGGCGGGCGAGGAGCTCGTCCATGCTGAACGGTTTCGTCACGTAGTCGTCCGCGCCGGCGTCCAAGGCCCGGATCTTGTCCTCGGAGGTGTGGCGGGCGGAGAGGACCAGGATCGGGATCCGGCTCCAGCCGCGGACGCTCCTGATGACTTCGATGCCGTCCATGTCGGGGAGCCCGAGGTCCAGCACTATGACGTCAGGTTTGTGGGCGGCCGCGAGCCGCAGGGCCGAGCCGCCGTCGGGCGCCTCCTGGACCTCGAACTTGCGCGCCTGGAGATTGATCTTCAGTGCGCGGACGAGCTGAGGGTCGTCCTCCACCACCAGCACCCGGGTCATCGGTGTGCAGCCTTTCCCTTGTTGCGGGCACGGTACGAAGCCGGCGGGGCGCTGGGGGCCCCTCCCAGCGGTAGCTGGGGGAGCTGCGCGCCCCGCCGGTTCCTGCGCCGTGCGATGTGGACCGTCAGCTCTTGGCCAGTGCCTTGAGGGCGGTGTTGAGTTCGAGGACGTTGACGCGCGGTTCGCCCATGAAGCCGAGGGTGCGGCCGGTGGTGTGCTCCGCGACGAGCTTCTCGACCTGCTTGACGTCGAGCTTGTTCTGCTCGGCGACCCGGTGCACCTGGAGCTTGGCGTACGCGGTGGAGATGTCCGGGTCGAGGCCGGAGCCGGAGGAGGTGACGGCGTCGGCCGGCACGTCCTCGGGCTTGACGGCGTAGGAGGCCGTGGAGTTGTCCGCGACGACCGCCTCCTTGGCGGCGATCACCTGGGCACAGAGGGTGCCGTCCTCGGCGCCTGCGGTGCACTTGCCGTTGACGGCGCCGTTGTCGGCGGACCGGTTGGTGGCGCCGGAGAGGAGCAGGGAGTACCGGGTGTTGACGCTGTTGCTGCCCAGGCCGTTGGAGGGGCGCGGCTGGAACCACTTCAGGTCCGGCCGGGGCGCCTCCTCGGCGTCGTCCGGGTCGTTCTTCGGCACGTTGTAGCTCTGCCCGATGAGGGAGGAGCCGACGACCTGGCCGCTCTTGTCCTTGATCTCCGAGCCGTTGGCCTTGTCGTGGAACAGGGCCTGGGCGATGCCGGTGACGGCGAGCGGGTAGATGATCCCGCAGATGACCGTGAGGACCAGCAGGGCGCGGAGGCCTGCCCCGATCAACCGTGCGGTGTTGCCTACAGAGTTGTTCATGGGAGTCAGCACGTTCCTAGTTCAGGCGAGCCCGGGGATGAGGGAGATGAGCATGTCGATGACCTTGATGCCGATGAACGGGGCGATGAGGCCGCCCACGCCGTACAGCCCGAGGTTGCGGCGGAGCATCTTGTCGGCGCTGGTCGGCCGGTACCGGACGCCCTTCAGGGCCAGCGGGACCAGGGCGATGATGATCAGCGCGTTGAAGATGACGGCGGAGAGGATCGCGGACTCGGGTGAGCTCAGGCCCATGACGTTGAGCTTGTCCAGGCCCGGGTAGACCACGGCGAACATCGCAGGGATGATCGCGAAGTACTTCGCGACGTCGTTGGCGATGGAGAACGTCGTGAGCGCGCCGCGGGTGATGAGGAGTTGCTTGCCGATCTCCACGATCTCGATGAGCTTGGTGGGGTTGGAGTCCAGGTCCACCATGTTCCCGGCCTCCTTGGCGGCCGAGGTACCGGTGTTCATCGCGACGCCCACGTCGGCCTGGGCCAGGGCGGGGGCGTCGTTGGTGCCGTCGCCGGTCATCGCGACCAGCTTGCCACCCGCCTGCTCCCGCTTGATGAGGGCCATCTTGTCCTCGGGAGTGGCCTCCGCGAGGAAGTCGTCGACGCCGGCCTCCTCCGCGATGGCCTTGGCCGTCAGCGGGTTGTCACCCGTGATCATGATCGTCTTGATGCCCATGCGGCGCAGTTCGTCGAACCGTTCGCGCATGCCTTCCTTGACGACGTCCTTCAGGTGGATGACACCCAGGACGCGCGCGCCCTTCTCGTCCTCGACGGCGACCAGCAGCGGCGTGCCGCCGGCCTCGGAGATCTTGTTGGCGAGGAGGTCGGCGTCGTCGGAGACCTGCCCGCCCTGCTCCTTGACCCAGGTGATCACCGAACCGGCCGCGCCCTTACGGGTCTTCCTCCCGTCGACGTCGACACCGGACATACGGGTCTGGGCGGTGAAGGCGATCCAGTCGGCGTGGGCGAGCTCGCCCTGGTGGCGTTCGCGCAGCCCGTACTTCTCCTTCGCCAGGACCACGATCGAACGGCCCTCGGGGGTCTCGTCGGCCAGCGAGGACAGCTGGGCGGCGTCCGCCAGCTCGGCCTCCGCCGTTCCCCTGACCGGGACGAACTCCGATGCCTGGCGGTTGCCGAGGGTGATGGTGCCCGTCTTGTCGAGCAGCAGCGTCGACACGTCACCGGCCGCCTCGACGGCACGCCCGGACATGGCCAGGACGTTGCGCTGGACGAGCCGGTCCATGCCGGCGATGCCGATGGCGGAGAGCAGCGCGCCGATGGTGGTGGGGATCAGGCAGACCAGCAGGGCCGTCAGCACGATCATCGACTGCTCGGCGCCCGCGTAGATCGCGAACGGCTGGAGCGTGACCACAGCCAGCAGGAAGACGATGGTGAGGGACGCCAGCAGGATGTTCAGCGCGATCTCGTTCGGCGTCTTCTGCCGGGCCGCGCCCTCGACCAGGGCGATCATGCGGTCGATGAACGTCTCGCCGGGCTTCGTCGTGATCTTGACGACGATCCGGTCCGAGAGGACCTTCGTACCGCCGGTGACCGCCGAGCGGTCACCGCCCGACTCGCGGATGACCGGCGCGGACTCACCCGTGATCGCCGACTCGTCCACCGAGGCCACGCCTTCGACGACGTCGCCGTCACCCGGGATGACGTCCCCCGCCTCGCAGACCACCAGGTCGCCGATACGGAGCTCCGTGCCGGGCACCTGCTCCTCACCGGTGCCGTCCTTGGCCAGTCGGCGGGCGACGGAGTCGGTCTTGGCCTTGCGCAGGGTGTCGGCCTGGGCCTTGCCGCGGCCCTCGGCGACGGCCTCGGCGAGGTTGGCGAAGATCGTGGTCAGCCACAGCCAGACGGTGATGGCCCAGCCGAACCAGTCGGTCGGGTCCAGACACGCGAGGACGGTCGTGACCACGGAGCCGATCAGGACGACGAACATCACCGGCGACTTGATCATCACGCGCGGGTCGAGCTTGCGTACCGCGTCCGGGAGGGACTTCAGCAGCTGCTTGGGGTCGAAGAGGCCGCCGCCCACGCGCCCGCCGCCCGGCTTGTGGCCGGTGGGCACGTCCTGGTGCGGAGCCCTTGTGGGTGTGGCGGTGCTCATGATGCGAGCCCTTCGGCGAGCGGACCCAGCGCCAGGGCCGGGAAGTAGGTCAGACCGGTGATGATGAGGATCGTTCCGACGAGCAGGCCCGCGTAGAGCGGCTTGTCGGTGCGCAGCGTGCCCGCCGTCTCGGGGACGGGCTTCTGCTCGGCGAGGGAGCCGGCCAGCGCCAGGACGAACACCATGGGCAGGAAGCGGCCCAGCAGCATCGCGATGCCGATGGTCGAGTTGAACCACTGCGTGTCGGCGTTCAGGCCGGCGAAGGCGGAGCCGTTGTTGTTGGCGCCGGAGGTGTAGGCGTAGAGGATCTCCGAGAAGCCGTGCGCGCCGGCGTTCGTCATGGAGTCGGCCGGGGTGGGCAGGGCCATCGCGGCGGCGGTGAAGCACAGGACCAGGGCGGGGGTGATGAGGATGTAGCAGGCCGCGAGCTTGATCTCGCGGGTGCCGATCTTCTTGCCGAGGTATTCGGGGGTGCGGCCGACCATCAGGCCGGCGATGAACACGGCGATGATCGCCATGATCAGCATGCCGTAGAGGCCGGAGCCGACACCGCCGGGCGCGATCTCACCCAGCTGCATGCCCAGCATCGCGATGCCGCCGCCGAAGCCGGTGTAGGAGGAGTGGAAGGAGTTCACCGCCCCGGTCGACGTCAGGGTCGTGGCCACCGCGAAGATCGACGAACCGCCGATCCCGAAGCGGGTCTCCTTGCCCTCCATCGCCCCGCCGGCGACGTCGAACGCCGGACCGTGGTGCGCGAACTCGGTCCACATCATCAGCGCGGTGAAGCCGAGCCAGATGATGCCCATCGTGGCGAGGATCGCGTAGCCCTGCTTGACCGAGCCGACCATCTTGCCGAAGGTGCGGGTCATCGCGAACGGGATGACGAGGATCAGGAAGATCTCGAAGAGGTTCGAGAACGGGTTGGGGTTCTCGAAGGGGTGCGCGGAGTTGGCGTTGAAGTAGCCGCCGCCGTTCGTCCCGAGTTCCTTGATGACTTCCTGCGAGGCGACGGCGCCGCCGTTCCACTGCTGCGATCCGCCCATGAACTGGCCGACCTCGTGGATTCCGGCGAAGTTCTGGATGACGCCGCACGCGACCAGGACGATCGCGCCGATGACGGAGATCGGAAGGAGGATGCGGACGGTGCCGCGGACCAGGTCGGCCCAGAAGTTGCCGAGTTCACCGGTGCGCGAGCGGGCGAAGCCCCGTACGAGGGCCACCGCGACGGCCATGCCGACGGCCGCGGAGACGAAGTTCTGCACCGCCAGGCCGCCGGTCTGCACGACGTGGCCCATGGCCTGCTCGCCGGCGTACGACTGCCAGTTGGTGTTGGCGACGAAGGACGCGGCGGTGTTGAAGGCCTGGTCCGGGTCGATCGACACGAAGCCGAGCGAGCCCGGCAGGCTCCCCTGCACACGCTGCAGGAGGTAGAGGAAGAGGACGCTCACGGCGGAGAAGGCGAGGACGGCGCGCAGGTAGGCGGGCCAGCGCATCTCGGCCGACGGGTTGGCGCCGACGGCCTTGTAGATCCACTTCTCCGGCTCGTAGTGCTTCTCGGAGGAGTAGACCCGGGCCATGTAGTCGCCGAGGGGTCGGTAGGCCAGCGCGAGCGCGGCGATCAGCGCGAGCAGCTGGAGCACACCAGCGGTTACGGGGCTCATATCGGTGCTCAGAACCTCTCCGGGTACACGAGGGCGAGGACGAGGTAACCGAGCAGGGAGACGGCCACGACGAGGCCGACGATGTTTTCGGCGTTCACAGCTTGGTCACCCCCCGGGCGATGAGGGCCACCAGCGCGAACACCGCGACCGTGGTGACGACGAAGGCCAGATCGGCCATCGCGAGCTCCTGAGTGAAGTGGAAGAAATGAATCGGCCAGCTGGCCGATGAAAAGACAACCGTCTCTTCACCCCGGCGTTAAGCCACCTTGACAGGCTCCATACGGGCGCCTCGGAACTCTTGACGTCGCGCTAACGCGAACCGCCGTCGGCGGAGGCCGGTCCTGGTCTCAGAACTTCTCGGGCCTGATCAGCGCGGCCACGAGATAGCCCAGCAGGGCGAGGGCAACGAGCAGCCCGACCACGTTCTCAGCGTCCATCCGAACTCCCTTTGCGGCTGCCGGGCACTGTCGCGCCCCCATCAAGCCTGCCCGCCGCCGGAAGCGGAGGCACGCACCCTGATGAGGCCTTGACGCACCTCGTACGGCTTCCCGGCCCTGCCGTCAGGAGCGCGTGAAGACCGGGGCGCCGGCCGTATGGATACCGCCAAGAACACTGGCCTTCCAGCCACGCCGTTCCGACGCTGTCCTGACTTTGTCCAGCGGAGGAACCAGCGAAGATGGCCATACACATGGGAAAGCCGACCACGGCAGGACAGACCCCGGGCACGGAGGAGCCGCCTGATACCGGCGCGAGGACGCCCTCGACGGGGGACCGGCAGGACCGGCACCGGCTGACCGCCCTCCAGGGACTCGCCGCGCTGTCCCTCGACGCGATGGCGTCCGTCGCGTACGGACCCGAGTCGATCGTGCTCGTCCTGGCGGCGGCCGGTGCGCACGGCATGGGGTTCGCCCTCCCGGTCACGCTCGCCATCGCCGCGCTGCTGGCGGTGCTCGTGGCCTCGTACCGGCAGGTGATCGCCGCCTTCCCCGACGGCGGCGGCTCGTACGCGGTCGCCAGGCGGCACCTGGGCCGGCGTACGAGCCTGGTCGCCGCGGCCTCGCTGATCCTCGACTACGTGCTGAACGTCGCCGTCTCCGTCACCGCCGGCGTGGCCGCCCTGACCTCGGCCTTCCCGGAGCTGTACGGGGAGCGGGTGTGGATCTGCCTCGGTGTCCTGGTGCTCGTCACCGCCGTGAACCTGCGCGGGGTCGTGGACTCGGCGAAGGCCTTCCTCGTCCCGACGGCCGTGTTCGTGGGGTCGATCCTGGCCATGGTCGCGGTCGGCCTGTTCCGGGACGGTCCGGTGAGTACCGCCTCGGCCGCCGGACACGCCTCCGCACTCGGTGAAGGCGCCACCGCCGTCGGCGCTCTGCTCCTGCTGAAGGCCTTCGCGGCCGGCTGCTCCGCCCTGACCGGCGTCGAGGCCGTCGCCAACGCCGTGCCCTCCTTCCGCGCCCCCGCCGCGCGTCGCGCCCAGCGCACCGAAGTGGCCCTCGGCGCCCTGCTGGGTGTGATGCTGATCGGCCTGTCAGTGCTGATCGGCCGGTTCCACCTCCAGCCGGTCGAAGGCGTGACCGTACTGGCCCAGCTGGCGGACGCCTCCTTCGGCCACAACCTCGCCTTCTACGTGGTCCAGTTCGCCACGATGGTGCTGCTCGCCCTGGCCGCGAACACCTCCTTCGGCGGGTTGCCGGTGCTGATGAGCCTGCTCGCCCGCGACAACCACCTGCCGCACTTCTTCGCCCTCAAGGCCGACCGCCAGGTGCACCGCCACGGAGTGGTGTGGCTGGCGCTCGTCTCCGGCGTTCTCCTCGTCCTCTCCGGCGGCGACACCAACACCCTCGTCCCGCTCTTCGCGATCGGCGTCTTCGTCGGCTTCACCATCTGCCAGATCGGCATGGTCCGGCACTGGTACGGCGAGCGCCCCGGGGGCTGGCGGACGAAGGCGGCGCTCAACGGCTTCGGCGCCCTGCTGACCGGTGTGTCGGCGGTCGTCGTCACCGCCACCAAATTCACCGAGGGCGCCTGGCTGATCGTCCTCGCCCTGCCGCTGATCGTCCTCGCCTTCGAGAAGATCCACCGCGCCTATGCGCAGATCGGCGAGCGGCTCGAACTCGGCCGCGTTCCGCAGCCCCCGCACCGGGCCCACTCGCTCGTCGTGGTCCCCGTCTCCGGCCTCTCCCGCCTGACCTGCCAGGCCCTTACCGCCGCACGCTCCCTCGGCGACGAAGTCCTCGCGGTCACCGTCACCCACCCCACCGCCGAGGACCTGCCGGCCACCGAGGCCCTGCGCCGGGACTGGGAGCTGTGGAAGCCCGGCGTCGAACTGATCGAGCTCTCCTCGGACACCCGCTCGCTCGGCCGTCCGGTGTCCTGCTACGTGCGCGAGCTGGCGCGGGCACACCCGGGCGCCCAGGTGACCGTCCTCATCCCGGAGACCGAACCCGCGCACCTGTGGCAGCGGATGCTGCAGAACCAGCGGGGTTCCGTCGTCGCCCACGCCGTCCGCCGGGACACCGACGCGGTCATCTGCCGGCTGCGCTTCCGCATCACCGCCGACGCACGTTGACGTGCCTTTGACGGCGGCTTGACGCAGCTCGTGCGCCGCCGTCAAGACGGCGCCAATTCCCCCGCCCCTATCCGTTCTGCCTCCACAACTGGCAGTAGTTTCCCGCCTGTTGCGCCACCGGGGACCTCGCATGCTCACATGACGGCCGAGGGGGTCCATGGAGGCAGTCCCCGGCGGCGCCCGCTCTCACCCGCACTCCCACCAGAAGGTCGCTTCATGCCTCCCGCCGCCGCGCAGCACGTTCCCCCGGGTCCCGGGACCCCTCCGCGGACCCCGGTCGACCGGCCGTCCCGGAAACGCTCCGGTCAGGTGAGCATGCTGGAGCCCGAGCTCCTCGCGGCCTCGACCCGGGTGGCCGTGGCCAAGCTCCACCCACGTGAGCTGGTGAAGAAGCCGGTGCTGTTCGTCGTCGCGACCGGCTCCGTACTGACCACGCTCTCGGCCCTCGTCCACCCGTCCGTCTTCACCTGGGTGATCAGCGTCTGGCTCTGGCTGACGGTCCTGTTCGCCAACCTCGCCGAAGCGGTGGCCGAGGGCCGGGGCCGCGCCCAGGCGGCGTCGCTGCGCAAGGCACGGACCGACACGGTCGCGGTCCGCCTCGACCACTGGACGTACGGGGCGAACCTGCGCCACGCCCGGACCGAGGTGGTCACACCGGCCGAGCTCCAGCCGTTCGACTTCGTACTCGTCGAAGCGGGGGAGCCGGTCCCGGCCGACGGGGACGTGGTCGACGGAGCGGCGATGGTGGACGAGTCCGCCGTCACCGGTGAATCGGCCCCCGTCCTACGGGAGTCGGGAGGCGACCGGTCCGGTGTGACGGGCGGTACGACCGTCCTGTCCGACTCGATCGTCGTACGGGTCACCTCGCGCCCCGGGAACAGCTTCATCGACCGGATGATCGCCCTGGTCGAAGGGGCGTCCCGGCAGAAGACCCCCAACGAGATCGCGCTGAACATCCTGCTGGCCGCACTGACCGTGATCTTCATCCTGATCGTGGTGAGCCTCCAGCCGATGGCCGCGTACGCCGGAGCCGCCCAGTCGACGACCGTGCTGGTCGCCCTCCTGGTCACCCTCATTCCCACCACCATCGGAGCCCTGCTCTCCGCGATCGGCATCGCCGGCATGGACCGCCTGGTCCAGCGCAACGTCCTCGCGATGAGCGGACGCGCCGTGGAGGCGGCGGGCGACGTGAACACCCTGCTCCTCGACAAGACGGGCACCATCACCCACGGCAACCGGGAAGCCACGGCCTTCATCCCGCTGCCCGGCGTCGACCACATCAGGCTCGCGGACGCCGCGCAACTGTCCTCCCTCGCCGACGAGACCCCGGAAGGCCGGTCCGTCGTGGACCTGGCCCAGCGGTACGGGCTTCAGCCGGCCGCCGAGGAGGACCTCAGCAACCCCCGCTTCACCGAGTTCAGTGCCCGCACCCGGATGAGCGGCGTCAACCTGAGCTGGGACAACGGCGCCGGCTGCGCCATCCGTAAGGGCGCGGTGACCCAGGTCTGCGACTGGGTGGTGGCGCGCGGCGGAACCGTACCGGCCGAGGCGGCCACCTGGTCGGCGGCCGTGTCCCAGTCCGGAGGCACGCCGCTGCTGGTGGCGGTCCACGACTGGGACGGCCCGAGGGTCCTCGGCATCATCCACCTCAAGGACGTGGTCAAGGAGGGGATCCGGGAGCGCTTCGAGGAGCTGCGCCGGATGGGGATCCGTACGGTCATGGTGACCGGCGACAACGAGCTGACGGCCCGCGCCATCGCCGCCGAGGCCGGCGTGGACGAGTACCTGGCGGAGGCCACTCCCGAGGACAAGATGGCCCTCATCAAGCGGGAGCAGGCGGGTGGCAAGCTGGTCGCGATGACCGGCGACGGCACTAACGACGCCCCCGCCCTGGCCCAGGCCGACGTGGGCGTCGCGATGAACACCGGTACCTCGGCCGCCAAGGAGGCCGGGAACATGGTGGACCTGGACTCCAACCCCACCAAGCTCATCGAGATCGTGGAGATCGGCAAGCAACTCCTCATCACCCGGGGCGCCCTGACCACCTTCTCGATCACCAACGACGTGGCGAAGTACTTCGCGATCATCCCCGCCATGTTCACCGCGGCCCACCCGGGGCTCGGCGCGCTCAACATCATGGGCCTGAGCAGCCCGACCTCCGCCATCACCTCGGCGATCATCTTCAACGCCCTGATCATCGTCGCCCTCATCCCGCTCGCCCTGCGCGGCGTCCGCTACCGCCCCGCCTCCGCGCACGACCTGCTGCGCCGCAACCTCGGTGTGTACGGCCTCGGCGGCCTGATCCTGCCGTTCGTCGGCATCAAGCTCATCGACCTGGTGGTGTCCACCGTCCCCGGCCTCGGCTGAGGGGCTTCCGGCCGTCGTCCGGTACGGGGAGGAACCCACCCCCGACCAGCGAATGTTCAAGGGAAGGGCTCGCGCTACGCCACAGTGGGTCCGACCGCGTTAAGGACGCGTCAGGATTCGCCTGGCGGTGGTCCTGGTGGCGACCTACCTCGGGCTGAACGTGGTGGTCGTGGCGGTGGGCCTGTGGGAGGTGCTCAGCGAACCGCACGTCGTCACCGACTGGACGGAGGCTCTGACCACCGAGCACGGCAACCCGTTCATGATGATCGCCATCGCACTCATCGTGTTCCCGAAGCTCGCGCTGGGCCTCTCGGGTTTCGAGACCGGTGTGGCGGTCATGCCGCACGTCAAGGGCGACCCCGACGACACCGACGAGAAGCCCGCCGGCCGGATCCGCGGAGCGAAGAAGCTGCTGACGACCGCGGCCATCATCATGAGCGTCTTCCTGATCTGCTCCAGCTTCATCACCACGCTGCTGATCCCGGCCGACCAGTTCCAGCCGGGCGGCGAGGCCAACGGCCGCGCCCTGGCCTACCTGGCACACGAGTACTTGGGCTCCGCGTTCGGCACGGTCTACGACGTCTCCACGATCCTGATCCTGTGGTTCGCGGGCTCCTCGGCGATGGCGGGTCTGCTGAACCTGATGCCTCGCTACCTGCCCCGCTACGGCATGGCCCCGCACTGGGCCCGGGCCCTGCGGCCGATGGTGATCGTGTTCACCCTCGTCGCGTTCCTGGTGACGTGGATCTTCGACGCCGACGTGGACGCGCAGGGCGGCGCGTACGCCACCGGTGTCCTGGTCCTGATCACTTCGGCGGCGGTCGCCGTGACCATCGCGGCCCGCCGGGCGCGGGAGCGCGGCTGGACCATCGGCTTCGGCATCATCTCGGCCGTCTTCATCTACACCACGGCCGTCAACGTCGTGGAGCGGCCGGACGGCGTGAAGATCGGCGCCTGTTTCATCGGGGGCATCATGGCGCTCTCCCTCCTCTCCCGGCTCGCCCGGGTCTTCGAGCTGCGCGTCACGCACGTGGAGTTCGACGACATGGCGCAGCGGTTCATCCGGGACACCGCCCACCGCACCATCCGCTTCATCGCCAACGAGCCCGACAACCGGGACCTGGAGGAGTACCGGCAGAAGAAGGAGCAGATCCGCGCGGACAACGACATCCCGTCCGAGGACGACGTGATGTTCGTCGAGGTCACCGTCCTGGACGCCTCCGAGTTCGAGTCCGGCATGCGCGTACGCGGCGAGGTGCTGCACGGCCGTTACCGCGTCCTGACCCTGGAGAGCTCCAGCATCCCCAACGCGCTGGCCGCCCTCCTCCTCCACGTACGCGACGAGACCGGCCAGCGCCCGCACATCTACTTCGAGTGGACCGAGGGCAACCCGATGGCCAACTTCCTGCGGTTCTTCCTCTTCGGCCAGGGCGAGGTCGCCCCCGTCACCCGCGAGGTCATCCGCGAGGCAGAGCCGGACCGCGCCCGCCGCCCCCACGTCCACGCCGGCTGACGCCGACGGCGGACGCCGACGTCCGCCGTCTAACCGCCGATGTCCCGGTTGCGGAAGTCCTCCAGCGTCTCGCGCCGTACGAGGACCCGGGCCGCGCCCTCGTGGAGCGCGACGACCGCGGGCCGGCCGACGAGGTTGTAGCCGGAGGCCATGGACAACTGGTAGGCGCCGGCGACCGGTACGGCGAGCAGGTCGCCTGGGTGGATGTCGCCGGGCAGTTCCACGTCGGCCGCGAGGATGTCGCCGGCCTCGCAGTGCCGGCCGACGACCGTGGCCGTACGGGGTCCGGCCGCCGAGGCGCGGCCGACCAGGCGGGGTGCGTAGCGCACCCCGTACAGGGCGGGGCGGGGGTTGTCGCTCATGCCGCCGTCGACGGCGACGAACACCTTCTCGCCGGTGTGCTTGACGGCGAGCACCCGGTACAGGGCGACTCCGGCCGGACCGACCACGGCCCGCCCGGGCTCGATGAGGAGCCGGGGGACGGCCAACCGGGCGGCGGCGCAGCCCTCGACGAGCTCCGCGCGCAGCCGTCGGGCCAGCGCGGTGAGGTCGAGGGCGGCTTCGCCCGGCCGGTAGGCGATGCCGTGGCCGCCGCCCATGTCCAGTTCGGGAAGGACGATCCCGTGCGCGTCGCGGATGCGGGCCATCAGCCCGACCATGCGGCGCAGGGCCACCAGGTAGGGCTTCACTTCGGTGATCTGGGAGCCGATGTGGCAGTGCAGGCCGGTCAGTTCGAGCTGCGGCTGGCCGAGGATCCGCGTGACGGCGTGCTGTGCGCCGCCGTCCGTGAGGGAGAGGCCGAACTTCTGGTCGTCCGTACCGGTGCGGATCTTGTCGTGGCCGCCGGCCGAGACGCCCGGCACCACCCGCACCATGACCTTCTGGTGCCCCTCCGGCCCGACCGCGGCCGCGATCCGGGCGATCTCCGACGGACCGTCGATGACGATCCGCCCCACGCCGAGCCGCAGCGCCGCCCCCAGGTCGCGGGGTGACTTGGCGTTGCCGTGCAGCACGATGCGCTCGGGCGGGAACCCGGCGGTGACGGCCAGCTCCAGTTCCCCGGCCGAGCACACGTCCAGGCCCAGCCCTTCCTCCCGCACCCAGCGCACCATGGCGCGGGACAGGAACGCCTTGGCGGCGTACAGCACTTCCGCCTCGGGGAAGGCGTCCCGATAGGTCCGGCAGCGCCCGCGCACCTCACCTTCGTCGAGGACGTAGACGGGGGTGTCGAACCGCTCGGCGACCTCCGCCAGCGACACCCCGCCGACGGCCAGGCCGCCGTGCGGGAGCAGTTCCGCGGACGCGGGCCATATGGACAGGTCCTCCGCGCCGGCGGCGACCTCGGACAGAACGGCAACGGTCATCGGGACTTCCCTCTCACAGAGCGCGGACCCCGACCTCGACCGTCCGCGCCGGCACCGGGGTGACGGCGGGAGCGGTGAAGACCGGGTCGATCGTCAGCGGGCACGCGCCGAGCGGCGAAGCCAGGGCGCGCAGCGCCGGCTCGGACAGCCGGATCCAGGGCTGCTCCGCGCCGAGCGTCGCGGTCAGCACGTCTCGGCGGGTGAATCCGACGGCGGTGCGGTCGCCCAGAGGGGTGCGGAACATCCGGAGCACCACCTCCGCTGTTCCCGGCCGGACGGGCACGTAGAGAGGTCCGGCCGGGTTCCGTTCCTCAGGCTCGGGGTCGTCGTCGTACTGGAACAAACACATGGGGCCCTCCCAGAGGAACCACGAGTGGCAGTTGAGGCCCCGGATGCGGGGAGGCGGTCCGGGGCGCGACAACGAAGCTATCCCCGTTCGCCCGCACCTGAGGCCCTCCCGTAACGGGGCTTTGACGGCTACCGGCCAAGTCCATACGGATCGCTGACGGCCGGCAGCGGGGCGGGCGCACGCCCGACCCGGACCGCTCCGGTCCTCAGCCCGAGACGGCCTCGTCCCAGCCGCGGTTGACGGTCTCTCTTGCCTTCTCCCTCTGCGCCTCCGTCGGGAACGTCGGCGTGCCCTCGACCGTCGGCAGTTTCCCCGCGGCGGCCTTGTCGAGGGTGCCGTCCTTCTCCATGGCCTCCATGAGGACGGGGCGTGCGTAGGCGCCGAGCCGGAGGTTCTGGCCCTCCGGGCTGAAGAGGTACTCCTGCCACAGCCGTGCCGCCGCGGGGTGCGGGGCGTCCTTGTTCACCGCCTGCGCGTAGTACTGGGCGAAGCTGCCGTCGAAGGGGATGGCCGTCCGCCAGTCGACGTCCGTGCCCTTCTCGCGGAATTCGTCGGCGTATCCGAGGTTGAGGAAGTCCCAGTCGATGCTGATGGGGGTCTGGCCCTTCGCGATCGTGGCGGGGGTGGATTCGACCGGGATGAAGTTGCCGTTCCTGCTGAGCTCGGCGAAGAAGTCGATGCCGGGCTGGATGTCGTCGAAGGAACCCCCGTTCGCCAGGGCCGCGGCGTACACCCCGGCGACGGCGGAGCCGGACTTGGTGGGGTTGCCGTTGAGCGCGACCTTGCCCTTGTACTCGGGCTTGCGCAGGTCGGCGAAGGTCGCGGGGCAGGTCTTGACGCGCTTGGCGTCACAGCCGATCGAGATGTATCCGCCGTAGTTGTTGGACCAGCGGGCCCGGTGGTCCTTCTGTTCCTCGGGGATGTCGTCGTACGCGGCCACCTCGTACGGGGCGAGCAGGCCCTGCCGTGCCGCGGCCTGCGCGAACGAGCCCCCCACGTCGATCACATCGGGGGCGCGGCCGTCGCGCCTGTGCTCCTTCAGGGCGTTGATCTCGTCCTGGCTGGTGCCTTCCGGGTTCTCGACCGTGACCTTGATCCCGTACTTCTTCTGGAAGCCGTCGATCAGTGCGCCGTAGTTGGCCCAGTCGCCCGGGAGCGCGATCGTGTTGAGCGAGCCCTCCTTCTTCGCCGCTGCGGTCAGTGCCGCCATACCGCCGGCGTCCGCGGCGGAGGTGGCCACCGCGGGCGCTCTGGGCGTGGCGGGGGGCTTGTCCCCGCAGGCGCCGAGGGGCACCGCGAGGGCCAGGCAGGCGGCGACGGAGGCTGTCCGGAGACGGAGTACGGGCACAAAGGCTCCATAACGGGCGATCGCGTACTGATCGAGGCCAGCGTACGTTCGGCGGCCTCGGCAGCGCAGTCCCAGACGGTGGTGTCCGCCGTCTGCCCCGCGGCTGCCGTACCGGCGCGTTCTCAGAACCCCTCGTCGTCCCACCCGGCCAGGAGCCCCTCCCCGGGATCCATCGCGGGCGGCGCGGCCCCGGCGTGGAGGGCCTGCTCGCTCCAGATGATCTTGCCGCGGGCGGTGTAGCGGGTGCCCCAGCGCTCGGCGAACTGCGCGACGAGGAACAGGCCGCGGCCGCCCTCGTCGGTGGCCTCGGCCCGGCGCATGTGCGGCGAGGTGCTGGACCCGTCGGAGACCTCGCAGACCAGGCAGCGGTCGTACAGCAGCCTCACCCGGATGGGCTCGGTGCCGTAGCGGATGGCGTTGGTGATCAGCTCGCTGAGGATGAGTTCCGTGGTGAAGGCGATGTCCTCCAGGCCCCAGTCCGCCACCCGGCGCGCGCAGGCGTTGCGCACCGGGGACACCGCCGCGGGGTCGGGGTCCACGTCCCACTCGGCGATCCGCGCGGGGTCCAGCCGGCGGGTGCGGGCCACCAGCAGCGCGACGTCGTCGCTGGGCTTGGTGGGCAGCATCGCGTCGATCACCACGGTGCAGGTCTCCTCGGGGGTGCGGACGGGCCCGGCCAGGGCGGCGCGCAGCGCTGCCAGGCCCGCGTCCGGATCGCGGTCGCGGCTCTCGATCAGCCCGTCGGTGAAGAGCGCCAGCAGGGAGCCCTCGGGCAGCGTGAGCGCCGTGGTCTCCATGGGCAGCCCCGCGCCCAGGCCCAGGGGCGGGGAGACCGGTACCTCGGGGAACGACACGGTGCCGTCGGGGCGGACCAGTGCGGGGCCCGGATGGCCGGCGGTGGCGGCAGTCACCTGCCCCGAGACGGGATCGTAGAGGGCGCACAGGCAGGTGGCTCCGGTGATCCCCTGCCACTCCTGCTCGTCCGTGTCGATGTGGGTGACCAGCTCGTCCAGGTGGCTCAGGAGTTCGTCCGGGGGCAGGTCGAGGGTGGAGAAGTTGTACACGGCGGTGCGCAGGCGACCCATGGTGGCGGCGGCGTGGAGACCGTGTCCGACGACGTCGCCGACGACCAGGGCCACCCGGGCGCCGGGCAGCGGGATGACGTCGAACCAGTCGCCGCCCACCCCGGCCTGGGCGGGCAGATACCGGTGCGCGACCTCGACGGCGGACTGCTCCGCCACGCCCCGGGGCAGCAGGCTGCGCTGCAGGGTGACGGCCATGTCGTGCTCGCGGGTGTAGCGGCGGGCATTGTCGACGGACAGGGCCGCCCGGGCGGTCAGCTCCTCGGCGAAGGACACGTCCTCCTCGTCGAACGGCGGGGAGTCCTGCCCCCGCCAGTAGCCGGCCATCCCCAGCACCACGCCCCGGGCCCGCAGGGGTACGACGATCAGCGAGTGGATGCCGCGGTCCAGGATCTGCCGGGCGTTGGCCTGGTGCTGCGCCCGCCAGCGGTGGGTGGCGCGCAGGTCCGCCTCCAGGACCGCACGGCCGCCGGCCAGCCCGGCGGCCATGGGACCGGTCGGAGCGAACCGGATCAGCTCGCCGACGGGGGAGAGCGGGTGGTCGCCCTGAAGGCCGACGACGGCGGTGCGGCGCATCTCGGTGCTCGCTTCGGGCGGCTCCTCACCGCGCAGCACCGGGTCCAGCAGGTCGACCGTGACCACGTCGGCGAACCGCGGGGCCGCCACCTCGGCCAGCTCCTGCGCCGTGCGCTCCACGTTCAGCGTCGTTCCGACCTGCACCCCCGCGTCGTAGAGCAACTTCAGCCGCTCGCGCGCCACCTCGGCCCGGCCGGACAGGGCCCGCAGCTCGGTGGTGTCCCGCAGCGTGACGACCGTCCCGGCCTGCCCGTACGGGTCGGTGGGCCGGATGTTCACCGCCAGCAGCCGATCGGCCGCCATGTGCAGTTCGTCGGTCGCGGGACGGCCCGATGCGATCAGTTCGGCGATCCCCTCCGCCAGGCCCAGTTCCGTGACGGGGAGCCCTTCCGCGTCCGCCGGCAGATCCAGCAGCCGCCGCGCCTCGTCATTGGCCAGCAGCAGCAGCCGTCCGCCGTCGCCGACGATCAGTACGCCCTCCCGCACCGCGTGCAGTACCGCGTCGTGGTGCTCGTACATCCTCGTCATCTCGGCCGGTCCCAGGCCGTGGGTCCGGCGCAGCAGCCGACGGCTCACCAGAGCCGTCCCGCCCGCGGACAGGGCGAGCACCGCGGCCGCGCTGCCGAGGACGACCGGCAGCTGCCGGTTGACCATGCCCTGGACGTTCTGGACCGTGACCGGGGAGGAGACGACGGCGATGACGGAGCCGTCGGAGTCCTTGACGGGGACCACCGAGACCACGGACCGCCCCAGGGACCCCTCGAACGTCTCGGTGAAGGACTTGCCGGCCGCCGCCTCGGCGAAGGGGCCGACGACGTGTTTCCCGATCTGTTCCGGGTCGCTGTGGGTCAGGGTGAGCCCGTCGAGCGTGTACACGTTGATGCCGTCGACCCCGGCGATCTTCCGCGCCGCCTCGGCGCTCGGCTGCAGCACCGCGCTCGGATCGGGGCCGCGCAGGGCCGCGACGATCCCCGGAGATTCCGCGAACGTTCCGGCGGCGGCGAGCGTACGGTGCCGGGCGTCCAGCATGCCGGCGCTCCGGGCCTGCACCACGAGCGCCACCACCGCGGCGGCGACGAGCAGCACCACGACGGCCAGCTGCAGCAGGAACACCTCGCCGGCCACGCTGCGCACGCTCAGCAGGGAGGACAGGCGCTGCGGCGGTCGCGCCCTCGCCTCGGGCCGGGGGTGCTCCTGAGGCTCCTGGCGGCGCCCTGAGCGATGACGCCGAAGGGGAGAGCTCGTGGCCGAGCCGAGCAGACGCCTGAAATGTCCGAGGAGGTCGCTCATACTCCATTTTTCCCACCTCGATGGGCCGTCGGCAGCGGGGAGCGACGGCCGCCGAGCGGGAGCGATCCGGCGCGGGACGCCCCGGGGACCTCAGACGCGGGCGTGGGCGGTGAGCGTGTCGAGGAAGGCCGTGGTGAGCGGGTCGGGCGCGGGGCGGGTGCAGGCGCCCAGGATGCGGCGTACGGGCGGGTCGGGACAGAGGCGGCGGTCGGTTCAACCGCCGTTCGGGCCCATGGACTGCGCGGCCTCCTCGGCCCGCTTCTCCATCTCTTCCGGCGGGACGTCCTCCACGTGCGTGGAGATGTTCCAGCGGTGGCCGAAGGGGTCCTCGATCTGCCCGGAGCGGTCGCCGTAGAACTCGTTCTTGACCGGCGACAGCTGGGTGGCGCCGCGGGCGAGGGCGTCGGCGAAGACCGCGTCGACGTCTTCGACGTACACGTGCAGGGTGACGGGGGTGCCACCCACGGCCTTCGGCGAGCGGAATCCCATGTCCGGGTACTCGTCCGCGAGCATGATGATCGAGTTGCCCAGCTCCAGCTCGGCGTGGCCGATCTTGCCGCCCGGCGCCGGCATCCTCATCCGCTCGTTCGCGCCGAGCACGGAGACGTAGAAGTCGATCGCGGCCGCGGCTCCGTCGACACAGAGGTAGGGCGTGACGCGCGGATATCCTTCGGGAACGGGTTTGACGGCCACCGGGTTCCAGCCTTTCCGAAGAGTGGCGATCACCGCCGACCGCCGCCTGCGACCACTGATATCCCGATCCCGCGGGACACGCGCCGGCGCCGCGCGAGCGCCCCGCGACGGATGCCCCGAAGGGACGCGGCCGAACACGACCGGGCGGCGTGACCGGGGTGCGTCATGACCGGGGCGCGTCAGAGGAGTCAGCAATTGGTCAGTACGGCTCCTGAAAGACCTGGGGAGAGCTGACCGGAGATGCGAGTCGTTGTAGGGTGCCGGGACCGCCCTTGACCTGCATGAAGCAGGCAGGGAGCAGACATATCGGGAGTATTCGCATGCTTCGTACCATGTTCAAGTCCAAGATCCACCGGGCGACCGTCACCCAGGCCGATCTGCACTACGTCGGCTCCGTGACCGTCGATGCCGATCTGCTCGATGCCGCTGATCTGCTGCCCGGTGAGCTGGTGCACATCGTGGACATCACCAACGGGGCACGGCTCGAGACGTACGTCATCGAGGGGGAGCGCGGGTCCGGGGTCATCGGGATCAACGGCGCCGCCGCGCACCTCGTGCACCCCGGGGACCTCGTCATCCTCATCAGCTACGCGCAGATCGAGGACGCCCAGGCCCGGGTGTTCGAGCCCCGCGTCGTGCACGTCGACGGCGACAACCGGATCGTCGAGCTGGGCGCGGATCCCTCCGCCCCGGTGCCGGGTACGGATCAGGAGCGCAGCCCCCACGCGGTGGCTGGCTGAGGGGAGTCGGGGACCATGCCGCAGGACCGGAGCACGCCGATCGAGTTCCAGGACGAACGGAAGGCCGGACGGCTGCTCGCCGTCGAGGGCGAGGCAGTGGTCGGGTTCATCGCCTACTTCGTGCTCGCCGAGGCGCCCCACGCACTGGTGGCGGTGCACACCGTCGTCGAGCCGGAGCACGAGGGCCGCGGGATCGCCGGGGGGCTGGTGCGCACCTTCTACGGGATCGCCGCCGCCGAGGGCGTGCCCGTGGTCCCGCTGTGTCCCTACGCGGCGAGCTGGGCCGCCAAACATCCCGACGAGGCGCCCGGGGCGCCGGCCGCGGTGGTCGCGGCTGCCAAGGCGCAGCTCGCATCCGATGCGGACCTGTGGTGACGGGGCTGCTCCTGCTGCACACCTCGCCCGTGCACGTCCCGGTCTTCGACGCGCTGCGCGACCGGAACCACCCGGGGGCCGCACTGCGGCACCTGGTGGTGCCGGAGCTACTGGACCGGGCCCGCGCCGACGGGCCCGAGTCGGTGGCTCCGGCCCTGCTGGGGCTGCTCGCCGACGCCGGGCCGGGTCCCGTGCTGGTCACCTGCTCGACGATCGGCGCGGTGGCCGAGGCCCTCGCCCCCGCGCTGGGCGCCCCGGTGCTGCGCGTGGACCGGCCGATGGCCGCGGCGGCCGTGCGCACGGGCCGGCGGATCGCCGTACTGGCCGCCCTGGAGTCGACCCTGGCGCCGACCCGCGCGCTGCTGGCCGAGGAGGCCGCCGGAGCCCCGGTGTCGATCAGTACGCACGTGGTCGCCGGGGCCTGGGAGCGCTTCGCGGCGGGGGACACCGCCGGCTGCCTCGCCCGGGTGGCGGCGGCCGCCGAGGCCGTCACCGACGCGGACGTCATCGTCCTGGCCCAGGTCTCCATGGCCGGCGCCGCGGACCTGGCCGCGACCCGCGTCCCGGTGCTCGCCAGCCCTGCCCCGGGTCTGGCCGCCGGCCTGCGGCTGCTTTCCCCGCATCCCGCCTGATCGGGCCGTGCCGGGCGGCGTACCCGCCTCGATCGCGGGAAGGTGGGACACATGGTGCAAAAGGAAAAGCAAGAGCAAGAGCGCGAGGCGGACCAGACGCAGCCACCGGTCCCCGACCCGCAGCCGCCCGGGCCCGGGCCCGGCCCCACGCCGGGGCCGAACCCCTTCCCGGACCCCGAGCCCATGCCGCGGCCCGTACCGCCCGTCCCCGGGCCGGTGCCCGAACCGGACCCCGTACCCCCGCCGCCGGGACCCGCGCCGATTCCCCAGCCCGGGCCCCTGAGCTGAGGGCTTGCGCCCGCGTCAGTCCGTACGGACCTCGGAGCGGTCGCCGCTCCAGAGGGTGTGGAACGAGCCTTCGCGGTCGGTGCGCCGGTAGGTGTGCGCTCCGAAGAAGTCCCGCTGGCCCTGGGTGAGCGCCGCCGGGAGCCGCTCTGCGCGCAGGGCGTCGTAGTACGCCAGCGAGGCCGCGAAGGCGGGCACCGGGATGCCGTTGCCGACCGCCGCCTCGAGCACGGCCCGCCAGTCGTCCTGCGCCGCGCCGATCTCAGCGGCGAAGCTCTCGTCGGCCAGCAGGCTCGGCAGGTCCGGCCGGGCGTCGTACGCGGCGCGGATCCTGTCCAGGAAGGCCGCCCGGATGATGCAGCCGCCGCGCCACAGCGAGGCCATCGCGCCCAGGTCCACGCCCCAGCCGTACTCCTCGCTACCGGCCCGGATCTGGTGGAAGCCCTGGGTGTACGAGACGATCTTCGACGCGTAGAGCGCCTGCTCCACCTGCGCGGCGAAGGCATCCGCCGCCGCCGGGGACAGCGCGGCGGCCGTCGGGCCCGCCAGCCCGCGCGCGGCCGTCCGCAGGTCCTGGTGGCCGGAGACCGACCGGGCGAAGACGGCCTCGGCGATCCCCGACACCGGCACGCCCAGGTCCAGTGCGATCTGCACGGTCCAGCGGCCGGTGCCCTTCTGCTCCGCGGCGTCGGCCACGACGTCGACGAACGGGCGGCCCGTCGCGGCGTCCGTGTGCGCGAGCACCTCCGCCGTGATCTCGATCAGGTACGAGTCCAGGCGCCCGCGGTTCCACTCCCGGAAGGTCGCCGCGATCTTCTCGGGGGAGTAGCCGGCCACGTCGCGCAGCAGGTGGTAGGCCTCGCCGATGAGCTGCATGTCGGCGTACTCGATGCCGTTGTGCACCATCTTGACGAAGTGCCCGGCGCCGTCGGGGCCCACGTGCGAGGTGCACGGGGTGCCGTCCTCGGCCTTGGCGGCGATCTTCTCCAGCAGCGGGCCCAGCGACCGCCACGACTCCTCCGAGCCGCCTGGCATGATGCTCGGGCCCAGCAGCGCACCCTCCTCGCCGCCCGAAATGCCCACGCCCACGAAGTGGATGCCCTGCTCGCGCAGTTCCTTCTCGCGGCGCCGCGTGTCCTCGAAGTGAGCGTTGCCGCCGTCGATGACGACGTCGCCCTCCTCCAGCAGCGGGGCGAACTCCCGGATGACGGCGTCGGTGGGCTCGCCGGCCTTCACCATGATGACGAGGCGCCGGGGGCGCTCCAGCGCGTCGACGAACTCCTTCGCCGACCCGGCCGCCACGAAGACGCCCTCGTGCCCGAACTCCTCCACCAGGGCCGTGGTCTTCGCGGTGGTCCGGTTGTGCACGGCGACGGTGAACCCGTTCCGGGCGAAGTTCCGGGCGAGGTTGCTGCCCATCACCGCGAGCCCGGTGACGCCGATCTGGGCTGTGCTGGTGCTCATTGCGTGCGCTCCTGCGTGCTTCGATGTGCGGGGAGTGCCGACGCTACCCCGCCACCCCGTGCCGCCGGTCTCCCACACGTCGACAGAGCGTCAATTTCGGCTTGAGCGCGCCCTGTTGCGCCCCTTGTCAAGCCCTGTGCGTGGCGTTAGGTTGTGCGGTTCCTGATGTCTTCGATGGGGGCTCCCATGGGTGTACGGGGCCGGCACCGCCGGTATCAGCCGAGCAGCATCAACCGGGCCTCGCTCGCTCTCACCGCCGGCGGCGCCGGGATAGCGCTCCCGCTCATCGGTGCCGGAGCCGCCCACGCCGCCTCGGTGGACACCTGGAACAAGGTCGCCGCCTGCGAGTCCACCAACAACTGGCGCATCAACACCGGGAACGGCTACTACGGCGGCCTCCAGTTCAGCCAGAGCACCTGGCGGGCCTTCGGCGGCACCGTCTACGCCCCGCGCGCGGACCTGGCCACCAAGGACCAGCAGATAGCCGTCGCCGAGAAGGTCCTCAAGGGGCAGGGGCCGCAGGCCTGGCCCGCCTGCGGCAAGCAGGCCGGACTCTCCCGCAGCGGCCCGGCCCCGGCCCTCGCCCCACAGATACCGGGGCAGGCGGCGAAGCCCCAGGCGCAGCAGGCCCGCGCGGCCGCGCCCCAGCAGAGCGTCGCACCCCGGCCGACCGGCACCCCCGTCCTGCCGAGCCCCTACGTCGTCGCGCCCGGCGACTCCCTCTCGGCGATCGCCACCCGGCAGCACGTCGAGGGCGGCTGGCAGGCCCTGTACGAGACCAACCGGGCCACCGTGGGCGCCGACCCGAACCTGATCTTCCCCGGCCAGCGGCTCACCCTGCGGATCACCGCCGCACCGCCCGCCCAGAACCCGGAGAAGCCGCCGCGCACCGCGGAGCCCGTGCCGGCCCCCGCCACAGGCGCTCCACCGGCGGCGCAGAAGCCCGCCGCCCAGCCGCCGGCTGAGAAGCCCGCCGCCAAGCAGGCCGAGAAGCCCGCGGCCAAGTCCGTGGAGAAGCCCGCCGAGAAGCCCGCGGCAAAGCCCGCCGAGAAGCCCGCGCCCGCCTCAGCGCAGCAGAAGCCGGCCGCGGGCAGCTACTCGGCCCCCGTCGACGCAGCCCTGGGAACCGCCTACCGCGTCTCCGGCTCCTCCTGGTCCAGCGGCTACCACACGGGCGTCGACTTCCCGGTGGCGACGGGGACCTCCGTCAAGTCGGTGGGCCCCGGTCAGGTCGTCTCGGCGGGCTGGGCCGGATCGTACGGATACCAGGTCGTCATCCGGCACACCGACGGGCGCTACTCCCAGTACGCGCACCTGTCGGCGCTGGGGGTCAAGGCCGGGCAGCAGGTCTCGGGCGGCCAGCGGATCGGCCGCTCCGGCTCGACCGGCAACACCACCGGACCGCACCTGCACTTCGAGATGCGCACGGGACCCGGCTACGGCTCCGACATCGACCCGCTGAAGTACCTCCGCGGACATGGGGTCACCATCTGACCCGCGCACGTGCGCGGGCACGGCGGTGAGGAGGATCAGGCCGGACGCCGCCAGCACGGCACTCGCCAGCGCCGCCGCCGTGCCCGCGGCCCCGTACCGGAAGCCCTCGTCGAACAGGGAGATGCCGACCACCGCCGCGACCACCGGATTGACCACGGTCACCGTGGCCAGCGGCGCGGTCAGCCCGGCCCCCCGGTACGCCGCCTGGGACAGCAGCAGCCCGCCCGCGGCCAGTACGGCGATGGCCGCGAGGTCGGGCCCGAGGGCGCCCGGGGAGTCGGCGGTGAAGCTCTCGGCCACCGACTTGGTGAACACCGAGGCCATGCCGAAGGACAGGCCGGCCGCGGAGGCCAGCAGCACGCTGTGCAGCACCGGCCGGTGCATCCGGTGCGCCGCCAGGAACAACGCGGCCGCCCCGGCCCCGGTCGCGATCAGCAGCAGGCTCCGCTCGGAGCCCGCCAGCGCCTGCTCCGCCCGGCCGTCCCCGCCGGTCAGGGCCAGCAGCCCGGCCAGGCCCACCGTGGCCAGCAGCGCCCCGCGCCAGGCCGCCGTACCCGCACGGCGCCCCACGAAGAACGCCGCCATCGGCAGTGCGAAGACGATGGTGAGCGCGCCGAGCGGCTGCACCAGGCTCAGCGGTCCGTAGGCCAGCGCCACCACGTGCAGCAGGGCGCCGAGGCCGTTCAGCCCGACCGCCACCCACCACCCGGCCCGGCGCAGCGGAGCGTACGTCCGGTCCGGCGTGCTCGCCGCGACCCGTTCCTGGACGATCGCACCACCGGCGTACGCGAGGGCGGACACCAGGCAGAGAACGACCGACAGCGCTAGGGCACTCATAAGTTCCACAATGCCCCACCAGGACGATCTGTTCCTCCTCCCGGAGGAGGTCACGAGTCATCCTCCAGGCATAGTCCAGACGGAGTACGCGATCACTGCAGAGGTAGTGCGGGCGCAGTACAGAGGCAGTACAGATCCCCGCCGGCGCGCTCCCGCCGCGCGCGGTCACCGCTCCGTGAGGTGACACCGGGTTCGCGGAGCGTGAGGGGTACGTGATCGGGTTTGGTTCCGGGCGCGGGGAATCCGTACAGTTTCCCTTTTGGGGACTTCCGCAGCAGGCGGATGCGGACCAGTGAACAAGGAACGGCAGCGGCCATGACGGTGACCGAGGAAAGCCACGACTACGGACCGGGCATCGACCCCGAGCGGCTGGAGCTCTGCCTCAGCGTGCTCGACGAGCTGGACAAGCTCGACGTCGACCACCCCGACGCTGTCACGGTACGCCGCGCCACCGCCGGGCTCTACCGCACGGTCAAGCAGCGCCGCCGCCAGGAGCGCCGCGCCGCCAAGACCGCCAACGACAAGGCCGTCACCGAGGCGACCGCGACCGGCTCCGCCGAGCGCATCGACGACGAGACCGAGGGCCTCCTGCCCTCCTCGGTCACGGAGTCCGGCCGGATCGCCGGGATACTCCAGCGCCCGCGCTCCTGCTACATCTGCAAGACGCGGTACGTCGAGGTCGACTACTTCTACCACCAGCTCTGCCCGAAGTGCGCCGTCGAGAACCGGGCCAGGCGCGAGGCCCGTGCCGACCTCACCGGCAAGCGCGCGCTGCTCACCGGCGGCCGGGCCAAGATCGGCATGTACATCGCGCTGCGGCTGCTGCGCGACGGCGCCCACACCACGATCACCACGCGCTTCCCCAAGGACGCCATCCGCCGCTTCAAGGCGATGGAGGACTCCGGGGACTGGATGCACCGCCTGGAGGTCGTCGGCATCGACCTGCGCGACCCGGCCCAGGCCGTGGCCCTCGCCGACCAGGTGGCGGCGGCCGGTCCGCTCGACATCCTGATCAACAACGCGACGCAGACCGTGCGCCGCCTGCCCACCGCCTACGCGGCGCTGGTGGAGGGGGAGTCCGCCCCGCTGCCCGCCGGTGAGCTCCCCGCCCACCACGTCATCGGCGCCTTCAACTCCGGCGCGGTCGACGGCCTGGCGGCGCTGCCCGTCGGGGTGAGCGGGCTCGAGGCACAGAAGGTCGCCGACCTCGCCCTGGTCGCCGGCAACGCCAGCCTGGAGCGGCACCTCGCCGGCACCGCCATCGACGCGGGCGGCCTGCTGCCCGACGTCGTCGACAGCAACACCTGGGTGCAGACCATCGACCAGATCTCCCCGGTGGAGCTGCTCGAGACCCAGCTGTGCAACTACACGTCGCCGTTCATCCTGATCAGCGCGCTCCGGCCGGCCATGGCCGATGCCGCCCGCAAGTCGTCCAGCGGCCGGGCGTACGTCGTCAACGTCTCGGCGATGGAGGGCGTCTTCAGCCGCGGCTACAAGGGCGCGGGCCACCCGAACACCAATGCCGCCAAGGCCGCGATGAACATGGTGACGCGGACCAGCGGCCAGGAGATGTTCCAGACCGACCGCATCCTGATGACCTCGGTCGACACCGGCTGGATCACCGACGAGCGCCCGCACTTCGACAAGCTGCGCCTCGCCGAGGAGGGCTTCCACGCCCCCCTCGACCTGATCGACGGCGCGGCCCGGGTCTACGACCCCGTCGTCCGCGGCGAGGCGGGCGAAGACCTGTTCGGAGTCTTCCTCAAGGACTACGCCCCCGCCAACTGGTAGGAACCCCGGGGCCCGGCGGCCGCAGCACGCACCTGCGGACCGGGCCCTCAGGAGGAACAGGAAGAAGAGGACGCGGCCACCAGTTCCAGGACCGGCCGCCAGTCCTCCATCGACCCCGCGTCCAGGCCCGGCACCTTGCCCGCGTCGTCCGCCTGGCGCAGGGTCACGGCGGCCTCCGCGTCCGGGTCGGCCGCGAAGGCGCGGATCTCCGCCTCGCCTATCACCCCGCCCTGGGCCCGCAGGGTCAGCGCGCTCTGCGGGGACAGCGCCCGCTCCGGCTCCACCGCGGCCAGGTAGCGCTTGGCCGGCACGTGCAGCCGTACCAGCCGGGCCACCCGCTCGCCCAGCAGCGGGCGCAGGGCCGCCGCCGCGTGGTCGGCGTGGCCGGCGTCGTCACCCGGACGGAGCAAATGGCCGAGGTCGTGGACCAGGCCCGCGACCTGGAGTTCCTTGTCTGCGGGGTGTGAGCGGCGCAACAGGGCCGCCGTCTGGAGCCCGTGGTCGTGCAGGTCGACCGGGTCCCCGCTGCGGTCGGGCGTGTCCCAGGCACCGCGGCAGGCGAGCAGCATCTCCATCAGCTCCTCGACACAACTGACCGCCACCACACCGGACTTCGTCACCGGCCGCTCCCTCCGTCGCGTATGCCGGCGTCGAGCAGACCATCCGTCATGGACACCGCGGCCCACGACTTGCTGAACTCGCGGCGAAAACAAGCGGGCGGTGTGGATTTTGCCTTTCCATCGAGCGGGGGTGCGCTCATATGTGTACTCTGAGGGGCATCAAGACGGCCCCAACCGGGCCAAGCTCCACCATGGCGCCACCGCGTCCGGTATCCCTTTCTCCCTTGCCCGGCGCGGTTCGCCTGCCGGGTTACGCGACACAAAGGAGTGCGCGGTGACAGATACGAAGAAGCCCGACCAGGTGCTGCTGGAAGCTACGGTGCGGAAGAACAACCCCCGCTCGGATGAGCTCGGCAGTCTCGAGGTCTGGGCCCGGTCCGCCCCGATCAGGCTGGCGGGATACGAGGACGACCTGGCGGAGTCGCACATCCTGCCCGGCATCGACTGACCCCGGGCCGCGAGCCCGAGCGCCCCCGCCCGACCGGTGCCGGGGGCGCTGCCCTGCCCGGCCGGGGCAGGGCGCCGGGGGTTCCCGCATCCCGTACGCCGTGAGCGTCATCGCTGAGGGCGATCAAGGCTTCCGCGGGCCCCGCCGCACCGGCAGGGTGATCCGCATGAAGCTGCTGATGCTGGGTGGTACCGAATTCGTCGGACGCGCGATCACCGAGGACGCCCTCGCCCGGGGCTGGGAGGTGACCGTCTTCCACCGGGGCCACCACGCGCCCCCGCCGGGCACCTCGGCCCTGCACGGGGACCGCACCGCCCCCGGTGGTCTGGACGCCCTCGCCACGGGGGAGTGGGACCTCGTCGTCGACACCTGGAGCGGCGCCCCCACCGCCGTCCGTGACAGCGCCCGCCTGCTGCGCGGCCGGGTCGGAGGTTACGCGTACATCTCCAGCCGCTCGGTGTACGCGTACCCGGCCCCGGCCGGCCTCGCCGAGGACGGCCCGATCGTCGAAGGCTCGCCCGACGCCGGGTCCGTCGCCTACGCCGAGGACAAGCGGGGCGGCGAACTCGCGGCCCTGGACGCCTTCGGCGACCGCGCCCTGCTGGTCCGCGCCGGGCTGATCATCGGCCCGTACGAGAACGTGGGCCGCCTGCCCTGGTGGCTGAACCGGCTGGCCCGGGGCGGCCCCTTCCTCGCGCCCGGACGCCCCGGCCTGCCGCTCCAGTACGTCGACGTGCGCGACCTCGCGCGCTGGACCCTGGACGCGGCGGCCGCCGGACGCGGAGGTGCGTACAACCTGGTCTCCCCGCCCGGCCACGCCACCATGGGCAGCTTCCTGGACGCCTGCGCCGCCGCCACCGGAGCCGTGGCCGAGGCGCGCTGGACCGACGCCTCCGTCATCGAGGCGGCCGGGATCGAGCCCTGGACCGAGCTTCCCGTCTGGCTCCCGGAAGGCGAGCTGCACGACTACATGTTCGGCGCCGACGTCACCAAGGCCCTGGAGGCGGGCCTGGTGTGCCGGCCCGTGGAGGAGACGGTGGCCGACACCTGGGCCTGGCTGAGGTCGCTCGGCGGCGTGGCCCCCCACCGGCCCGACCGGCCGCAGAAGGGCATCTCCGCGGAGCGGGAGGCCGAGCTACTCGGGCTCTGACCGGGCGGCGTCCGCGAGACGGGTCGGCGGCAGGTACTCGCGCAGCAGCGTGCGGTGCCACCAGGCGCCCGTCTCGCGCAGCTCCCGCCAGGTGGTGAACCGGTAGCGGTACAGACGGGCCCGGACGTAGCGGGGCGGGGCGTCGGGGAAGGGGTTGTGGCGCAGCAGCCGCAGCGTGTCGCGGTCGCCCGCCAGCAGCCGCTCCACGAACGGCCCGAACCAGTCGCGCGCGTAGCCGGGGGAGAGCGCGGCGAACCACATCAGCCAGTCGAGGCGCAGGTGGTACGGGGCGAACTGGCGCGGAATCCTGCGCGGTCCGCCCGGTTTGCCCTTGAAGCCGTACTCCCGCCAGTCCCCGTCGGCGAGCGGCATCCGGTCGGCGGTGCCCTCGACCACCACCTCGTCGCGGATCCGGCCCACCGTGCCGAAGGCCCCGTAGGTGTTGACGAGGTGGAGCGAGTCGAAGGAGCGGTTCATCACCTGGCGCCGCGAGACCATGTTGAGCACCGGATGCCGGCTCAGCACCAGCACCAGGACGGTCACGGCGCAGACCAGGACCACGAACCACACCGGCGCCGCGCGCGAGGCGGCGGCCGGGGGAGCGCCCGCGAGCCCGGTGAAGTCGACGGCCGACAGGGCCAGCGTGATCGTCAGCCAGTTCAGCCAGGCGAAGTTCCCCGACAGCACGAGCCACAGCTGGGTGGCCACGATGGTCCCGGCGGCGTACGAGGCCACCGGCTGCGGGGTGAACAGCAGGACCGGCACCAGCAGTTGGGTGACGTGGTTGGCGGCGCACTCCACCCGGTGCAGGGGTCTGGGCAGATGGTGGAAGAACCAGCTCAGCGGCCCCGGCATCGGCTGCGTCTCGTGGTGGAAGTACAGGCAGGTGAGCTTGCGCCAGCAGGGGTCCCCGCGCATCTTGATCAGCCCCGCGCCGAACTCCACCCGGAAGAGCACCCAGCGCAGCAGCCACAGCACCAGCACCGGCGGCCCGGTCCGGGCGTTGCCGAGGAAGACGGCGAGGAAGCCCACCTCCAGCAGCAGGGACTCCCAGCCGAAGGAGTACCAGGTCTGCCCCACGTTCACGATGGAGAGGTAGAGCAGCCACAGCAGGGCCCACATGGCCATGGCCACGGCCAGCGGCACCTCGTCCCCGGCCCCCGCGGCCAGTGCGGCGGCCAGCGCCGCACCGGCCCAGGCGCAGCCTGCGAAGAGCCGGTCCGAGTAGCGCAGTTGGAACAGGCTCGGGGCGCGCCTGAAGGGCACGTACCGCACGTAGCGCGGCACGGGCAGCATGCCGTGCGCCCCGATCAGGGCCCGGAACTGCAGGGCGGCCCCGATGAAGGCGAGGAGGTAGACACCGGCCAGGGCCCGCTGGAAGACCAGCCGGCCCAGCCAGTACCCGGGCGCCGTGAACCAGTCCATCGTCTCCAGTATCGGGCCGGTCAGGCAGCGGTGGCCAGCCTGCGCAGGGTGTGGCCCAGCCGGCGCGCGTACCGCAGCTGGAGGAAGGGGACCGCGGGGCCCGCGAGCCGGGTGTACCAGCGGCCGGGGCGGCTGAAGGCGGTCACCGTGAACCACACCGTGCCGTCGGCGTCCATGTCCACGACGAAGGACTCCTCCCCGCTCTCGGGGTGGCCCTCCAGGGTTCCGTAGGCGAAGCCGATGCGGGCGGGCTCGTACGCCGTCCAGATCACCTCGCACGGAGCGGTGATCCGCAGCGCGCCCAGGCCGATGCCGACCTCCACGCGGCTGCCTGGCCGGACGGCGCCGGCATCGGCCCGGATCCGCATGCCCGAGGTCCGGTGGGCGTGGAAGGTGGTGACCGCGATTCCGGCGCTCTCGAAGACGGCCCGTCCCTGCCCTATCCGGGTGCGGTGGCGCAGGTGGTTGTATCCGGCGGGCAGGGGGCTGTGGGCGGTCGCACCCCGGTCGGGGTAGCTGAACATGCTGCGGCCGGCGCCGATGAGTCGGGTCATGGGGTGGTCTCCTCCGGACGGTTGGGTGCGTCTTCGGTCAGCCGGCGCCAGGCCAGCACCGAGCACAGGGCGAAGCCGAGCGCGTTGCCGAGGCCGTGGGTCGCGGCCATCCAGGTCAGGGTGGGGTGCGTGATGCCGGTGGCCTCGCCGGCCGCCCACCACAGGGCGAGCAGCATGGTGGCGACGAGGACGGCCGCCGAGACCGCCAGCAGGGCCCGGGTGGTCCGGTCGCGGGCCGGGGGCCGGATCTCCCGCCAGGTCAGCAGGGCCACGGCCCACATCCCGCCGGTCAGGACCACCGCGCCCGCCAGCTCGGCCCAGTCGTCGACGAAGTAGCCGAGGAGCACGAGCACGGTGCCGGCGGGGACGCTGTACGCAGCCCCGGCGGCCCAGGCACCAGGCGCCGCCGCCCGGCAGACCAGCCCGGCGACCAGGGCGGCCGCGAACCCGGCGTAGTGGAAGTGCGGCACGGTCAGCGCCAGGATGTCGAGGTCGAAGCCGAAGAGCCGGTGTCCGGCCCGTTCGGCGACCAGGGCCACTCCGGCGACCGACGGCGAGGCCAGGGCCGTGAGCACGGCGACCTCGGGCGGGGAGAGCGCCCGGGGTCCGCCGGCGGCGGCCCGGCGGAGGTTGCGCAGCAGCCGGGCCGGGGCCCGCGCCGCAAGGGCCAGCGTGGCCGCCGCGTACAGTGCCGCGAGCGAGGTGGCGAGGGCCCCGCGCGGCAGCCAGAGGCACACGGCCCCGGGGGCGGCGAGCAGGGGCCAGAGCCGGGCGGTGCAGCGCAGCCCGGCCGGGTCGATCAGGTGCAGGCCGGCGGGCAGGACGTAGAGCATGCCCAGGGTGACGATCAGGTTCACCAGTACCGTCACGCGGACTCCCCCGAAGTGCGGATCAACGCTTTGAACGCGTTCAACTCACATGGGTGACTCTACGAGGTTCCTTGAACATGTTCAAGACGCTCTTCCGGTTGCGGCGGTCGCGAGGATGCGGCAGACAAGAGGAAGCAACCGGGGCGAAAGGGAGAATCGCGTGCACGCACTGACACCTCCGACACCTCGTCAGGCGCCGCGCCGTCACGGACCCGCGGGAGCCGCCCTCCTGGCAGTCCTCGGCCTGCTCGCCGCGGGCTGCGGCGGCTCCGACGAGACCGTGAGCACGGCAGGATCCGAGAGCCAGGAGGTCTACCTCGAACCCGTGGCCGCCGCCGGCCCCGCACCCTTCACGGCCTCCTCCGCCACCCGCGAGTCCGCCCCCGTACAGCCCCCGCTGCCCAACCCGACCGGACGGGGCATCCGCACCGTGAACGCGGCCACCCCGGGCCTGTACGGCGGCACCCAGCGGCTCGGCAGCTGCGACGTGGAGCAGCAGGTCCGCTACCTCACCGCCGACGAGCCCAAGGCCCGCGCCTTCGCCGCGGTCTCCGGCATCGAACAGGCGAAGATCCCCGACTTCCTGCGCGGCCTCACCCCCGTCGTGCTCCGCGCCGACACCCGGGTCACCAGCCACGGCTTCCTCGACGGCCGGGCCGACAGCTTCCAGTCCGTCCTCCAGGCGGGCACGGCCGTCCTCGTCGACGACCACGGCATGCCGCGGGTGCGCTGCGCGTGCGGCAATCCGCTCCAGTCCCCGCTCGCGGCCAAGGGCTCCCCGGTGCACAAGGGCGAGCCGTGGAGCGGCTACCAGCCCAACCAGGTCGTCGTGATCGAACCGACCCCCCACGTGATCAACAACCTGGTGATCGTCAACATCGCCGACAACACCTGGATCGAGCGCAAGACCGGCGACGACGGGGCCCAGGACCGGACCCCGCAGGTGGTCCCCCCGTACGACCCGGCGGACGGCATCCCGAACGGGCCCGCCAACCCCCGCGGAACCACACCGTCCGACCCCTGCCCGACCAACGGCCTGGCCCGCACGGCTCCGCCGACGGAGCCCGGCCGTCCCAGCGCCCCGGGCACCCCCGCGGCGCCCACCCCGCTCCCGCCCCCCCGGGCGACGGAGATCGCCCCGCCCGCCCGGGCGACGGAGAAGGCTCCGCCGACGGAGCCCGGCCGTCCCAGTGCGCCGGGCACCCCCGCGGCGCCCGCCCCGCTCCCCCGGGCGACGGACTGCCCGCCGGACCGGGGCACCAGCCAGGAGGCGCGTCCGGACACCCGTCCGGACCTGCCGTCGAACCAGCCGGGCGAGCTTCCGTCGGACGGCATGTCCGACCTGCCGTCCGACGGGATGTCCGGCCTGCCGTACGACCCGACGTCGCCCTTCCCGGACGTCCCGGAGGTCCCGCTGGAATCCGATGGCACGATCCCTTCGCCGGACGAGGAGCACGATCCGGGCGCCGTCCCCGACCCGTCACTGGACCCGTCACTGGACCCGTCACTGGATCCGTCACTGGACCCCTCGGACCCCGGCTACTCCCTGGAGAGCGCCTGACCGGCCCGTGTGTCATGGTGGACCGGTGCCGAGCACCGTTTCCCTCCCGGACGACTGGCCCGCACATCCGGACCGGTCGCTGGCACTGAACCGGATGGGCAGCTTCGACTGGGACCTGGTCACCGGCCTCATGCACCTGGACTCGGCGGCCCTGGACGTCTTCGACACGGCCGCCGGGGAGTACGACGGGCGGCCGGAATCCCTCTCGCCGCGCGTCCCGGCCGCTGAGGCCACCCGGCTCGACGCCCTCGTCTCCAGCGCCCTCAAGAGCAGCGAGGACACCTACGGCGCCTACTTCCGCATCCGGTGCCGCGACGGCCGGCTGCGCTGGACCCACACCCAGGGCCGCGTCATGCGCGGCCCGGACGGGCGCCCGTACCGGATCATCGGCATCGTCCGCGACGCGACCGAGGAGCTCAGTCATTCGGCCGAGCGGCTCGGTCTCGACGAGGAAAGACGCCGCCAGACGTCCGTCGTCGAGAGCACCACCGCCGCCCTCGCGCACGCCCGCACCGTCCAGGACGTCATCGACGCGCTCGGCGACGCCCACGGCCTGGAGCGGCTCGGCTCGATGGGCATGGTGATGGGTCTCGTCGAGGCCGGCCGCATCCACCTCGTCGCCGAGGGACCGCAGGGCAGCTTCGTCCCCGGCACCCGCTACACGCGCATCGACGAGCCGTACCCGATGAGCGAGGTCGTCCGCTCGCTCCAGCCGCGCTTCCTCGACTCGGCGCAGGAGTTCGCCCAGGGCTATCCCGGGCTCTGGGCGAAGATCTCGTACATGGACATCTCGGCGGCCGCCTATCTGCCGCTGATCGCCCAGGCCCGCCCGATCGGCGCGATCGGGCTGCTGTACCAGGACAAGGACGGCTTCACCCAGGACGAGCGGAACCTGCTGGTCGCGCTGGGCAGCAGCATCGCGCAGAGCCTCCAGCGGGCGATGCTGCTGGAGCAGGAACACGATCTGGCCGAAGGCCTCCAGCAGGCCATGCTGCCGCGGCGGATCCCCTCGGTGCCGGGCGGGCAGATCGCCGTGCGGTACCGCTCCGCCCGGATGGGCCAGGACATCGGCGGCGACTGGTACGACGTCATCCCGCTGCCCGGCGTCTCCCAGGCCGGAGCCCGCAGCGGCGGCCGGGTCGGGGCGGTCATCGGCGACGTGCAGGGCCACGACACCCACGCGGCGGCGGTCATGGGCCAGCTGCGCATCGTGCTGCGCGCCTACGCCGCCGAAGGGCACTCGCCGGCCACCGTCATGGCCCGGGCGTCGGTCTTCCTGCACGAGCTCGACACCGACCGCTTCGCGACCTGCACGTACGTGGAGGCGGACCTGTCGACGGGCGTGCTCCAGCTGGTCCGGGCCGGTCACATCGACCCCCTGCTGCGCACCCGCGACGGGGACTGCCGCAGGCTCCCGGTGCGCGGCGGGATGCCGCTCGGCCTGTCGGCGGAGTTCGGCCGCCTCGAATACCCGGTGACCACGGTGGAACTGGACCCGGGGGAAACGATCCTGCTGTGCACGGACGGCCTGGTGGAACAGCCCGGAGCCGACCTCGACGACGGAATCCAGCTGCTCACCGCGCTGATCCGCAGCGGCCCCGCGGACCTGCAACTGCTGGCGGACCGGCTGTGCGGGGTCGTCGACGACCGCGGCGGGGACGACGACATGGCCCTGCTCCTGCTGCGCCGCGACATCGAGGACCTCCCGCCGGGCGGCGGCCGCCTCCAGCAGCACGTGGCGCCGGGCGACCCGGAGGCCCTGGTCGCGGCCCGCCACATGATCGGAGCGGCCGTCCGCGCCTGGGGCGCGCGGGAACGGGCCGACGAGATCGAGCTGGTCGCGGACGAGCTCATCGTGAACGCCCTGATGCACACCGACGGCCCGGCGATCGTCACCCTGCGCGTCCTGACCGGCCCCGAACGGCGGCTGCGGGTCGAGGTCGAGGACCGCTCCAGCGCGCTGCCGCGGCGCCGCGAAGCAGGGGATTCGGGCGTCTCGGGACGGGGCCTGATGCTCGTGGACCGCCTGGCGGACGACTGGGGCGTGGAACCGCGGGGCAGCGGCAAGTGCGTGTGGTGCGAGTTCCTCATGACCTGAGGCCCTGCCCCCGGTCCGGGACCGCGGAAAGTCCGTTGCGGGGTGCGCCCGCGGTCCCCGAGGATCGAGGGCGATGACCAACGCCATGGAAGACGTGCGCCGACTGCTGAAGAACGGCGATCTGCCCGGAGCCGTACGGTCCTTGCGGCCGCACGCCGAGACGATGTCCCTCCCCGAACTCGCCGAGGCCACCCGCGCCCTGGCCGGTGCCGCCGGGTTCGAGGACCTGGCCGCAGCCGCCGCGGCCGCCGCCGAGCGGCCGCAGGACCCCCAGGCCCTCTACGACCTCGGCTACGGCTGCGTCGAACGCGGCATCGCCTTCCTCGCCGTCGCTCCGCTGCGCGAGGCACTGAGGACGCTCCCCGACTCCCGGCCGCTGCTCGCCGAACTGGTCTCCGCGCTGGAGGACGAACACCGGCACGCCGAGGCCGCCGGCCTCCTCGCCGCCCGCGGCGCGCAGTTGCCCGCCTGGCCCGAGACGTACCTCCTGGTCCACCACACCCTGCTCGCCGGGGACCTGGACACCGCGGAGGGGCTGCTCCTCGGCCTCCCCGCTCCCGAGGACCCCCAGTGGTCGGGCGCCCGCGAGCGCCAGGCGCGCCAGGTACTGCGCAGCAGCCAGTCCCGCCGGGCCCAGCGCACGGCGGGGCACCCCGACCCGCTCGGCGCGGCCGACCTGCGCGGCTGGCACTACGGCCTCACCGGCGGCCTGCTCGGCACCCTCTCCCCGTACGGCTGGGACGCCGGCATGACGGGCCGGTACGCCTACCTCGGCGACAGCCCCGAGCAGTGCCGCCGCGGCCTGGCCCGGCTCGTGATCGCGCTGGAGGCCGCCGGACGCGCCCCCGGCACGGTCTCGCTGCTGCCCGGCCGGTCCGACCGGATCCTCGGGCTCGCCGCCGCGCAGGTGCTCGGGCTGCCCGTGGTGCCGTACGAGCCCACCCGTACGGACACCCTCGTCGTCGCGCACGACCTCAACGCCGTCGACCAGGACCTCGTCCGTACGCTGCACGCGCGCGCCGACGGCCAGATCCTCTACGAGCACGCCACCTGCTGGACCGACCCGCCCGCGGTGAGCGCGGACTTCAGCGCCCTGCTGTGCCAGTACGTCGCCCCGCGCCGGCAGGACGAGGACCGGGCCGAGGAGGCCGTCGCCCGCGAGATCGCGGCGGCGGACACCGAGCCGGACGAGGGCGACGGCGCGACCCCGCACGACGCGGACGAGGGCTTCCGGGCGTTCGTGACAGGGATCAGCACCGGCTGGCTCTCGGCGCCCCGCGACCGCGTCGCGTCACCGGGCCCCGTGCCCAGCTCGCGTTTCGCCTGAGGCGGCGGCAGGCTGGGAGCATGCCGGAGCTGCCGGAGGTCGAGGCCCTGCGCGAGTACCTCGACGAGCACCTCACCGGGCGGGTGGTGGAGCGCGTCCACCCGCTCGCGGTGAGCGTGCTCAAGACGTACGACCCGCCCGTGACCGCCCTCGAAGGCAAGCCGGCCGGGACCACGGCCCGGTACGGCAAGTTCCTGGCCATGGCCGTCGGCGAGCTCCACCTCGTCACCCACCTGGCCCGGGCCGGCTGGCTGCGCTGGCAGGACACCCTGCCCGCGCAGCCGCCGCGCCCCGGCAAGGGCCCGCTCGCCCTGCGCGTCGCCCTGGAGGGCGGCGGCGGCTTCGACCTCACCGAGGCCGGGACCCAGAAGCGGCTCGCCGTGTACGTGGTGCACGACCCCCAGGAGGTGCCCGGCATCGCCCGGCTCGGGCCGGACCCGCTGGCCGAGGCCTTCGGCCGGGACGCCTTCGCGGCCCTGCTCGCGGGGGAGCGGCGCCAGATCAAGGGAGTCCTGCGCGACCAGAGCGTCGTCGCCGGCATCGGCAACGCGTACAGCGACGAGATCCTGCACCGGGCCAAGGTCTCCCCGTTCAAACTGGCTGCCGCCTTCGACGAGGAGCAGATCACGCTCCTGTACGAGGCCGTTCAGGACACCCTGCGCGAGGCCGTCGGCCGGGCGCACGGCGTGGCCGCCGGGCAGCTCAAGGCCGAGAAGAAGAGCGGGCTGCGGGTGCACGGCCGGGACGGCGAGCCGTGCCCGGTGTGCGGGGACACCGTCCGCTCGGTGTCCTTCGCGGACTCCTCGCTCCAGTACTGCCCCACCTGCCAGACCGGCGGGAAGCCGCTCGCCGACCGGAGGCTCTCGCGTCTCCTCAAATGACCCGGCGCTGCGTAGACTCCTGCGCCATGGCCGAGGAGCAGCAGTCGCCGCCCCGGCGCGAGATCGTCACCGGGGTCCCCCGGGGCACCCGCCGCCGGGCGCCCGCGCACACCCCGGCCCGCTCGGAGATCTCCGAGCAGACCACCCTCGGCGCGACCTACGTACGGGCTCTCATGCGCAGCCAGCTGCGCGCCGCCCTGTGGGCGCTGGGCGCGCTCGCCCTGTTCGTCGGGGCGCTGCCGCTGGTGTTCGTCGTGCCGGGGACCGGGTCGGGGCCGCTGGTCTGGGCGGCGCTGGGGCTTCTGGTGTACCCGGTGATGTGGCTCATCGCCCGGTGGTACGTCACCCGGGCCGAGCGCAACGAGGCCGACTTCACCGGCCTGGTGACGGACCCGGCCGAGGCCCCGGGCGCCAGTGCCCGGACGGGGTCCGGGCTTTAGAACAGGTGCATGGCCAAGTGGCCCAGAGGTAGGCCGAGTTGCCAGGCCGGGGTCCAGACCCGGGCGTTCTCGTCCAGTTCCGGCGGGGTGTCGGCGTGGCCGTGCCGTCCGGGGTCCAGGTTGGTGGCGAACAGCTCGGTGCGGTCCAGCCAGCGCCACGCCGCCCGGGCCAGTTCCAGGTCCGGCTCCTCGGCCTCGCCCCGTTCCACGGCCTCCTCGCCCAGCGCGAGGAACCGGGTGCGCACCCAGTCGCGCCAGGGGTGCCCGTACGCCGTCAGCGACAGCCATTCGTCGAGCTGCGAGACCACCCGGATCCCGGAGAGCTCACCGGCCGCGTCCGAGAGGTAGATCGTGAGCGCGAGCGTGTCGCGTCCGGCCCGGAACTCCAGGGTGCTGACCGGGATCAGCCGGCCCGTGCGCAGCAGTTCGTCCGCGATGTACTCGGCGTAGAGCCATGCCATGGGCACCGCGAGCCCGCCGTCACTGGTGCCGTTCATACCCTCGGGCTGCACCGTTCCACCTTCTCCCGCGCGTTGAGCCGTCCCGCCGTCAAGTCCTGAGCCTTCCCCCAGCGGCTCCCGCAGCGGGGGATGTTTACTCAACTTGCACGGTCTGGTGCCGATTTTCTTGCGCAATGTGTCGGTTCCGTGCACGTTCGGGACGGTACTTGCACCCTCCCCTGCGGCTCCCCGCGTCCTCCCCTGCGCCGCCTCAGGCGCCGAGGCCGTACCCGTACCCCTGGAGGCCCTTCCGCAGGGCGCGCAGGGCGTAGTACGTACGGGACTTGACCGTTCCGGCCGGAATGCCGAGCTCCGCCGCGGCCTCGGCGACGGACCGGTCCTGGAAGTAGACCTGCATCAGCACCTCCCGGTGCTCCGGGCCGAGCGAGCCGACGGCGCGCCGGACGTCGATCGCGGTGACCGATCCGGCCACCTCGTCCACCGGCGCCGGGGCCTGCTCCAGCCCTTCGGGGTCCACCTCCTGCGGCCGGGACAGCCGGGCCCGGCGGGCGTCGATCGCGAGCCGCCGGGCCACCGTGAACAGCCACGGCCGCATGGACTCGTGCGCGCTGGCCAGCACCTCGGGATGCTGCCAGGCGCGCACCAGGGTCTCCTGCACGAGGTCTTCCGCCCGCTGCGCGTCGCCGGCCGTGAGGCCGAGCAGGAATCCGAACAGGGCCCGCCCGTGGTCGCGCTGGAGTTCGGCCAGCGCCTCGGGGTCCGTGCGCAGGAGGGTGGGGGAGAGCGGCACGAGGGGCTCCTTCCGAGGTGCGGGCCTTCCGTTGGGGAGGGCGACGGATCCACCCTCACCTGCACGGAGCGGCCCGGGAACCGTCCGGCCCCGGCATTGCGCCCAAGCCCCCGGGTCGTCCGGTGGGCGGCCGCACCGGTCGGTGAACGGTCGAACGGCACGGCGAACGGCAGGGCGGGTCGGCCGTCACCGCGGCGGCGGGGGAGTGGGGGCGCGCGCACGTCGTCGGCGCCGCCATCGGAGTGAGCGGGCACGGAGCGGACGGAGCCGTTCCTTGACTTGCCGCGTCTCGTTCTATGGATTGCAGCTAATCCAATAATCCTATTAAGGGGAGCCGCGGCAGATGATCAAGCGCACCCGGCATACCGCCGCCGTCCTCGCGGCCCTCCTGCTGTCGGCCGCCGTCGGCTGCTCTGCCGCCGGGGAATCCGCACCGGCCCGCCTCGCCGGTTCCGGCGCCCCGCCGTCCACCGCCGCCGGAGCCCCCGCGGCCAAAGGGTTCACCCTCGTCGCGAGCGGCGACGTCCTTCCCCACACCTCGATCATCCGGCAGGGCGCAGCCGACGCGGACGGGGACGGCTACGACTTCAGACCCATGTTCTCCGGCGTCGGACCCGTCGTCTCCGCGGCCGACCTGGCCCTCTGCCACATGGAGACCATCTACGGCGAGGACGGCGGCCCCTACTCCGGCTACCCGGCCTTCGTCTCCCCGCCCGAGATCGCCGACGCGCTCAAGGCCACCGGCTACGACGGCTGCTCCACGGCCTCGAACCACACCCTGGACGACGGGGCCGACGGGCTGCGACGCACGCTGGACCGGTTCGACAAGGTCGGGCTCGGGCACGCCGGTTCGGCCCGTACGGCCGCCGAGGCCGCCGCGGTGACCACGTACACGGCGGGCTCCGCCAAGGTCGCGCACCTCGCGTACACCTACGGCACCAACGGCTACCCGATGCCCGAAGGACAGCCGTGGGCGGTCAACCTCATGCGGCAGGACAAGATCGTCGCGGATGCGCGGGCCGCTCGGAAGGCAGGCGCGGACGTGGTCCTGGTGAGCGTGCACTGGGGCACGGAATGGCAGACCGAGCCGGACGGGACGCAGCTCTCCCTCGGCAAGGCGCTGACCGCCTCGCAGACCGGCGGCCGCCCCGACATCGACCTGATCCTCGGCACGCACGCGCACGTCCCGCAGCCCTACGAGAAGGTCAACGGGACCTGGATCGTCTACGGCATGGGCGACCAGGTCGCCGGGCAGATGTTCAACCACTCCGGCGAGGAGGACGCGCGCGGCGGCTACGGCTCCATCGGCCGCTTCACCTTCGCCCCGCCGGCCGCGGCCGGACAGCGCTGGCAGGTCACCAAGGCCGAGTTCGTCCCCCAGTGGATGGACCGGGGCGCGGGCCGGGTGGTCAACCTCCCCGCGGGCCTCGCCGCCCACCCCGACCACGAGGACTACCGGACCGCCCAGGAGGCCATCTCCGAAGCCGTCCTCAGCCGCGGCGCGGCCAAGGACGGCCTGAGCATGGGCCGGTAGGGGCTGTCCCGTCGATCTGGCCGGGCCCGGCCAGATCG